>CAMBUI010000009.1 GCA_945870915.1 Candidatus Kuenenia stuttgartensis | reverse complement strand
ACCTCACGACCGCCGGCGAGGAGTCCGTCGCCGGCCGGTGCAGCGGCTCGATCCGCGAGATCGAGGGCGCGATCACCCGCCTCGGCGCCCTCGTCGAGCTCGACGGCCTGCGCGGCCAGATCGGTCCGGGCACCGTCGAGCGCCTGCTGGGCGACGACCATGTCACCAGCATCGGCTCGGCACCCATCCGCCTCGGCCACATCGTCGAGTCGGTCTGCGACCGCATGCGCGTGACCCGCGAGGAGCTCCTCGGGAGCGGACGCCATGCCCGCACCGTCGTCGCCCGCGGCCTGGTCGCCCACCTCGCCCGCGAGCTCACGACCCACAGCTACCCCGAGATCGCCCGGGCGCTCGGCCGCGACACCCATTCGGCCGTCCACACCGCGGCCAAGCGGCTCCGGCTGATGATCGACGCCGACCAGCGCGTCGCGAACGACGGCGAGTCGGTGCGGGAACTCGTCGACCAGCTCCGCCACGACATCGCGCGCGCAAGCCGCGCCCGCAACGCCTGACCTCGATCGCCGGCGACAGGTCGCACCGCCGCGCCCGACCGGACGAACGGGATCGAATCACCGCGGCTTTCGGCCACGTGGTTTGGCTACACTCGCGCCCATGTCGTCCCGAGGCTTCTGTTCCCTGTTTGTAAGCCTGCCGGTCGCCCTTTGCGCGGTGCCGCACGGTGCCGCCGCGGACGCGGCGCCCGTGCACCCGACCGTCGCGAACACCTCGGCGAGCACATCGGCGAACACCTCGGCGAACACCTCGGCGAACGCGTACGCGCCAAGCGCGCGCGCGTTCCTCCAGGCCGCCGCCAACCAGTCCGCGGGCGGACAGAACTACGACGCCCTCGACCACTACCAGACCGTGCTCCGCACGCTCAAGGACGGCATCAACGCAGGCAACGAAGGCGCGCAGCACGCGTCGCTCATGGCGATCCGCGCGCTGCGGCTCGCCGATGCGCAGCCGCTCTACGAGCAACTGCTCGCCGGCGATTCGTGGACGCTGCGCGTCGACGGCCTCCTCGGCCTCGCCGAGCTCGCGACCCCTGCGCGCATCGACCTCGCCAAGCTCGAGCAGCTCCCCGGCGAGCGCGACCGCGAGGCCGCCATCAGCGCGGCGCTCGCGCTCAACCTCGCCGACGCCGAGCAGGTCCGCACCATGCTCGGGTGGGTCGACCTCTCGTCGTCGCAGCGCGTGCTGCTCGCGGCCGAACTGCGCCGGCTCGGCGGCTCGCCCGACACCGCCACGCTCGTGCGCCTCGCGAACTCGAAGACACCCGAGGTCTCGGGCCTCGCCGTCGCGATCCTCATCGACATGCAGGCGAAGGAGGCCGCGCCGCTCGAGTCGAAGGCGCGCGACCAGGTGGCCGCGCTCCCGGTGAGCACGCGCTCCGCCGTGGTCGCGCAGATCGCCGAGGCGAGCACCGCCTGCAGGCTCGCGGGCGCCGCGCGTTTCGTGGCCACGCTGCTCTCGCTTCCCGATCTCTCCGAGGACGCGCGCATGCGCGGGCTCGGCAGCCTGCTCGTGCTGTCCGCGGCCGACGCGTTCCCGGTGCTCGACGCCGCCGTCAAGGCCGACAGCTCGCAGTCGTCGCTGGTGCGGCACGCATCGGTGCTCCTCGCGAGCGGCGTCCGCGCACCCGCCGAGCAGTGGTCGCGGTTCCGCAACGGCGACGCGATGCTCGAGTCGATCGCCGACGCCGGCACCGCCATCGCCTCCAACGACGATGCCGGCGGATTCGCGAAGATCGTCGAGCTCGAGCGCCGTGTGCTCATGCGCGCCGCGCTCGACGGCGCACGCCGCATGGGTCCCGACGCCGAGCGCGCCTTCGGCCTCGCGTGCCTCGCGCTCGTCCTCAAGCCGGGCCCGACGCCCCCCGCCCTCTCCGAGACGCTCCTGCTCTCGATGTTCCGTCTCGCCGAGACGACGACCGACCCCTTTCGTGCCGCCCTCGCCACGCCGGACCTCGACGAGCCGACGAGAGACGCGCTCCTGATGTCGCTCGCCAACGCCGGCACGCCGGCCGCGGCCGACATCGCCCGCACGGTGCAGGGCCGCTGCTCGCGCCTCGGCGAGGGACTGATCGCGGTGCTCGTCGCGCGCAACGCCGAAACGCTCGCACCTGCCGAGCTCGACGAGCTCATGCGCGTCGCCGGCGGCGCCGCGAATGTCGCGTTCCCCGTGCGCGTGCAGGCGGCGTGGCTCTGGATGAAGCACAGCCGGAAGACCGGCGACGCGCTCGCGGCCCTCGCCGCCGGCGCGCGTTCCGCGGAGGAGACCCGATGAGCGAACCGATCTGGCTCGGACCACGCCCACCGTCGCGCGTCGAGTGGCGCGAGATGCAGGAAGCCGTCGGCGGATCGCCCGGCACCTACCACACGATCGAGGAGCGCGTCGAGTCCCTGGTCGGGGGCATCGTCGAGCGCCCGTTCGCCGTCAGCTTCGGCTCGACGGGCGACGCGATCGAGGCTGCGCTGGCCGCGCTCGGCGCCGAGCGCGGCACCGACATCGTGATCCCGGCGCTCGCGCCCGCCACCCTCGGCACCGCGGCCGTCCGCAGCGGCGCCCGCATCCGCTACGCCGATGTCGACGCGAAGACCCTCACCCTGCGCGCGCAGGGCGCGGAGCACCACATCTCCCCGGCGACCAAGGTCCTCGTGGGCGTCGCCGCACACGGACAGCCAGCGGGCCTCGACGAGCTCGCGGCGCTCGCCGCGCGCAACGAGATCCCGCTGCTCGAGGTCGTGTGCGGCGGTCTCGGCGGCCGCATCGGCCGCGATCCAGTCGGGCGCTTCGGGCGCATCTCGGTGATCGGTCTCGGGACCCACGAGTCGCCGATCGGATCGGGCGGCGCGGTGTGCGTCACCAACGACGACAGCCTCGCGCACGCGCTGCGCCTCATCCGCAACCTCGGCCGCGCGGAGCCGAAGTCCGACTGGGAGCGCATCGGCGGTGTCCGGGCGCTCGAGCGCCTCGGCCTCGACTCGCGCATGAACCCGATGCAGGCCGCGCTCGCCGAGGTCCGGCTGCGCCGGTTCGCCGAGACCTGCGACCGGCTCGAGGATGTGTTCCACTCGTACCTGCGTCGGCTCGCGATGCACCCGGATCTCGTGCTGCCCGCCCCGTGCGCCGACGGCACCGTGCGCTGGTCGCACTTCGCCCTGCGCCTCTCCGAACGCTTCGGACGCGACGACCGCGACTCGATCCTGCAGGGAATGCTGCGCCACGACATCGCCGCCACCAGCGTGCTGTACGTGCTTCCGCTCGAGCCCGCCTTCGCCGACACCGCGACCAGCGCCGACTACCGCATCGCGCAGCGCGCGGCCGACCGGCTGATCGCGCTCCCCTTCTCGACCTCGCTCGTCGAGCGCGACATCGACCTCATCTGCCAGACGCTGCAGGTGATGATCGAGCGGCAGACGATCCTGCGCTGAACGGGTCCACCGCCCGCCGCGCCGATGGCGGCTACTCCCACTCGATCGTCGCCGGCGGCTTCGACGAGATGTCGTAGACCACCCGGTTCACGCCCTTGACCTCGTTGATGATCCGGTTCGAGATCAGCGCGAGCACGTCGTACGGAATGCGCGACCAATCGGCGGTCATGAAGTCCTGGGTGTCGACCGCGCGGATCGCCACCGTCGAGTCGTAGGTGCGGCCATCGCCCATGACGCCGACCGACTTGACCGGCAGCAGCACCGCGAAGACCTGGCTCGTCGAGCGGTAGAGGTTCGCCGACACGATCTCCTCGAGCAGGATGCGGTCGCACTCGCGCAGGACGTCGAGCTTCTCGCGGGTGATGTCGCCGATCACGCGCACCGCCAGGCCGGGCCCGGGGAACGGATGCCGCCAGACGATCTGCGCCGGAAGCCCGAGCACCTCGCCGAGCGCGCGGACCTCGTCCTTGAAGAGCAGCCGCATCGGCTCGACGAGCTCGAATCCGAGCTGCTCGGGAAGTCCGCCCACGTTGTGGTGGAGCTTGATGTTGGCGCTGGTGCCCGCGTGTCCGTGACCCGACTCGATCACGTCGGGATACAGCGTTCCCTGCGCGAGGAACCGCACGTCGCCGGGAATCGACTTCGCCGACTCCTTGAACACGTCGATGAAGCGGTGCCCGATGCGGCGGCGCTTCTCCTGCGGCTCCACGATGCCCTCGAGGTCGCCCAGGAACTCGCGGCTCGCGTCGATCACGCGGAGATCGACGTCGAAGTGGTCGCGGAAGGTCGTCTCGACCAGGTCGCGCTCGTTCTTCCGCAGCAGTCCGTTGTCGACGAAGATGCACACGAGCTGCCGGCCGATCGCCTTGGCGAGCAGCGCGGCGACGACCGAGCTGTCCACGCCGCCCGACAGGCCGCAGATCACCTTCGCGTCGCCGACGCGGGCGCGGATGCGCGCGCACTCCTGCTCGACGAAGTCCGACATCCTCCACGAGCCCGTGCAGCCGCACGCCTTGAAGAGGAAGTTCGACAGCATGTCGCCCCCCTGCGGGGTGTGGGTCACCTCGGGGTGGAACTGCACGCCGTAGAACCCGCGGGCGCGGTCGCGCACCGCCGCGAAGGGGCAGGTTCCGGTGCTCGCGATCACCTCGAAGCCCGACGGGACCCTGGTGACCTGGTCGCCGTGGCTCATCCAGACGGTCGCATGTGCGTCGACTCCGGCGAAGAGGTCCCCGCCGTCCTTCACGTCGATCTTCGCCCGGCCGAACTCGCGGTGGTTCGCGCTCTCGACCTTGCCTCCGAGCAGGTGGCTCATGAGCTGCATGCCGTAGCAGATGCCGAGGACGGGCAGCCCGAGGGTGAAGATCGCCGGATCGCAGGTCGGCGCGCCCTTCTCGAACACGCTCGCCGGACCACCCGAGAAGATGACGCCCTTGGGGGCGATCCTCCGGATCTCGTCGGCGGTGATGCGCGGGCTCACCAGCAGGCTGAAGACGCCCGCCTCACGCACGCGGCGCGCGATGAGCTGGGCAGTCTGGCTGCCGAAGTCGAGGATGAGGACCGTTTCGGTTCCGGGCGGTGGGAGCTCGATCATGGGGAAGGGGGAGAATGTAGCACCCCTGCCCCGGATCGGGCGCCTCCCCCCCGGCCGCCGCTGGGGGTGGCGAGGCGCGCCGCGGGCCTGCCCGCGGTCGGGCCGCGGGCGGACCTCGGGCCGCAGGTGGACCTCGGGCCGCATGAGGGCGGTTTCGGCAGGTCCGCCGGAGATGTCGGCTCGTCAGTCGGCGCGTCAGTCGGCGCTGCCGACCGGCTCGTCGTGGGTCGGCATGAGCCGCGGGATCGGCGAGCCGCGTCCGTGCAGTCCGGGCTCGTGGGCGGGCGACTCGCTCTCGGTACGCAGCACCTCGCGCAGCCGACGGCTCGCGGCGTCGGTGTTGAGCGGGCCATGCTTGGCGATGTGGGCCGCCTCGCGGTCGGCGGCGGCGTCGACGGCATGCGGGTCGTCGTTCGGGGCGAGCGACGCGGCGAGCGCGACATCCTCGATCCAGCGCCAGACCAGCGCGCCGGTGCCGATCACCAGCCCGAGGCGCGCCAGCATGTGGGTCAGGGTGTGTCCGCTCCCGTCGAGGATCGCGTGGATCTCGGTCCGCGACAACGCGAGCGCGCCGAACACGGCGAGCGCGGCGAAGGTCGCCCCCGCCTTGTCCGAGCGGCTGCGGAGGATGACCATGAGCGATCCGAGCGCCGACGCAGCCAGTGCCGCCACGGCGAGCGCGGAGGGAACCGACAGCATGTCGGCGCTGAAGCGTGCGACATCGCGGATACCCGTGATGACCGCCGCACCCGCGGTGAGGCTGGCGTCGCCACCGTCGACCACGCCATCGCCCGCAAGCACGCAGGACGACTCGACCGCGCGGGCAAGCAGCCCAAAGCACCAGACGGCCGCCGAGACGGCGATGACCCGGGAGATACCTCGAGAGAGTCCGCGAATGCGCATCATGATCCTTCCGTCGACGATTCAGGCCGCGATGTTTGCGCCGCGCGCGGCTGTTCCCCGATCCTCGGCGCAGGGGTTCCGGTTGTGCAGGATGTTCCGCCTGTGACGGCGGCGAGGCCGGCGGTTCCGCGGGGCGCCGTGCGCGCGACCGCGAATCCGTGTGGCGTACGCACCGAGGGATTCACGCACGACGGGATTCACGCGCCGAGGGGATCACGCACTACGGGTTCACGCACTACGGGTTCACGCGCCGAGGGCGAGACGCGCCGCCGCGGCGCTGGGCAGGTCGGACTGCTCGATGCGCTGTTGCGCGCGGGCGAGGTCGTACGAAACCCGGCGGAACTCCACGGTCTGCTCGTCGAGGTCGAGGATCGCGTAGCTCGCCCGCGTGTCGCCGTCGCGGGGCTGGCCCACCGACCCGGGGTTCACGATCGCACGCCCGAACCGCGGCAGCTCGAACTTGGCCGAGGCCACGAACGCACCCCGGTTCTGCTGGCCTGGCCCGAGGAGCTTGCGCGCGACCTGAAAGGCCGAGACCTGCTCGGTGGCGACCTCGCGGTCCGGCTCGGCGATGGTCGCGAAGCACGCGGGAACATGGGTGTGTCCGATCAGTGCCACGGAATGCTCGACCCAGCGGAATGCGCGCGCGGCATCGGCGCGCGTCCGCAGGTAGTTCATCCCGTGCTCGCTCGGCTCGGGCGAGTCGTGCACCCCGATCACCTCGCTGCCCATGGTGAAGCTGACCGGAAGCCGCTCGAGCTCCGCGATGTCGGCGCCCGAGAGCTGCGCGCGCGCATGCTCGATCCCCGCCTTGGCCAGCGGGCGCCAGTTCACCGCGAGATCCGGCTCGGTCACGCCACGCTCGTGGTTGCCGGCGACGATGCCGTCGCAGTACTGGCGCACGATGTCGAGGCATTCCTTCGGATCCGGTCCGTAGCCGACGATGTCGCCGAGGCAGACCATGCGGTCGACGCGGCGCGAGCGCACGTCGGCGATGACGCGGTCGAGCGCGATCAGGTTTCCGTGGATGTCCGAGATGACTGCGATGCGTGCCATGCGTTGCGGTTCCATGCCGAGCGGTGGTGCTCGCGTTGCGCGTCCTGCGCGTGAACTGTTCCCTGCGAGCCGTTCGTTTCCGCCGTGCTTCCGTGTGCGGACGATGCCCGCGAGGGATGCACGATTGGAGAAGAGCAGTCTTGGTTTCATGCAAAGAAGTTCCAAGCGGCGCGCTCGCGATTGAGAACATCGGGCGTTCGCCTGAGGCGCACACTCCGCGCAGACGGACGCACGATCGTCACGACCGCTGCAGGCCGCGTCATCGGACCGTGCTACTCGGACGCACCACCTCGCGAAACGCACCGTCGCCATCGCGTGCGATCCATCCCGCAACCTCGAGCTCGAGCACGGCGCATGCGATCCTGGGAACGGTCCAGGCGAGCACACGCTCGAGTTCATCCAGGCCCGCACGCTTCTCCCGACGGACGCACGCAAGCACCTCGGCTGCATCCGGAGTCGGATCGCGACGCAATCGTGGCGCGGACGCTGCAGCAGCGGGCGTGGACACCGCCGCTGCGGGCGTGGACGCTACCGCTGCGGGCGTGGACGCCACCCCTGCGGGCGTGGACGCCACCCCTCCGACGCCGCGCGCGACCGGCGCACGCCGCCTCGTCGCCGCGAGTTCATGCGCCCCCAGTGCCACGGTGCGCGCGCTCTCGAGCAGTTCACAGACATCGTCCGCGCCGGTGATGAGCTGCGCCCAGCCCTCCCTGATCGCCCGGTGGCAGCCGGCGCTCGTCGGGCTGTCGACCGGCCCCGGAAGGCACCCCGCCTCGCGCGAGAGATCGTCGACGGCGATCCGCGCCGTGAGCAAGGCGCCGGATCGGTCGGCCGCCTCGATCACCACCGTCACCAGCGCCAGCGCAGCGATCAACCGGTTGCGTCGCGGAAAGAGATCCGGACGCGCCTCCACCGCCGCGGTCTGCTCGGTCATCGCGCACCCCCCCGCCTCGACGATCGCATCGAAGAGCTGCACATGCTCCTCGGGATAGGGGCGCGCAAACCCGGTCGCCAGCACCGCGATGGTGCGCCCTCCCGCCCGGAGCGCGCCCCGGTGCGACTCGGCGTCGATGCCGCGCGCGCCGCCCGAGACAACCGTCACCCCCCGTGCAGCGAGCTCACTCGCGAGCCGCCCAGCCTGCAGGCGTCCGTACGCGCTCGCCCGCCTCGACCCGACGATCGCGACCGCGGCCTCCGGCGTCGCCGAGAGTTCCCCACGCACGAACAGCAGCGCCGGCGGATCATGGGTCGCAAGCAGGAGTTCGGGGTAGTCGGCGCACCCCTCGAGCACGACGCGCGCCCCCATCCGACGCAGCGTGCCCGCATCGAGCGAGAGGTCGACTTCGGCAGCCTGGCGCAGCATGCGCGCCGCTTCGGCCGGCTGAACCCGAAGGATCTCCGCGCATCGGGGGGCATCGAGCGCGAGCGCCGCGCGCGCACCGCCCGCGGCCTGCCGCAGCAACCTGAGCCGCGCCTGACCAATCCCGTCAACGCGAAGCAGCCGCATCGCGGCGTCTTCCTCGGCGCTGGCGTCGGCCCCGGCGCCGGCGTCGGACCCGACTTGCGCCCCGGAATCGGCCATCGCCTGTGCATCGCGCGTCACCCGCGACGCACCGCCGCAATCCCCTTCCTCTCGTGTCATGTGTTCGTGCATGCGGCCACACTACGCCGAAAACCGGCCCCTTCCCGCGATCGAACGTATTTCCAACGGGCGACCCGACCGCGCTCAGCGACGGCTGCGGGTATCGATCCAACGGCTGTCGTCGATGCCCGAGAAGAGACTCATCCCGTCGAGCGCACGGCTGTCCGCCGCCGGAAAGGTCTCGATCTCGCAGTCCGCGATCGATTGGGTCGGCTGCACGGCGCACGCATCGTCTTGGGCGGCGTCCGCCTGCACCTCAGGCGCCAGATCGGCGTCGGCCTCGAGCTCGCCGGCAAGCGCTTGCGTTTCCGCACGCGCCAACTCGACGCCGTCATCCTCATCGCACACGCCCACGGGACCATCGGCGTGGCCTTCCGCATCCACATGCGGCGCGAGGACCTCGTCGCCGCAGGAGGCGCACGGAATCGACTCCGACGGGCACTGCGCATCGGGCTGTGCAGCGGCTTCCGCATGCACATCCAACGGGGGAACGCCCCGCGCGCCAGCGTACTGCCGCGCGTGCACATCCTCCGCCTCGAAGGTCTCGACGGGGCCGAGCGCGCTGTCGAGCGTCTCGGGCTCGACCACGTCGACTTCGACGGCCTTCACGACCTCGAGTTCGGCATCCACCACATCCGCGTCCTCGACTTCGACGGCCTCGACTTCGACGGCCTCGACCTCGACATCCTCGACTTCGACGGCCTCTACCTCGACGGCCTCGACTTCGACGGCCTCGACCGCGACGGCCTCGACTTCGACGGCCTCGACCGCGACGGCCTCGACCGCGACGGCCTCGACCTCGACGGCCTCGACCGCGACGGCCTCGACCTCGACGGCCTCGACCTCGACGGCCTCGACCTCGACGGCCTCGACCTCGACGGCCTCGACCTCGACGGCCTCGACCTCGACGGCCTCGACCTCGACGGCCTCGAGTTCGACGGCCTCGACTTCGACGGCCTCGACTTCGGAATCCTCAACCTCGATCGCCTCAACCTCGACGACATCGACTTCAGGACGCTCGACCTCGCCGACAGCCAGCTCCGCGCCCGGCGCGTCGCCCTCGACATCGTCGAACGAAGCCGCCGCCACGGCAAGCGCCACCCCATTGCGCTCGCACGCGACGTCCGCAGGAACCGCCGAAGCGTCGACGTCGACGCCACGCTCCTCCGCCGAAACGGCCGCATCAGGCGTCGGCATCGCCGGCGCTGCCGTCGGCGCCTGGCGAGGCGCGCCGTCCGGCCGTCGCGCAGGTCGTCGCGAAGTCATCGTCGTCGGCGCGAACATCACACCCATGAACACCAGGAACGCGCCGGTCGCCAGGACCCAGAGCCGACGCGGGCCCGTCGCGATGCGCGAAAGCAGCGTGTCGGGATACTCGGTCGTCCTCGGCTCCGGCACATCGACGCTCGCCTCGATCCACTGCGGAATGGTGTCGTCGGCGCTGCCCATGAGCAGCAGCGGGCGCTCGCCCTTCGGCATGCGGTTCAGCTGCGCGCGCACGAGCCGCTCGAGCAGCCGCGGGTCGTTCCGCTCGATATCAGCGAGGAACTGCTGGTACGCGAGCAGTTCCTCCTGCGCGCGCTGCTCGTTCGCCTGCTGGATGCTGCGCTTCTGCTCGAGTTCGTGCAGCTCACGCTGCGCAGGGATGAGCACCGCCGAGACGATCAGCGCCAGTCCCGCGATCACGAACGGCCAACCTGGATCGAAGCGGAACAGCGGCGTCGGCGCCGAAGCAGGCGCAGGCTCCGCCTCGATGGATTCAGCGGGCACGGGATCGACCGACGGCGACGGCTGCGACGCGCCCGCATCGCCCTCGGGCGAGGCAACGCCCGCAGCCTCGCGGCCCACAACTTCCTGCTGCGTTGAATCGCTGGTGTCGCCCGACATGGCTCGGAGTTATCGACGCGGCGCACGAAATTCCTTCACTTTCCGTCGCCCTCGGGCGACTTCCCCAAACGCATCGGATCGCCCGCGGACTTCGGCGCACCGCTTCATACCGCGGACAGGGCCGCCGATGCGAGCGGTGCACCGCGTCCCGCGGGCTCCGCGCGAGCGGATGAACGAAGTCCCTCCAACGGAAGGTGTCCAAGATGGGGCTCAAGGCCTCGATCGAAGCAGCGGCGAAGGCCGCGGTCCTGACCGACGCAGCAGACCTCCAGGGTCTGGTTGGCCTCGGAGAGATCCTCCGGCAGCTCGCGCACGACGCGTCCGCCGAGGGAGCTCCCGACATCGCCGACCGCTCCAACGAGGCCGCCGACCTCTCCGAGGCGATCGTGCTGCGCCAGGTCGACGACGTCCAGTCCGCCTTCCGCCGGGTGATCGACGCGATCGGCGCCTGCGAGACCGCGAGCGACCGCGCCAGCGCGCCGCGCCGCGAGCCGGCCGATCCCGAACTCCTCGCCGCCTGGGTCGCGAGTTGCGACGGAACGCTCCCCGAGATCGAACACCTCGCCGTCACCGCCGAGCGCGAATGCCTTGCCGGGCAGGGCTTTGCAGGCGAGACCGCGGCCGACATCCGCCGCCGCATCCACACCCTCAAGGGCGAGTGCGGAGTGCTCTCGCTCTCCGAGGCGCAATCGATCTGCCATGACCTCGAGTCGCGCATCGATGCCGGCGGCGACCGCTTCCCGATCGACGCCGTCCTCGCCGTCTGCGACTGGATGCGCGCCCTCACCCAGAGGCTCGCCCAGGACCCCGGCGCCAACGAGCCCGACAGCGCCGCGGTGCGCGAGGTCCTCGCCGCCAATCCGTCGGCCGACGACTCCGCCAACGCCCGGTCCGTCGCCGATCATCCGACGGCCCGCGCGCCGGCGATCGCGCCCACCAACGGGGCCTCGGCTGCCGTCCCGCCCGCAACCGCCCCCGTGGCCGACCCCTTCGCCGACCTCGCGTCCATCCCCGAGGACCTCCGCGTCTCGATGAACCTCGAGAACGCCGACGAGAATGTCGGCGACTTCGCCCTCGAGGCGCGCGAGCACCTCGCCAACGCGGAGAACGCCGTGCTTTCCCTCGAGGCGAACCCGGGCGACGACGAGCTGGTCAATGTCGTCTTCCGCGCCTTCCACACCATCAAGGGCGTGTCCGGCTTCCTCAACCTCCCCCGCATCGTCGAGGTCGCCCACGCGGCCGAGTTCCTGCTCGACAAGGTCCGCTCCCACAAGGTGCCGCTCTCGGCGCATGTGCTGGAGCTGGTCCTCGCCTCGAGCGACCTCCTCGGACAGCTGATCGGGATGCTCTCGGGCGGCGACGCCCCCAAGGAGCGCGAGCTCAAGATCCTCGTCCGCCGCCTCGAGGCCGCGTGCGAAGGCCGCAACCTCGGCGCTCCCGGCGCCGATGCCGCATGTGCCGATGCCGCAAGTGTCGACGCCGCGTGCGCCGATGCCACCCGCACCAGCGCGCCCGCCGCCGCGACCGAACGCCGCGCCACCAGCGCCCCGACCGAGGAGCCGGCCGCACCCGCGCCGGCCTCCCCGGCCGCGGCGACCATCGAGCCCAAGCCCGTCGATGCCCCGACCCCGACCGCGGCCGAGGCGAAGCAGGCGGCCGTCACCAAGAACCTCGCCGCGAAGGCCGACCAGAGCGTCAAGGTCTCGACCCAGCGCATGGACGCCCTCGTGAACCTCGTGGGCGAGCTCGTCATCGCGCAGCTCATGGTCGTCCAGGATCCGGTCGTGTCGAAGATCCACGACCAGCGCCTCTCGCGCAACATGGCCCAGCTGGGCAAGATCGTCCGCGACCTGCAGGAGACCTCGATGAGCCTCCGCATGGTCACCCTCAAGGCGACCTTCCAGAAGATGGCGCGCCTGGTGCGCGATGTCGCCGCGAAGGCGGGCAAGCGCATCCAGCTCGAGGTCGAGGGCGAGGATGTCGAGCTCGACCGCAACGTCGTCGAGGAGATCGGCGACCCGCTCGTCCACATGATCCGCAACGCGTGCGACCACGGCATCGAGCCGTCGGACGAGCGCCGCAAGGTCGGCAAGAACGAGGTCGGAACGCTGCGCCTGCGCGCGTTCCACTCCGGCGGTTCGATCGTCATCGAGGTCGAGGACGACGGGCGCGGCCTCGGCCGCGAGCGCATCATCCGCAAGTGCCTCGAGAAGGGCCTGATCGACCCGTCCCGCAACCCCAACGACATCCCCGACAGCGAGGTGTTCAACTACATCTTCCTGCCCGGCTTCTCGACCGCCGAGAAGGTGACCGACATCTCCGGCCGCGGCGTCGGGATGGACGTGGTGCGCCGCAACATCGAGGCCCTCCGCGGCTCGGTCGAGATCCGCTCGAATCCCGGCAAGGGCTCGACCTTCTCGATGCGCCTGCCGCTCACGATGGCCATCATCGACGGCATGGTGGTGCGCGTCGGACACCAGCGCTACATCATCCCGACCCTGAACATCGAGCGCTCCTTCCGCCCGACGGAGGACCAGCTCTCGATGGTGCTCGGGAAGGGCGAGCTCGCCCGCGTCCGCGACGGACTGCTGCCGATCTACCGCCTGCAGCGCATCTTCAACCTGCGCGAGGGCTGCGACCACCTCGCCGAGGGACTGCTCCTCGTCCTCGAGAACGGCAAGCGCCGCGCCTGCGTGTTCGTCGACGAGATCCTCGGCCAGCAGCAGGTCGTCATCAAGAGCCTCGGCGACACGCAGCCGCAGATCCGCGGCGTGTCCGGCGGCGCCATCCTCGGCGACGGCCGCGTCGCGCTCATCATCGATGTCGGCGGTCTCCTCGAGACCGCCACCGGGAACCAGACCAACTGACCGCCACCACCGCGCACCGCGCGAACTTCGAAGGAGACCACCATGGCCATGATCGAACGCACCGAATCCTCCGCCCACGACTCGCGCGGAGCCAATGAGAACAAGTTCCTCTCGTTCTGCCTCGGCAAGGAGCAGTACGGCGTGGAGATCCTCCGCGTCCGCGAGATCATCGGCCTCCTGGCGATCACGCCGCTGCCGCAGACCCCCGCCTATGTCAAGGGCGTGATGAACCTGCGCGGCCGCATCATCCCGGTCATCGACCTGCGCCAGCGCTTCGGACTGCCCTCGACCGAGGCGACCAAGGAGACCTGCATCATCGTCCTCGAGGCGAGCGAGCAGGACGGCACGCAGACCGTGATGGGCGCGATCGTCGACAGCGTGCGCGAGGTGCAGGACATCCCGCGCTCCGCGATCGAGGGCGCCCCCGAGTTCGGCTGCGACATCCCCCTCCGCTACATCCTCGGCATGGGCAAGGTGAAGGACAAGGTCATCGTGCTGCTCGAGATCGGCGAGGTCATCGGCCTGCGCGAGCGCGCGCAGATCGCCGGCGCCATCAAGGAGACGGCCGCCGCCGAACGCCGCGCCGCCTGAGCCGACCCGCCCCGACAGCACGAACGCACGGCGCCGACCGCCACGGATCCACCGATGTCCACACTCACCGAAACCACCTTCAAGCGCATCGCCGACATCGCCCGCCGGCGCTGGGGCCTCAGCCTCGGCGAGCGCAAGATGCAGCTGGTCGCCAACCGCCTCTCCTCGCACCTCCGCAAGAACGGCGGCGGCGAGATCGAGGACTACGTCCAGCGCCTCGAGCGGAACCCGACCGAGGAGGACATGCTCGTCCTCTTCGACATCCTCTCGACGAACGTCACGAGCTTCTTCCGCGATCCGGCGCACTTCGCGTTCCTCGAGCGCGAGCTGTACACGCCGCTCGCCAAGGGCACGCTCGCCGTGCCCGGACGCAAGCTCCGCCTCTGGTCGGCCGCATGCTCGACCGGCGCCGAGCCCTACTCGCTCGCCATCCAGGCGCTCGAGCTCCTGCCGCCCGGCGCCGGCTTCGATGTGAAGATCCTCGCCACCGACCTGTCGAACAAGGCGCTCACCGGCGTCCGCGAGGCGACCTACACCGAGGCGCAGCTCACCGGCCTCTCTCCCGAGCGCCGCGCGAAGTACCTCGTGCGCGTCGACGCACCCGCGTCGAGGTCCGTGGGGCCGATGTGGCGCGTCAAGGACGAGGTCCGCCGCCTCGTCGAGATCCGCCGCCAGAACCTCGTCGAGAGCTACACCGGCCTCGGTCCGTTCGACGTCGTGTTCCTCCGCAACGTCATGATCTACTTCGACCGCGACACGCGCCACGAGGTGGTCATGCGCATGCACTCCGTGATCCGCCCGGGCGGCATCCTCGCCGTCGGCAGCGCCGAGACGCTGTCCGGTCTCGATGTGCCCTTCCGTCCCGCCGCCGCAAGCGTCTACATCCGCTGATCCGTCAGCCAGCATCGAGGCACATGATGTCGAGGAGTCCCTCACTTCCACTCAAGCCGGAGCCGGCCGCAGGCCGCGCGCCCGAAGGCGACAGGATCGTCGTCGGCGTCGCGGACCTCCAGGTCTCGCGCGATCCGGGCAAGGCGATCATCACCTACGCGCTCGGCTCGTGCATCGGCGTCACGCTGTACGACCCGGTCGCGAAGGTGGCGGGCATGCTGCACTTCATGCTTCCCGAGTCGTCGGTCAGCGCCGAGAAGGCCGCGGCCAACCCCGCGATGTTCGGCGACGCCGGGCTCCCGATCCTCTTCGAGAAGGTCATCGCCGCTGGCGCCAAGCGCGAACGACTGGTCGTCTGCGCCGCGGGCGGCGCGGAGGTGCTCGCCGACGACGGCCACTTCCGCATCGGAAGCCGCAACCGCACGATCCTCCGCAAGATCTTCTGGAAGCTGAACCTCCTGCTCGCCGCCGAGGAGACCGGCGGCCAGCACAGCCGCACCCTGACCATCCGTCTCTCGGACGGCCAGATCACGATCCGCTCGCAGGGAAAGGAGTCCGTCCTGTGGCCTCGCTGAACGACACCATCGCCGCACTCGACCGGCTGCCCGCGCTCCCCGCGACGAGCCTGCAGCTCATCTCGATGCTCGCCGGCGGCGGCCGCGACGCCGACCTCCGCGAGGTCGAGCGCATCGTCAGCCGCGACGAGGCCGTGGCCGCGTCCGTGCTGCGCCGCGCCAACAGCGCCGCACTCGGCATGCGCGGCCGCGTGGCGGGAATCTCCGACGCGATCCGCCGCCTCGGAACCCGCGAACTCTGCCGCATCGCGCTCGAGACGCAGACCTCGGGCCTGCTCGCCAACGCGGGACGCTCCTACGGCCTCCGCCGCGGCGCGCTCTCGCAGTCCGCCCTCGGCGGCGCCATCGCGGCCGACGCGCTCGCGCGCAGCCACACCGACCAGGGCGTTCGGGTCGACCGCGAGATCGCCTTCGTCGCAGCGCTCCTCCGCGACATCGGCAAGCTCGCCATCGACGCCGTCGCCGGTCCCGACGCCCTCGAGGCCATCGCCGCCGCAGCCGACACCCGGCCGTTCCTCGCCTACGAGCGCGAGGCATTCGGCGCCGACCACGCCGAGCTCGGCGCGATCCTGTGCGAGCGCTGGTCGCTCCCGACCGCCATCATCCAGGCGGTGCGCGGGCACCACGAGCCGCCGTCGTCGCCCGTCGAGCCGCTCACCGATGTCGTGCACGCCGCCGACTGCGTCGCGCGCTGGGCCGGCCTCGGCCTCGGCTGCGACGGACTCATGTACCCCTTCGACTCCGGGGCGCGCGAGCGCCTCGGCACCACGAGAGATGAACTCGAGGCGCTCGTCGCCGACATCCTCGCCGCAACCGCGCCCGAGCAGACGCCGGGCATCCTCGCACCGGGCAACACCCTGAGGAGATCCGCATGAACGCCAGCCTCAACTGCCACGTCCTCGTCGTCGATGACTCGCCCATCCTCCGCACCGCGATCAAGAAGGTCGTCAAGCTCTCGGGAGTTCCCGAAGACCGCATCTTCGAGGCCGGCAACGGCGTCGAGGCGCTCGAGATCCTGGAGACCGTCTGGATCGACCTCGTGCTCCTCGACCTCAACATGCCGGTCATGGACGGCGAGCAGTTCGCCCGCGAACTCCGCAAGCGCACCGACATGCAGGGCGTCGCCGTCGTCGTCGTCTCCACCGAGGCGAACCGCGAGCGCCTCGAGCGCATGCGCGAGCTCGGCGTCGAGCACACGCTCCGCAAGCCGTTCGAACCCGAGGCCCTCTGCCGCCTCATCTCCGATGTGCTCGGCGTGAAGCCCTCCTGAAAGCGAGACCCACCATGAACCACGAGACCACCGACCTCACCCCGAACACGCTCGCGCGCCTGGTCGTCGACGCACTCGAGCGCACCGCGTTCGTGCTCGCCGATCCCTGCGACGATCCCGAGCAGCTCCCGCCCGCCGACACCTTCGCGCGGATCGAGTTCCGCGGTCCAACCGACGGGTGCGTCGAACTGCTCGCCAGCCGCAGCTTCGCCCGCAATCTCGCCGCCAGCATCCTCGGCGCCGACGCGTCGGACGTCTCCGACCTCCAGTCCGAGGAGGCCCTCCGCGAGCTCGCCAACATCGTCGGCGGATCCGTCATCACCGCCCTCGGCGGCAGCGACTGCCGCTTCTCGCTCGGCCTCCCGCAACTGGGCCGCGCCGAGGCCGCCGGCGATGACACCGCCTGCATCCTCGACGCCGAAGGCGCCCGGCTCGAGGTCCACTGCCACCGCGCCCGCGCCGCCTGAACCGACACGGAACCGCCTCGATGCACGACGCGAAGACCAACGACCCCAAGCCGGGAATCACGCCGGGAATCACGCCGGGAACCACGCCGGCGACCGCGGCTGCCACCGCGCCCGCGACCCGCACCGCGCGCGTCATCATCGTCGATGACAGCGCCATCGTGCGCCAGGTCCTGCAGGCGCAGCTCTCGCGCCAACCCGGCGTCGAGGTCGTCGCCACCGCGGCCGATCCGTTCGCCGCGCGCGAGAAGATCCTGCAGCTCAAGCCCGACTGCGTCGTCCTCGACATCGAGATGCCCCGCATGGACGGACTCACCTTCCTCAAGAAGTTGATGAAGTTCCACCCCGTGCCCACGATCATCTGCAGCTCGATCACGCCCAAGGGCTGCTCGCTCGCCGTCGAATGCCTCGAGGCGGGTGCGTTCGAAGTCGTGTCCAAGCCAGGCGGCAGCTTCTCCGTCGGCGATGTCTCCGCGCGCCTCGGCGAGCTCGTGCGCGCCGCCGTCCACACGCCGCGCGCCGCGCTGCTCGGTGGCGCGGCCGCCGCGGCGATGTCCGCCTCCGCGGCGACCTCGACATCCGCATCGGCCGCCACCCACGCGTTCACGGCCGGCCCCGGCGCCACCTCCGCAGCGCTCTCGGCCGTCAACGCGCTCACGCCCGCCAAGCCCAAGAACCTCCCGACCACCTTCCGCCCCGGCCTCTCCGACCGACTCATCGCCATCGGCACCTCCACCGGCGGAACCGAAGCGCTCCGCGAGGTGCTCTCCGCACTCCCCGTCGAAGTCCCGCCGATCGTGATGGTCCAGCACATGCCCGAAGGCTTCACGAAGGCGTTCGCCGACCGCCTCGACCGACTCTGCAGGATCGCCGTCAAGGAAGCCGAGGACGGCGACGCGCTCATCCCCGGCCGCGCGCTCCTCGCCCCCGGCAATCGCCACATGCGCCTCGTGCGCGACGGCGCAGGCGCCGCGAGCAAGTGGATCGTCCGCGTCGCCGACGGCCCGCGCGTCCTCCGTCACAAGCCCTCCGTCGAGGTGCTCTTCGAAAGCTGCGCGCAGTACGCGGGCAAGAACGCAATGGGCATCATCATGACCGGCATGGGCAACGACGGCGCCACCGGACTCCTCTCGATGCGCAAGGCCGGCGCCCTCACCGTCGGCCAGGACGAGCCCTCCTGCGTCGTCTACGGCATGCCCCGCGAAGCCGCGCTCTGCGGCGCCGTGCAGATCGTCTCGCCGCTCGACAGGATCGCGAAGGCGATCACCGACTTCACGACCGGCGCGCTCACCGCCCAGGCGGCGTGACTTTCCGCCGCCTCGCGCTTCGCGCTCGGCGGTTCCAGTCGGTGCCCCCCGCGTCACGTCATGCCAGGTGTGACGCACCGCGTCCGCGCGCGACCCGAAAGAAGAAACCAGAAAGGGTAAAGGAAAGAGAAAAGAGGGCAAAGGAAACTCAGAGGGGGGCCCTCGCGACACGGACACCGAGGTTGTTGTACGTGAGGTCCGGCGTGATGTCGTAGCGGCCGGAGGAGCGCACGTAGCCCGTGACGTCGTACCACGAGCCGCCGCGCAACACGCGAGCCGACGACGCTCCCGCAGCATCCTGCGTGCCCGCGGCCTTCGTTGCATACCCGTCCTGACACCACTCCCACACATTCCCGTGCATGTCGTAGAGCCCCCACGCGTTCGCTCGCTTCTGCTTCACAGCATGCGGGCTGCCGGTGTTGGCCGCGTACCACGCCATCGCATCCAAGTCGCCCGCGTACGCCCCTGTCGTGCCCGCCCGACACGCGTACTCCCACTCCGCCTCACTCGGCAACCGCAAGCCCGTCGCTGCGCAGAAACGCTGGCAGTCGTCCCACGACACGCGCTCGACGGGGTTCTCTGCGCCCTGGTAGTCGGACGGGTCTGCGCCCATCACCCGCTCCCACTGCGCCTGCGTCACCTCGGCCTCCGAGATGTAGAAAGCTCGCGTGATCGAGACCCGCTGCTGCGCTTCGTTGTTGCTCCGCCCTACCTCGTTCTCGGGCGACCCCATCACAAACTCGCCCGGAGGGCAAAGCAGCATCACGATCCCGGTCTTCCGATCGCGCACCTTCCACGGCAACTTCGTTGCAGCAATCCTGGCACGCCCGTCCGCATCGGTCACGACGGCGGGATCGACCTCTCGCGTCACCACTTCGTACCAGGCCGGCTTCTCGGCCGTGTTCCAACCCTTGAGGTCGAGCTTCGCCAAGATCTCAAGCCCAGCCTCATCCGCCTTCATGCTCGCGTTCAATGCACGCAATTCCTTCGCCGTCGACCACCCGAGCTCCGCATTGTTGAGTTCCAGCGCCGCCATCCCGCGCAGGAAGAGCATCTGCATGCGCAGAGCCGAATCCTTCGGAAGCGCCGCTGTCTGCTCCACGATTTGCGAGAGAATCCCGAGACGCTTCCCCGGATCCTTCTCGGGCTCGAGCTCCTTCGCCAGTACCTTCGCCTTGGCCACAGCAAGCCGCTCGTCGCCTTCGGCTGCCTGCTTCGTCACGGGCGGCGCCGACTCGGATTGCACCGCACCGTCTGCGCGAAGCGGCTGTGCTACTCCCGCAAGCAGTAGCGCGCACGCCATCCACCATGCGGCGAACGCCGTCCTTCCAAATCCGTGCATTTCGGCTCCTTCGTTGCGAAGCGACCCAAACCGACCAAAGGGACACCCTTGTGCCGCGCCGGGACTCAAGTTCGCGACCGATCGACATTCTGACGAACCAAGCCGCCGTCCGCAACCACCGCAGCGTGCAATCAAAACCGAGTCCCGTTCCTCGCCTCGTCAATCCGAACTTCACACCCCCGACCACACCGCCGAGTGCGGCACTGCCATCAGCGTCGGATCGAACCGCACTGTTTCGGTGCCGTCATGCAGCACGATGCCGCGGACGAAGTTCTTTCCCGCGAGTTCGCGCAGCGCACGCAGCCCACGGAACGCATCCGCTCCGACGCTCCGCGACGACTTGATCTCGATCCCGACGACCCGACCCGCCCGATCCTCGAGCACGAGGTCGACCTCTGCGCCCGCTGACGACCGGAAGTGATGGATCGCGGGCTTGACGCGGCTCCACCCGCGCTGCTTCAGGATCTCCATGGCGATGAAATTCTCGATCATCGCGCCACGCGCGGGGCCATCCTCCGCCAGTCGATCGGCGTTCGCGCCTACGAGGTAGCACGCCAGACCGCTGTCCGCGATCAAGACCTTTGCGCTCTTCGCGAGGCGCGTCGATCGGTTCGTCGACCACGCCGGGATCATGACCGCGAGGAATGTCGCCTCGAGCAGCGCGATGTACCGTCGCGTCGTCGACTGCGGCATGCCGAGTGCCCGCGAGACATCGGCGACATTCAGAAGCCCGCCCGCCCGCGCAGCGAGCACGGCCAGCAGCCGCGGCAGGTCGGCAAGCCCCTCGACACCTGAGAGTTCGCGCACTTCGCGGCGAAGCGTCGTCTCGGCGTACGCCGCGAACCACGCCTCGCGACGAGCAGTGTCGACGCGTGCAGCTGCTTCGGGGAATCCGCCTCGGATCATGCGGTCGACGATCGGGCGCGCGCGCTTCGTCGCCGCCCTCCAATCCGGAGTCTCGCGCTCGAACACGCGGTCAATGAACCGCTCCCGCACGCCTTCGAACTCACCCTGCGAGAGCGGCCAGAGCGGGATCAGCTCGACGCGCCCTGCGAGCGACTCCGACAGATTCGGGAGCAGCATGACGTTGGCGGAGCCCGTCAGCAGGAACCGTCCCGGCGTGCGGTCGCGATCAACCGATGCCTTGATCACACGAAAGAGCTCGGGTGCCCGCTGGACCTCGTCGATCGAGCACGGCCCCGTGATCGCCGAAATGAAACCCTCGGGGTCCCGCTGTGCCGCAGAGAGCACCGCTCCGTCATCAAGCGTGAGCGCTCGACGCGGCGGCGCACCCTCCTGCAGAGTCTGCACCAACGTCGTCTTCCCCACCTGCCGCGCCCCCTGCAGGAGCACAACCGGTGTGTCGGCCAGCGCGATTTCCAGGGCTTCCGCGGCGTTCCGTCGGTGCATGCCCCGACTCTATCGGCTGCTGTCGGAAATTCCACCACCATCTGGTGGATTTTCCGCCACGTCATGGTGGATTTTACGCGCCGACGACCTCCCCTCCCGTCCGTGTGTCCCAAAACGCACAGCGGCAGACCCAAGGATTTCACCTCAGGCCTGCCGCCGCGGTTCATTCGTCTTGTTCAGCCGCTCAGACGAGCTTCGGGAAGCTCGGCTGCCCAGCCTCGTTCGGCTTGGCAGCGAGGTCCTTCACGACCTTCACCAGGTCCTTCACGTGCTGCGCGCTCTCGGCGAACAGCGCCTGCTCGTCGGCGGTCATCTTGATCTCGACGATCTTCTCCATGCCGCCCTTGCCGAGCACGCACGGGACGCCCACGAAGTAACCCGCGCCCTTCGCGCCCGGCGCGACGCCGAAGGCGTCCTCGCAGTACGCGGCGCACGGCAGGATGCGCTTCTTGTCCTTGATGATGGCCTCGGCCATCTGGATCACGCCCGACGCCGGCGCGTAGTACGCCGAGGTGCCCATGAGCTGGACGATCTCGCCGCCGCCGACCTTCGCGCGCTGGACGCACTTGTCGATCGTCTCCTTCGGGAGGAGCTGGTCGATCGGGATGCCGTGCACGCTGGTGAAGCGCGGCAGCGGGACCATGTCGTCGCCGTGACCGCCGAGGAGCAGCGCCTGGATGTCCTCGATCGAGCAGCCGAGCTCCATCGACAGGAACGCGCGGAAGCGCGCCACGTCGAGGCAACCCGCCTGGCCGAGCACGCGGTGCGCCGGGAAGCCCGACGCCTTCCACGCGGTGTAGACCATCGCGTCGAGCGGATTCGAGAGCACGATGATGATCGAGTTCGGCGCGTGCTTCGCGACCTTCTCGGCCACGCTCGACACGATGCCCATGTTGGTCACGATCAGGTCGTCGCGGCTCATGCCCGGCTTGCGCGGGATACCGGCGGTGATGACCACGATGTCGCTGCCCTCGATCAGCGCGTAGTCGCTGCCGCCCGAGATGTTGCAGTCGAAGCCCTCGATCGGCGCGCTCTCGTAGAGGTCGAGCGCCTTGCCCTTCGCCACGCCGTCGTTGATGTCGATGAGGACGATGTCACCGAGTTCCTTCGAGGCGGCCCAGACAGCGCAGGCCGCACCGGTGTTGCCTGCTCCGATGATCGAGATCTTCGCGCGACGCATGTTGCTCTAGCTCCGTGTTCCAGGGGTGGTGTTTCAGGCTTGATCCTTCACCGCAGGCCGTGCCGTCGGCCCGCCTCGCGCCGAACGGCGCGGAAGGGCGGAGATCATAGCGGCTCGACTCGGCGCGGAGTCCGCCGCGGACGCGGCAAATCCGCGATCCGCGCGGCGATCCGGCTGCGGAAAGGTAGCGCCCACCCCGCGGCCGTCAGGACTTCTTGCCCGCCGAGGAGATGCGGTCCGACAGCGACAGGCACAGCGCCGACAGCACGAACACGACGTGGATCGCGCCAGAGGCCCAGAGTTCCTTCTCGGTCGCCTGTCCCGCCTGCAGGAACACCCGCAGCAGCTGGATCGCACTGATCGCGACGATCGAGTTGAACACCTTCTGCTTCAGTCCCGACGCGTCGAGCTTGCCCAGCCAGCTCGGTCGGTCCTCGCTCACCACGTTGAGCCGCGAGACCGAGTTCTCGTAGCCGCTCAGCACAACCATGATGACCAGGTTCGCCATCAGCACGATGTCGATCAGCGAGAGCACGTAGATCGTCGTCTGCGCCTCGGACGAGAGCACCGCTTCCTGCCCCGGCGCGGAGGTCATGTGGTGGAACAGGTGCACCATCTCGCGCCCGAACTGCACGAGCAGCGCCACGAGCGACGCCACGAGTCCGAGGTAGAAGGGCGCGAGCATCCACCGGCTCGCAAACAGCGTCCGCTCGAGCGCCTCCTCGCCGAAGCGGGCCTTCGGCGCATCGCCGCCCCGCCCCCGCCCGCCACCGGCATCCGAACCGGCCTTGCCTTCGTTCTCGTATCCCATGGTTGACTCCCTCAAAAGACAGCGCAGCCGCCACTGGGACGGCTGCGCTTCAATGGGCCAGAAAGGACTCGAACCTTCGACCTCACCCTTATCAGGGGTGTGCTCTAGCCAGCTGAGCTACTAGCCCGAAAACTCCCGTACGCGACGGGTTGCGGAGTGTAGCGAAACCGCCGACCCGCTGCAACGGCTTGGTTGCGCACCTTCGGGCGGCTCCCGAACCCCCGATCCCCCCCGCCCGAATCGGGTTACCAGTGCCTTGCCCGACTACCAGGCCGCCAGGTCGCCCACGAGCGGCTCGACCAGGTCCTTGATCGACACGATTCCGAGCGGGCGGTCGACCCGGTCGCCAACCACCGCCATCTGGACACGCTCGCGGCGCATCCGGCCGATCGCGTCGAGCGCCGACACCCCGGGGCCGAGCAGGAGGACAGGTCGAGCGATCACCGTCGTCGCCTCCCGCGGACGCGCGAAGTGATCGACCGCCGACACCACCCCGATCACCTTGCCCGAAGCGTCGACTACAGGCAATCGGCTCACGCCCGCCGTCAGGAACCGCTGCGCCCGCTCCGCGGGTGTCGCCGTGGCCGAAACCACCGCGACCGACTTCCACGGCCGCATCTCCTGGTCGACGGTGATTCCCCGCATGGTGAACACGCGGTCGGCGAACCCGAGTTGCGTCTCGCTCAGACCTTCGCTCCCGGCTCCCTCGGCGAGCAGCGCCGCGACGCGGGCGCGCGCCTCCCGCCGTTCGCTCTCCGCGCCGCCGCCGAACAGCCGCGTGGCAAGCGCGCCGAGCGCGGTCACCAGCGGGACGATCCCACTCACGCACAACGTGAACCGAAGCACGGTCAGCAATCCCGCATACCGCGGCATCCACCGGTCGGCGTTCACCCGGAACAGGTCCTTGGGCAACACCTCTCCGAACAGGAACACCACCGGCACGAGCACCACGAGGTCGAGCACGACCGCCTCGAGCGGCCCATAGCCGAGTCCGTCGAAGATCTGCGACACGCCGAAGCTCGCGACCCAGCCGGCGAGAGCGTTGGCGACCAGGAGCGTCGAGAGCAGCCGCCGCGGCCTCGCGTACTCGCGCGCAAGCCGCGCCGACGATGCATCGCCTCGTGCCGCCCTGATCGACATCCTCACATGCGAGATCGAGTACATGCCCGTCTCGAGCCCCGCGAGCAGCCCCGCCGCGAGCACGCCGCACAAGGCGATGACTCCGAACAGCACCGCCGCCTCGGTACCGAAGTGCTCCGCCGCACGCACGGACTCCTGCTGCAGGAGGACACCGGTCATGACGCCCCCTCCTGCGACAGCGAGACCAGCACGCTCCGGATGCGCACCCCGACCACCGATTCGACCTCGATCCTCAGGTTCGCCACCTCGACCCGGTCGCCCGCGCGCGCAAGCCGCGACAGCCGCTGCAGAACCAGCCCCGCGACCGTGCTCGCCCTCGGCGAAACGACGCGCGCTCCGAAGATCTCGCTCCATCGCGAGACGCTCATCTCGCCGCTCACCCGCCACTTGCCTGGGCTCACCTCGATCGGCGCGTCGACCGCCAGTTCACCGACATCGGCGATGTCGCCCACGATCTCCTCCACGCAGTCCTCGAGCGCGACGATTCCAGCGGTGCCCCCGTACTCGTCGACGACGATCGCCAACTTCGAACCCGTCCGGCGGAAGTGCTCCAGCAACTGCTCGAGCGAGGCGAGTTCCGGAACGAACCTCGCCGGATCGATGCACTCCGACCTCGGCGGCCTCGGCGATGCAAGCAGGTAGCGCTTCAGCTGGAGGATCCCGCGTACGTCGTCCACATCGCTTCCCACGATCGGCAGGTGCGTCAGACGGGCCCGCGTCGATGTCGCCACCACCTCAGCGTCGTCGGCATCGCTGTAGACGAAGGCCATGTCCACCCGCGGCGTCATCACGTCCCGAACGCGAAGCCGTCGCAGGCGCAGGACCCCTTCGATCGCCTCGCGCTCCCGCATGTCGATCGCGCCCTCGCGCGCCGACTGCTCGAGCAGCGCCGCGAGTTCCGCCGAGTCCACGACTCCCGACGGATGCCCGCCGGCCGCAAGCCGCCCGAACGGCGCGATCACGAATCGGTCGATCGCACGCGACACCGGCGCCATCACGCGGCAATAGACGACCGCAGGCGCGACAGCCACCCGCGCCGACCGCGCCCGATCGGCATTTCCAACCAGCTTGGGAAGAACCTCAGCCGAGAGCACCATTCCGAAGAGCGAAAGCGCCGCGAGCAGCACCGACAACAGAAGACTGTGCTCGAATCGCGTGACGACCACCGAACTCACCACCAGGTACGCCGTGCTCGCCAAGAGCGAGCCGAGCATCGTGCTCACCAGAAGCACCCTCGGACTCGCGAGCAGTCCATCCACCGCCGCAGCCGACGTGGGGTGCTTCCGCCGCAACGCCAGGCGCTCGGCCGGCGTCAGCGCGAAGAATGTCGTCTCCACGAACGAGAAGAACGCCATCGCACCGAGAAGCGGCAGCAGCGCGCCCAGCAGCACGCCGTCGACCAGCGTCAACTCCGGCCACGCCATCTGCTCGAGTTGCCTCGCCAGTCCGTCCACGGTCAGCGATCCTCCCGCTCGCGCGCAAGGTGCTCCAGCATGCGATCGAACGACCGGACCACGTTCATCTGGCTCCGGATCTCCAGCGCGTGACCGGCCTCGAGGGCCCCCCCGCGGGCACTTCTGAACGCGTCGCCGATCCGCGCGAGCGCCCGATTCCGACGTTCGCTGGCCTCTGCAAGCAGCTGCGCCGCGGCATCCGGGTCGCGCCCCGCCTCGTCGGCCCGCTCGCGAAGCTCCATCATCTCGAGGAGAAATCCCTCCGGCATGGTCCGCTCGTCGACCGCGGGTGCCTGATGGACCCGGAGCAGCGCCTCCGCCCGGCTCAGCGGATCGGAGAGCTGCCGCAGCGCGTCGTTCGCGCAAGTACTTTGCCCACCAACACCTACAACATCTGGATGCTCCCGCGCCGCCTTCTGCATCCAGGCGGCTCGCACCCGACGCGGGTCGATGTCGAAGCTCGGCTCGAGACCGAGCGCGGAGAAGGGATTGTCGACAGGATCGATCGCCATCAGGGCACGAGGATACTCAGAATCGCACCGGCTTATCGGCGAAACGCGCGGCGACGGCTCGAACGCCGGGGAGCCACCAATTCAACAGTCCACCGAGAATCTGCGGGTTGGGCGGTTGACAGGACCAAAACCTTGTATGCTGCCCTGTTGACCGCACCACTGACCGTCAGTCCACTGCGCGTCGAGACATCATCAGCCACGCATGAAGCACATGCACGAAGTGGCACGACCTGGCCTAGGAGGCCAGACATGTTCAAGCTCTTTGTCGGAAATCTCAACTATCGTACGACGCCAGATGGCCTTCGCGAAATCTTCTCGGCTCACGGAGAGGTGCTGGACGTGTTCATCGGAACCGATCGCGAGACCGGCCGCTCGCGCGGCTTCGGTTTCGTGACCATGGGTTCGAAGGAAGCCGGTGCGGCTGCCATCGAGAACCTCAACGGTAAGGACTTCGAGGGCCGCGCCCTCGTCGTCAACGAGGCTCAGCCCCGCGCTCCGCGTCCGGGTGGCGGCTTCGGTGGCGGTGGTGGCGGTGGCGGCGGCGGTCGTGGCTTCGGCGGCGGTGGCGGCGGCGGTGGCCGCGGCTTCGGCGGCGGTGGCGGCGGCGGCGGCCGTGGCTTCGGTGGCGGTGGCGGCCGTGGCGGCGACTTCGGCGGTGGCCGTGGTGGTCGCGATGGTGGCCGCGACGGCGACCGCGAGCGCGGCGATCGTCGCTCCAACGACGGCGACTGGTGAAAACCAGCGCTCGTCCGCGAGCAACCCAATCTCACACGAACCCCGCGCACGCCTCGGCGTGCGCGGTTTCTTTTTCCAATATCAGCGCACCCAACGCCTGACGCGACGAACCGCTCGCTCTCCGAATCCAGAGCCGAGCGACT
>CAMBUI010000008.1 GCA_945870915.1 Candidatus Kuenenia stuttgartensis | reverse complement strand
CCGACGGAGCCCCGACCTACGACGAACGACCTCTCGAGGACTGCGAGCGCACGCTCGAGGCGCTGATCGCGCGGGGCACGCTCGTGGCCGAGCCGGCCACCGCAGAGGACCGCGCGCGCGCGCGGATCCCGGCGCATTCCGGTCCCGTGT
Source organism: Candidatus Kuenenia stuttgartensis (assembly GCA_945870915.1). Taxonomy (GTDB): domain Bacteria; phylum Planctomycetota; class Phycisphaerae; order Phycisphaerales; family SM1A02; genus QWPT01. The sequence continues at coordinate 27,240 of CAMBUI010000008.1, read as the reverse complement.
TCCGAAGGCTCGCAGGCCGGTATCGATCGATCCGCCTCGCCGAGGTCGACGTCACCGTCGAACTCCACGACGGCGCAGTCGCGGACGACGCCCTCGGCGGATGGCGCCTCGCCGCCTCGCCGGAGGAGATCGATGTCCGCCTCGCGGCGCAGGGCGACGCGCTTCCCAACCCGACCGGTGACCTCGTGCTCGACGCGACCTGGTCGCCGCGCAGCGACGAAGAGGTCGTCGTCCACTCGTCGATCGTCCACTTCATCGTCCGCGCCGCGGTCGGCGACCGCCAGTAGCCCCGCCCCTAGGCGCCGGCACCTTCGGCGATGCAGCGGTGCGCGATGAGGGCGCACGCGCGCGCATCGCTGAGCGCGTCGTGGTGGCGCAGCGCGATGCGCAGGTGGCTCGTCACGCTCTTCAGGTTGTGACGCGACAGCTGCGGGAACGCGCGCCGCGACATGGACACCGTGCAGGCGAGGCGGAACGGCAGGGGGGTCGCGATCGCGCGCTCGATCTGCATCCGGTCGAACTGCGCATTGTGGGCGACGAAGAGCGCGCGGGGGTCGATCGCCTCGGGATCCCCGCCCGACCCCGCGCCCACGCCGACGTCGACGCCATCGAACAGCGTTGGAGGTCGGGTCGCGGACACCGCCGCCTCGATGAATGCATGGACCTCGCCCCATGCGGCGCGGAGGCTCGGTTTGCCCGCGACCATCGACGGCGTGATCCCGTGGATCTCGATGAACCTCGGGTCGAACCGCGTGCCCGGATCGAGAAACCACTGCTGCTCGCGGAACACGTCGCCGCGAAGCACCACCGAGACACCGATGGAGCACACCGCTCCGTGGTCGGGACAGGCCGTCTCGACATCGATCCCCACGATGGGGCCGGCGTGGTTCGTCGCGACGCGGGGAATGCGGGGCATCCTGGCCATGGTTGGATCAACGGTTGCGTCAGCGGTCGGGGGCGGGTGACGCGCCCGCGCCCTTGAGCAGGGCATCGAGATCCGCGGGGCTGCGCGCGCCGACGACGGCCGCCTCGATGCGGCCCTCGGCGTCGATCACCACCAGCGTCGGGAACGCCGCCACCGAGTCGAGCGGCTCGGGAAGGTTGCCCTCGTCGCCGATGACGGTCGCGTCGAGGCCGGCGGCGCGCGCAAACGCCCGGACCGCCTCCGCAGGGGCAAGTGGGTCGATCAGCAGGGCTGGGACGCCCGGAGTCCTCCCAAGCGCCTCGACCAGCGTGCCCACGGCGGACAACGACGCCTCGGAGTCGATCCGTACGAAGAGCAGCACGGTTCGGGCGGCGTCGCCCGTCGCGCGCAGCGGCACGGCGGTGATGTTCCCCGAGTTCGCGGTCGCGCGGACCTCGACGGCCTCCACGGTGCGTCCGCGCCAGCGTTCGGTCTCACGCATGGCATCGCGACCGAGCAGCACCGTGGTCAGCACCGAGCCCCAGAGCAGCGCTCCGATGATGCTTGTGACCACCGCGGCGAACGAGGCGCCGATGCCGACGGCCACCACGGGGCGGCGCGTTCCATGGCGCCACAGGTCGATGCCGGCGCGCATGCCGAGCGCGCCGAACGCAAGGCCGAGAAGCAGGGGACTCGTGACGAGTCCGATCACACCGAACGCCAGCGGCCCCACGGCGGACCGTCGACGAAGCCACTCCTGATCGATCGGGTCGAGTGCCGTCGTCGGCTCGGAAGGCGATGCCTGTTCGGCTGCGCTGGGTTCTGCTGCGCGGGGCTCGGATGCGCTGGACATCCCCGCACTCTACTTGGAAGCGCGTCCGCTGCCCTGCACGAGCACGCGGCGCAGCGCGGCGACTGCGGAGCGCGGCAGATGGCTGACGCCCCGGTTGACCAGGCGTCGCGACGGCTCGTGCGCCGCCACCAGCATCAGGACGCCGACCGCGATCAGCGGGAATCCAGGCACGATCGGCAGCACCGCCAACGCGATGCCGATCAGGATCAGCAGCACGCCGCCGATGCCCATGAAGGTCCGCGACAGCAGCGAGGCACGCGCCCGCGGTGGGGGAAACAGGTCTTCGCGCGGGGCGTTGGCCGCGGCCGAGGCGGAGGCGGGGATCGCCGGCATGCCTGGGCTGGCGCGGTCGGCGTCCGCTACCCCTGCGCCGGCACTGTCCTCGGTCGTCTGCAGCGAGCGGTCGGCCCTCGTCGGCTCGTGCATCGGGTCACTTGGTCCGCGAATACCGCTCATCCTCATCGGATCGTAGCCGAGCGGGAGATTCGCTCCTCCCCGAACGCCACGCGCGGTAGATTTCTCCGCTTGGAGAATCCATGAAGAGCAGCACGAATCCCCGATTTCTCGCCAGTCTCGCCCTCTGCGCCGCCGCCGCCGCCGCCGGGAGCGCCCACGCGGCCATCCGGTACGTGAATGTCGGTCTCGCGACGGGCAGCAACGACGGCTCGTCGTGGGCCAACGCCTACCGCGGCGTCGACGGCATCGCGACCGCGGTCACCGCCAGCGTGGCCGGAGATGAGGTGTGGGTTGCGGCGGGGACCTACAAGCCGACGGCCACGACCTCGCGCACCGTGAGCATCGTCCTCAAGACCGGCGTGGGCATCTACGGCGGATTCGCGGGATCCGAGGCGACCCGCGACGAGCGCGACATCGCGCTGAACCCGACGATCGTGACCGGCGACCTGCTCGGCAACGACAGCGGCACGCTGAACCTCACCGACAACAGCTACCACGTGTTCGTCGGCAGCGGCGCCGCGGCGACCGCGGTGCTCGACGGCTTCACCATCCGCGGCGGCTACGCCAACGGTGCGACCGCCAGCAACCTCGACAAGGGCGGCGGACTGATCATCCTCAACAGCGGCAGCCCGACCATCCGCAACTGCAGCTTCCTCGGGAACCGCTGCACGTTCGGCGGTGGCGCGGTCTACATCTTCACCGCGGCCGCGACCTTCACCGGCTGCCGGTTCGAGGGCAACGCCGGCGGCTCCTTCGGCGGTGCGTTCGACATGAACAACGTGGTCGGCACGTTCGACCGCTGCGTCTTCATCGGAAACACGGCGGCGCGCGCAGGCGCCTGCGAGAGTTTCGGCGGTTCGCAGACCCGATACACCAACTGCGTCTTCAGCGGGAATTCCGCGACCGGCACCAACGGCGGCGGGGCGCTGTGGATCGGCTCCTCGAGCGCGGTCACCGCGCGCAACTCGACCTTCGTGGGCAACAGCGCCACCACGCTCGCGGGCGGCATCATCAACACCGGCGGCACCTCGACGGTTGCGAACTGCATCCTGTGGGGCAACACCGGCCCTGGCGGCGCGACGGTGGCGAACCAGCTCACCAACTCCGGTGGAACGACCGCGGTCAGCTACTCGATCGTGCAGGGTGGATTCGCCGGCACCGGCAACACCGCGACCGACCCACTCTTCGTGAACCAAGCGGCGCGCGACTTCCGCCTGAAGCCGGCCTCGCCCGCCATCGATTCGGGCGCGAACGCAACCGTCCCCGCCGGCACGGTGCTCGATCTCGACGGCAACCCGCGGTTCGTCGACGATCCCTCGGTGACCGACGCAGGGGCCGGGACCGCACCGATCGTCGATCGCGGCGCCTTCGAGCGTCAGGCGCCCGCGCCCTGCGCCGGCGATCTCGACGGAAGCGGCACCGTGGATGCCGCCGACCTCGCGACGCTCCTCAGCAACTGGGGTGGTTCAGGCGCCGGCGATGTGACCGGCGACGGCTCGGTCAACGCCAAGGACATCGCCGCGATGCTGAGCAACTGGGGACCGTGCGCCGGTTGACGCCGGCGGCGCAGGCCTGAGAGGCGATGGCGGAATCAGCAGGAGAAGCAACAAGCCCCGCCGATCGGCGGGGCTTGTCGTTGTTCTCATCGACTGGTGTTCGATGTGCGTGGCAGGCTTGCCACACCGAACCGAACTGAACTGAACTGAACGCGACCGGCAGGAGTCGAACCTGCAACCCCGAGCTTCGTAGGCTCGTGCTCTATCCAATTGAGCTACGGTCGCACGCGAGGCGGAGAGTATACCAACTTCCAGCGCGCCGTAAAGGGCTTCGCGCGTCCAAGCTTCCATGGCTGGGGGAATCCGTCCCTCGCCGCGGGTGGGCGGATGAGACAGCCGCGTGTCTCGTTCGCATGCGACCGCCGCGACGCCGCACGGGAAACCGCGGCGATCTCGGCTGCGCGCGCTGTTCGATAATCAGCGGGCCGCGCCGGTGGCGGACGCCTGGGCGTCGTCGGTCGGCGAGACAGGGGTCTGCGCGAGCTGTTCCGTCGAGGTGCTCGCCGCCCGGATCAATCGGTCGAGGCCGAGGGGCAGCAGGATCACGCCCACGCCGCACACGATCGCCGCAAGCCGCGGCCACGCGCTCGGAACGGCCTGGACCGTCTCGGTGCGGGCGTTCGGCTGGCCGAGCATTGGAACGGCCACCAGCTGCAGGTAGTAGAAGGCGCTGATGGCGCTGTTCACCGCCGCGACGATCACCAGGGTCGACTGTCCCGCCTCGAACGCCGAGGAGAACAGCGCGAGCTTGCCGAAGAACCCGATGAGCGGCGGCATGCCGATCAGGCTGATCGCCGAAGCCGCGAGCATCCAGGCCAGCACCGGGTGGCGGGTTCGGAGTCCGGCGAGGTCATCGAGGGTCTCGACATCCTCGCCGTTGCGCTCGAGCGACGCCAGCACCGCGAACATCGCCGTGTTGGTGACGCCGTAGCCGAGCAGATAGAACAGTACGGCGTTGAAGCCCGCCTCGGGACCCGAGAGGAGGCCGATCATGAGGTAGCCCGACTGCGCGATCGAGCTGTAGGCGAGCATGCGCTTCACGTTGCGCTGCAGCAGCGCACCGACGTTGCCGAGCGTCATCGTGAGCACGGCCACCATCCACAGCACCGCCGCGATCGGAGCCGGCAGCCACGGCATCGTGACCGACTGCCCCTCGACGAGGATGGTCCGGCCGACATCGCCGAACACGGGCAGCAGCACCATCAGCGCCAGCACGCCGGCGATCTTCGGCATGAAGCCGAGGAACGCCGTGGTCGAGGCGCTTGCGCCCTCGTACACGTCGGCCGCGTAGAAGTGCATCGGAACGGCGGCGAGCTTGAACGCGATCCCGAGGATCGCCAGGACCGCGCCGAGCATGGCGAGCGTGGGAACGCCGCTCGCGTCGATGTACTCCGCCTGCGTGAGGCGTGCCGCCATCTCCTGCAGCTCGAGCGTGCCCGTCGCGCCGTACAGCAGCGAGAATCCGTACAGGAACGTCGCCGCCGAGAGCGCGCCGAGGAAGAAGTACTTCACGGCGGCTTCCTGCGCGCGGCGCGTGCCGCGGCTGACCGCCACCATCACGTAGGTGGGCAGGCTCGCGAGCTCGAGCGCGAGGAAGAGCCAGATCAGGTCGCTCGTGGTCGCGATCAGCATCGTTCCCGCGATCGAAAGCAGGAAGAACGAGAAGAACTCGCCGCGCATGACGCGGATCGGATCGAACGCGGCGCGGCCGGAGTCGAACGCCTCCTCGAGCCGACGGTCGATCGACGGGCCCGCGACCATGACCAGCAGCAGGCCGATCGAGGCGATCAGCGCCTTTGCGTAGCCGCCGAGCATCGGCATCAGGAGTCCCGCCTGCACGCTGCGCTCCGGCGTGGTGACGATCGCGGAAACCACGATCGAGCCGACCAGGAACAGTCCGGTGACGAGCGGGACGGCGCGCCGCAGCGAGGCGTTGCGCGAGAGGCCGAGCACCGCGACGAGCACGGCTCCCGCAAGCAGCAGGATCTCAGGCGCGATCAGCGCGAGCTTGGCGGACATGGAGGGCGAGGATGCCAGGATGGTCATGGGATTCGCTTTGTGGGCGGTGCAGGGTCACTTGATGCTGTCGGCGGGCTGGGCGAGTGCGACGGTCGGGTCCTTCGACTCGGCCGGCTTCACCAGGGAGCCGTCGCGCACGTACTTCTCGACGTGCTTCGGATACGCGGCGAGCGTCTTCTCCACGCTCGGCGCGATCGCCTCCAGCATGGGCTTCGGATACAGGCCGATCGCGAGGCACACCACGGCGAGCGGGATGAGGATGCCGATCTCGCGTGCCGAGAGGTCGGTGGGAAGTCCGTCGGCGTGATCGTGGCCGTGGCCATGCCCGTGTCCGTGCGGTTCCGCTCCGTGGGGCTCCTTGAGCGGGCCCCAGACGAGCTTGCCCAGCATGATCAGCAGGTACATCGCGGCGAGGACCAGTCCGCTTCCGGCGACGACCGCGTACCACGGCCCGAGGATGCCCGGATAGCCCGCGACCGAGTTCGGCTCGGCGATGAAGCAGCCCATCAGGCAGAGGAACTCGCCGATGAAGCCGTTCAGGCCCGGCAGTCCGAGGCTCGCGAAGGTGAAGAACACCATGAAGAACGACCACACCGGCATCCTGCGGAACAGGCCGCCGAGCTGGTCCATGTCCTTCGTGTGGTAGCGCTCGTAGATCATGCCGATGCAGAGGAAGAGCGCGCCGGTCGAGAGGCCGTGGTTGATCATGTACATGACCGATCCCGTCGCGCCGATCGAGTTCAGCGAGAAGAGTCCGAGCATGCAGAAGCCGAGGTGGCTGACCGAGCTGTACGCGACGAGCTTCTTGACGTCGTGCTGCACCCAGCAGATCAGCGCCGTCACCACGATGCCGAGGATGCAGAGCACCGCGAGCAGCTGGTTGAGCTCGACGCCGCCGATCGGCGCCGACGGCAGCGCGATCCGGTAGACGCCGTAGGTTCCCAGCTTGAGCAGGGTTCCCGCGAGGATCACCGAGCCCGCGGTCGGGGCCTGGTCGTGCGCGAGCGGCAGCCAGGTGTGCCACGGGAAGAGCGGCACCTTCACCGCGAAGCCGGCCATCAGCAGGATGAACACCCAGAACTGCCGCTCGGGCGACATCGACGACGCGAACTCCGCCAGACGCGCCAGATCGAACGTCCACTCGCCGGCCGCCATCGCGTTCTGCGCGGCGATGTAGATCACGCCCGCGAGCGTGAGCATCGATCCGAAGAAGGTGTACAGGAAGAACTTGATGCTCGCGGGCCGGCGGTCGGCGCCGCCGTAGATCGCGATGAGGAAGTACATCGGAACCAGCGTGAACTCGTACGCCGTGTAGAACACGATCGCGTCCTTCGCGAGGAAGACGCCGAGCATCGCCGCCTCGAGCAGCATGAACCAGCCGTAGTACTCCCTCAGGCGCTCCTTCACCGCGGTGAACGAGCCGATCATGGCCAGCGGCATGAGGAAGGTCGTGAGCAGGATGAGCATCACGCCCACGGCGTCGGCGCCGAGCGAGAGCTGGATGCCCAGGCCGATCGGGATGCCCGCGTCGGCAGGGGCGATCGAGCCGTCGGTCCAGCCCGGAAAGCCCCAGGCGAAGGCCAGCGAGACCGCGAAGACGCCCAGCGTCGCGAAGGTGGCGATCCACTTCGAGAGCCGCTCGGGGGCGAGCGCGATGGCGCCGGCCGCGAGCAGCGGGAGGATCAGGAGGAGAGTCGAGAGGGTTGAGAGCATCGGCCGTTCCGTTGGCAGTGATTCGTGTTGGGGAACCGTCGTCGTTCAGTCGGGTCGCGCGCGGGTCAGCCGCCCTGCATCCAGATCCAGAAGACCCACGCGGCGATCAGCGCGATGCCGCCCGCCATGGTCGCGGCGTAGCCCTGGAGCGCGCCGTTGTAGAGCGGCTGGAAGAGACGCCCGAGCTCGGCCGGCAGGCGCGCGGTGCCGTTGACGACGACACCGTCGATGATCTGCTTGTCCACCGCGTGCAGCACGTGTCCGAGCACCCACGCCGGAAGACGGAAGACCACGTGGTAGATCTCGTCGACCTTCCACTTGTTCTCGAGCGCGAGCGGCAGCCAGCGCGTGAGCCCGTTCGACAGCAGGGCCGCGCGCAGCCGGTCGGCGGCGCCGCGGTTGATCAGGTGGAAGAACACCGCCACCAGGATGCCGAGGATGCCCGCCGCGCTCGCGACGACGCTGGTCGCCGCGTGGACGTCGGCGATGCCGGTGAACGACAGCGCGTGGTGCGCGGCGTGATCGCCGCCCGCGTGGTCGTGCGACGGGATGCCGCCCGCGGCCGACGAGTGCGAGACCATCGTCTCGACCCAGTTCGGCTGGTGCTGCATCTCGCCGAGGTACGACGGCACGGCGGCCAGGATCGCGCCGGCGCAGATCAGCAGCAGGACGCCGTTGATCGCCAGCCGCGGGCCATGGGGATGCCACTCGTGCGCGCCGTGTCCGCCGTGGCCGTGACCACCGTGGCCGTGACCACCGTGGCCGTGACCACCGTGGTCATGCGCGCCATGATCGTGCGCGCCGTGGTCGTCGCCATGGCCGTGCATCTCGTCGCCCGGCTCGTACTTCGTCGGTCCGCCGCAGACGCGGAACCACACGCGGAAGGTGTAGTACGCGGTGAGGAACGCGGTGAACAGCGCGATCCATCCCAGCAGGGTGAAGGTCGGATTGCCGCTGGCGAATGCCTGCGCGATGATCGAGTCCTTCGAGAAGAAGCCCGCGGTGAAGGGGAAGCCCGCGAGGCAGAGGCAGCCGATCAGGAAGGTCCAGCTGATCACGCCGAAGCCCTTCACGTTGCGGAGTCCCGACATCTTGCGGAGGTCGAGCTGGCCCGCCATGCCGTGCATGATCGCGCCGCAGCACAGGAAGAGCAGCGCCTTGAAGAAGGCGTGGGTGAACACGTGGTACACCGCGCCGAAGGTGGTGCCGACGCCGAGGCCGAGGAACATGTAGCCCAGCTGCGACACGGTCGAGTACGCCATGACGCGCTTGATGTCGTACTGCGCCATGCCGATCGTCGCGGCGACGAGCGCGGTCGCGCAGCCGACGATCGCGACGACCGTGAGCGCGTGCGGCTCGAGGGCGAACAGCGGGAAGGTGCGCGCGATCAGGTAGATGCCCGCGGTGACCATGGTCGCCGCGTGGATGAGCGCCGACACCGGCGTCGGACCTTCCATCGCGTCGGGAAGCCACACGAACAGCGGGATCTGCGCGCTCTTGCCGAACGCGCCGAGCATGAGGCAGTAGGGGATCGCGGCCTTCGACCACTCGCTGGTGGCGCCCTCGCCACCGGCCGCGAGCGCCTTGAAGAGCGCGTCGTACTCGACGGTGCCGTAGTTCATCCAGATCAGGAACACGCCGAGCGCAAGCCCGAGGTCGCCGATGCGGTTCATGATGAACGCCTTCTTGGCGGCGGCCACCGCGCTCGGCTTCGAATAGAAGTATCCGATGAGCAGGTAGCTGGCGAGACCGACGCCTTCCCAGCCGAGGTAGAGCAGGATCAGGTTGCCGCCCATCACGAGCGAGCCCATCGCGAACAGGAACACGCTCACCGAGCCGAAGAAGCGGGCGTAGCCCTTGCCGACGTCCGCCTCCATGTACTCGGTCGCGTAGATCGCGATCAGCGATCCGAGGCCGGTCACGAACAGCATCCAGAGCAGCGTGAGCGAGTCGACGTACAGCGAGAAGGGCGCGAGGAAGCTGGTCCAGGTCGCACCCTGGCCCGTCCAGGCGAAGGCCACCCAGTCGAACAGGTGGATCACGCGCGGCGCGTCCTGCGGCATCTTCAGGAACAGCGAGAGCGTGGTCGCGAACGCGGCCAGCAGCGCGACCGCGGTGATCGCGCCCGGCAGCTTGTTCTTGACGCCCATCGCGGCGCACACGCCGCACAGGACCGCCGAGATGGCGGGAAGGAGCAGGATCAGGCCCGCCCACGCGAACTCGGGCGACGGGACGGCCGCGGGGATCGCGGCGCTCGCCGCCTCGCCGATCACGGCGGGCGTCAGGTTGGCAAGGTTCGAAATGCTGGCGAGTTCAAGCATGTTGAGCACTCGGTTGTCGCGGTCACAGTCGCGGTCGTGTCAATGCGCGCGTCGTGGGGGGTCTCTGGGCGTTCAGGCGGTCTCGCGCAGCTCGCTCCATGCCTCGGAGTCGAGCGTCTCGCGGCGGCGGTACAGCAGCACCACCAGGCCGAGGGCGAGCGCTGCCTCGGCGGCGGCGACCGTCAGGATGAAGATCACGAAGACCTGTCCCGACAGGTCGTGGTGCACCTTGCCGAATGCGATCAGGGCGAGCGCGGACGCCTGGAACATCAGTTCCGTGCAGAGGAACATGATGATCATGTTGCGGCGGCTCAGGAAGCCGACGAGGCCGATCGCGAAGAGCAGGGCGCTCACGAGGAGCGCTGCATTCACGGTCTGCGCGCCGGTGGCGGCGAGTGTGGTCCCGGAGAGTGTGAACATGGAGTGTTCCATCGAAGCGATCGTCGCGGTGTTCATCGCGCACCTCCGGCAGCGCCGCCCGCCTCGCCCTCGACGGTGAGGCGGCGCATTCCCGCGAGCCCGCGGCGCTCGTCCTCGCCGAGCTCGATCTGCTTGCGGGCGAGAATGACGGCGCCGAACAGCGCCATGAGCAGCACCACGCCCGCGATCTCGAGTCCCGCGGGGAACTTGGACACGAGGTCGACGCCGACCTGGCGTCCGTTGTCGGGAAGGTCGTCGGCGCCCAGCACCACCTGCACCGGCGCGCCGTCGGCGGTCCGGGCGCTCACGGTTCCGGTCTTCGCGTCGAGGCTCTCGACCGAGGCGATCGACGCGTCGGCCTTGCGCGCGGTCTCGAGCAGGAGCTTCGGCATCTGGTCGAGCCTGGCCCACGCCTCGGCCGTGCCGGTGGGCTCGGTGCGCACGAGCGTCTCGTTGCGGAGGTCCTGCGACTTCTGCGAGAAGTACGCGTCGGAAAGGGTCGCCAGCATCACGAATCCGACGATCACCGCCGAGATCGCCTCGCGCGGCATGCGGTCGTACCAGGCGTCGCCCACGCCCGCGACCGGCGACTGCTGCGCCAGCATGAGCACGAACATGTAGGTGATCAGGATGGCGCCCGCGTAGACGATCACCAGCGAGAAGGCCATGAACTCGGCCCCGAGCAGCAGGAACATGCCCGCGGTCGCGATGACCACCAGGATGAAGTAGAGCGCTGCGAACACAGGCCTTGGGTGCGTGATCATGCGCACCGCGCCCGCGAGCGCGAGGAAGCCGAAGACCACCGGGAACACCGGCGGCAGTCCCGTGTCTGCGCCCGCCGGCGACGCCCGCTTCAGGACCTCGACGAAGAGCATGGCGAATCCGGCGAGTCCGAGCACGGTGCCGGCGATGCGGAGCTTCCGGCCCTCGGGCTGCATCAGCATGGCGAGACCGGCCGCGCAGATGGCGGCGGCGATCGTGAGCTGGACGGCAGGCGAGAGACCCGAAGCCGCCTCAAGCAGCACGAGGGTGAGGGATGGGGGGGACGACATGTGGTGGGTCGTGACGGGTTGGGTTCGGTCGGACGAAAGGTTCTCGGTCATCCGCGGTCGCGCGGGCGCGCTCCGTGGAAGGTCGGGAATGTATGGCTCACGGGGGTTTCCCGCAACCAAGCCGGCCCCTCGACCGCCGCTCGGACGGGGACCGGATCGGGCGACGCTCCCGCCGTCGGCGGGTAGCATCCCTCCCATGCAGACGCCGCTTCGGCGCGCCCTTCCCAACGCGATCACCCTGGTGCGACTGGCTCTGGCCGTGGTGTTCTTCGCGCTGCTGGAGCGGATCGACCGGACCGCAGCGCGGGACGACATCGCCGTCCTCGGAGCGTGGTCGATGGGGCTGTTCGCGACCGCGGCCCTGTCCGACATCCTCGACGGCCACCTCGCGCGCCGCTGGGGCGTGGTCAGCACCTTCGGGCGCATCATGGACCCGCTGGTCGACAAGACGCTCGTCCTGGGCGGGTTCATCTACCTCGCCTCGCCGCTGTTCGCACCGATTCCCGACTACGGCATGATCGGATCGGGCATCGCGGCGTGGATGGTGGTCGTCATCCTCCTGCGCGAGCTGCTGGTCACGGGACTCCGTTCCTACATCGAGGCGCGCGGCATTCCGTTCCCCGCCGACTGGTCGGGCAAGCTGAAGATGTTCGTGCAGTCGTTCTGCGTCGGCTGCTGCGTCTATGTCGGAACGAGGGTCGATCCGTACGGCTGGCAGGTGTTCCTGCGCGATGCCTCCACCTGGGCGACCGTGGTGCTCACCGTGCTCAGTTCCGTCACCTACATTCGCCGCGCCATGCACATCCCGGCCGAGGGGTCGGGCGCCACCGCCCCCGAGAAGGACCCCACCCGATGAGCGCACGCAACGGAGGCGATGGCCTCGGTACCTGGATGACGACCGGCATGGGACTCGGGCTCATGCGCCCCGCGCCGGGCACCTGGGGCTCGCTGCCGCCGGTGGTGCTCGCGATGGTGCTTGCCTTCGCCGACACGAATCCGCGCACCATCGACATGGCGCTCGCGGCGCTGGGCATGGTGTTCGGCCTCGCCTGCCTCGTCTGGGGTCAGTCCGCCGAGCGGCGCTTCGGCAAGAAGGATCCGGGTGCGGTGGTCGCCGACGAGATCGCCGGCCAGTCGCTCGCGCTGATGTGGCTGCCGTGGAGCCTGGGAAACAACGCGCGCATCATCGCGACCTGCGCCATCGCGTTCTTCGCGTTCCGGCTCTTCGACATCATCAAGCCGCCGCCGGCGCGCGGATGGCAGCGGTTCGAGGGCGGCCTCGGGATCCTGATCGACGACCTCGTCGCCGGCTTCTACGCGCTCGTCGCGACGCAGGTCCTCGTGCGCGTCCTGTGGTGACGCGATGCGCGAGTTCGATCTCCTCCAACGCGTCTTCGCCATGAACCCGCGCCTGCCGGCCTCGGTGCTGGTGCCGCCGGGAGACGACATGGCCGTGCTCGCGCTCGGAGGCGCGGGCGCGCTGCTCGTCGCCGCCGACAGTGCGATCGAGGGTCGGCATACCCCGCGCGGATGCGATCCGTACCTCATCGGGCGCAAGGCCGTACTGCGGAACATCAGCGATGTCGCCGCCATGGGAGGCGCGCGGCCCATCGCGACCGTCGCCTGCGTGACCGTGCCCGCCGGCCTCGACGGCGCCGCTGCGTGGCGGCTGTACGAGGGGCTTCGCGAGACCGCCGAGGCCTGGAATGCACCGCTCGTGGGCGGCGATGTCGCATCGTTCGGCGCAGATGTGGTCGGCGCGCCGATCGTCGCGAGCGTGACGGTCCTCGCGGTGCCCGTCCGCCCGGGAGCCCGCATCGTGACCCGCTCCGAGGCGCGCGCGGGCGACGGCGTGTTCGTGACGGGCACCATCGGCGGCGCATGGGATCCCGCGACGGGGCTCGGCCGACACCTCGACTTCACGCCGCGGGTCGCGGTGGCGAACGCGCTCGTCGAGCAGCTTGGCGAGCGGCTGGGCGCCATGATCGACGTGAGCGACGGCCTCGGTCGCGACCTCGGGCACATCGCCGAGCTTTCGAAGGTCGCGATCGAGATCGCGCTGGCGCGCGTTCCCGTCCCGCCGGGCCTCGACGCGAGGCTGGCGCTCGGGCATGGCGAGGACTACGAGCTGGCATTCACCGCGCGCGGCGAGGTTCCGTCGGTCGTTGCCGGCGTCCCGATCACGCGGATCGGCGAGGTCCGCGCAGGCGCGCCTTCGGTGACGGTCGTCGATGGCCTCGCGCGCTGGGATGCCGCGAAGGCGGGTTTCGAGCATGATGGCGGGGGAGTCGGCCCGACCCGCGTGCAGGTGGGCGGGAGCTCCGAGGGTGAGATCCGATGTCCCTGATGCACTTTCCGCTCTCCTTCCATCTCCGCGACGCCGAGCAGACCGAGCAGTTCGGAGCCGTGCTCGGCGATCTCCTGCGCTCGACCTCGGCGCACCCCGGGGCGGTCATCCTGCTGCTGTCCGGCGATCTCGGCGCGGGCAAGACCACCTTCGTCCGCGGACTTGCCGCTGGACTGGGCTGCGACAGCACCTCCGTCGCGAGCCCGACCTTCACGCTGCGGATGGACCACCGCGGTCCCGACCGGTCGCTCGCGCACATCGATGCATGGCGGATCGGTCCCGGGGACCTCGAATCGATCGGCTTCGACGAACTGCTCGCCGGCGCCGCCGTCGTGGCGCTCGAATGGCCGGAGCGGCTCGAGGGCGTGCTTCCCGCGCGGCACCTGCGCCTTCGGCTCGAGCACGCGGAGGCGATCCAGGAAGGGGGCGAGGAGGGGGGCGAGGCCGGTCGCACCGTCACGATCGACTCCGCCGGATTCGAGCCGCGCGAGCAGCGTCGGATCGCGGAGGGACTCTCGCTGCTCGTCCGCGCTCCGAGGATCGCGCCCCCCTGTTGTCCCGTCTGCGGACGCCCCCCGGCGGGGGAGTCCTCACCCGCCAGCGCGACCCATGCCCCCTTCTGCTCGCCGCGGTGTCGCCTTGCGGACCTCGGCGACTGGCTCATGATGCGCCACCGCATCGAGGGGAAGGATGTGCCGGAGTTCGACGAGGGGTGAACGGCGGCGGATCACGCGCGCGGCGCGATGGCGAAGATCTGGAACCTGTGTCCGACGGCCTGCCAGCCGAGTTCGCGGCAGATGCGGTCGCGCACTTCGGCGAGTTCCTTGCTGGTGAACTCGATCCGGCGTCCCGTCTTCATGCACACCATGCAGTCGCGCGGCTCGCGGCCGTACAGCAGCTCGTAGTGCGACTGCTTCGCGTCGAACAACGACTGGGTGATGATGCCGGCGTCGAGCAGAAGCCTGATCGTCCGGTAGACGGTCGCCTTCGACACGTCGTGACCGCGTGCCCGGAGGTCGAGCAGCAGCTCCTCGGCCTCGAAGGCACCGTCGCGGGCGATGATCGCGTCGAGCACGTCCGCCCGTTCCTGCGTGTACTTGAGGTCGCGGCTCTTGAGAAACCGGCGGAAGACGGCGCACAACGGCGCGAACGCCTGCATGGGTGCGTCGGCGACCGGCTCGGGGAACAGAACGTCCGAGTCGGGGCGAACCACGGGGTCGACAGGGCGCGGCGCGTCGGGTTCGTGGGGGCGATCGGGCATGCACCGATCGTAAAGGCACGATGCGGCGGCTGCCGATAGTCGAGCGGTTCCTTGGCGGTCCAACCCCCGCCTTGCATCAAAGGTCTCATAATCGATATTATGTTAAGCGGGGTTCCGTGGTGCGCAGCAGGCTCTCTGCGCGGCTCGAGGAACGCCTCCGCGAGGTCATGCCGGCGTGCGCGCCAGGCACGCCCTGAGCCTGCCCGCCCGTTCGGCGTCGCCCGCGGCGTCGGCCGCCTGCAGCGCGACCTCGACCGCACGACGCTCGAGCCGCGTCAGCGTGCGCGACGATGTGTCGAACGACTCCGCGTCCGACAGGACCTCCAGCGCGCGAGCCGGCTGACCGAGCCCGAGGCGCGCGCGTGCGAGCGAGGTGCGCGCCGCGAGGCACTGCGGATGGGCCTTTCCGAGCTCGCGTTCGATGAGTGGCGCGGCGCGCTCGAGGACCACGACCGCCTCCGCGTACCGCTCGTGCTCGGTGAGGAACGCTGCGTAGTTCGCGTCGTTGGCAAGTGTGATCCGGCTCGTGGGGCCCAGGACGCGCAGCGCGACATCGGTGGTCGCCCGGAACTCCAACTCGGCGTCCGCATCGCGGCCGACCACCGCGAGGCACTGGGCGAGGTTCGCGCTGGCGAGAATCGTGCGGACATCCTCGTCCCCAGACCGGTCGCGGAATGCGTCGCGGTTCTCCGCGTACAGCCTGCTGGCCGCCTCGGTGTCGCCGAGGTCGTTCATCGCCGCGGCAAGGTTGTTGCGGGCCGACAGCGTGTCCTCGTGCAGCGGTCCGAGCACCTCGGCCAAGGGTGCGATCGCGTCCGCGAGGAGCGCCCTCGCTTCGGCCGACTGGCCGAGCGCGAGGAGCGCCTCGGCGAGGTTGTTCGCCGCGCGCAGCACGCTCGGGTGGCGCGGCCCGAGCAGCGCGAGCTTCGAGGTGTACAGGGTGCGTGCGAGCGGTTCGGCGTCGGCGTATCGGCCGCGCTCGGCGAGGACGAGCGCGAGCTCCTGCTCGGTCTCGAGCCGGCTCACCGCGGGAACATCGCGCAGCATCGACTTGCCCGCGAGCGCCGCACGCAGCAGTTCCTCGGCCGACGCGAGGTCGCCCTTCGCCCGTGCGCGGGCCGCCAGGTTGTGGAGCGCATTCGCGGCGACGAGGTCGTTGCCCGCGCGGGCGCGCTCGAGGAACGGAAGCGCCTCGTCGAGCGCCCCCGACTCGACCAGCGCGTGGCCGATGGCGTTGTCGATGGCGCGCACCGCGAGCGACGACTCGGCCTCGCCCGCCCCGATCCGGAGCTCGCGCTCGCGGCGGAACTGCCGCAGCGCCTCGGCGAAGTTGCCGGTCGCGGCATGCGCGAGACCGAGCGCCGAACGCACCTCGGACTCGACGATCGGATCACGCGACTCGCGCTGCAACTCGAGCTCCGCCTCGGCCAGCACCAGCTTCAGCAGCCGCGGATCGAGCCCCTGCGCCACGGCCGGGTCGAGCGCCGTGAGCATCGAGCGG
The DNA here is from genome assembly GCA_945870915.1 of Candidatus Kuenenia stuttgartensis. Lineage (GTDB taxonomy): Bacteria > Planctomycetota > Phycisphaerae > Phycisphaerales > SM1A02 > QWPT01. The sequence goes on along the minus strand of CAMBUI010000008.1, from coordinate 10,837 downwards.
TTCAAGCGCGCGATCTCGCGCCAGCGCTTGGCCTGCGACTGGCTTTCGATCACGCCGTAGGTGAGCCCGCCCACGGCGATCGTCAGGGCTCCGACGACGGTCACGGCGATCGCGAGCGGCGCCTTGTGCCGGCGCACGAACTTGCGCGCGCGGTACGACGCGGTCGACGGACGCGCCGAGACGGGCGCACCCGCGAGCCAGCGCTCGAGGTCGTCGGCCAGTTCGTCGGGCGTCGTGTACCGTCGCGCCGGCGCGCGCTCGAGGGCGCGCAGCACGATCCAGTCGAGTTCGTCCTCGAGCGCGGCGCGCAGCGCGCGGGGCGCGTTGCCGGGCAGCATCGCGCTGGGGCGGACCGCGCGTCCCTCGGTGATCTGCTTCTGCAGCTCGAGCGCGCCGGCGAGGCCCTCGCGTTCGGTCGTGAACGGGCGCGAGCCCACGAGCGCCTCGTGCAGCATCACGCCGAGCGACCACACGTCGACGCGTCCGTCGATCTCGGTGGATCCCGACGCGATCTCGGGCGACATGTACGCGGGCGTGGCGGCCGTCGGCCCCTGCCGGGTCTCGGTCCGCAGCGCGTCGAAGCCGACCAGCTTGGCGACGCCGAAGTCGATGATGCGCGGCTCCTCGACGCCGGTCGCGTCGTTGCCCGAACGCACCCCGCGCACCAGCACGTTCGCCGGCTTGAGGTCGCGGTGGAGGATCCCCTGCCGGTGCGCGTAGCTGATCGCGCGGCAGACGAGCACGAACATCCGCATCCGCGCCTCGAGCGACTCGCGGTTCCGGTGGCACCAGAGGTCGAACGGCACGCCGTCGACGAACTCCATCACCAGGTACGGGGCGCCGTCGGCGGTGTTTCCCGCGTCGAGGATGTGGGCGATGTGCGGATGCTCGAGCCGCGCCAGCGCGAGCTTCTCGGCTTCGAAGCGCCGGAGGGCGTTGGACCCGAGCGAGCCGATGCGCAGGATCTTCACCGCGACCGGGCGCACCACGGGCTCGAACTGCTCCCCCTGCCACACCACACCGAACGCACCCTCGCCGATCAGGCGGTCCAAGCGGACACCGCGGACGCGCGGAGGAGGAGACTGGGCCCCCTTGTCCACGCTTCCGAAGAGAAAGTCCGTCGCGAGGTGCTGCTCGCCTGGATCCATGGTGCTGCCCGGGCCGGCGGAATTGCCGTCGGTGGAATGTACCCGCACGCCCCCGCCATCCAAGTGCGCGCGTCGCGGAGCGGGCCAATTCCATGGTCCGCCAACGCGGACCTGCCCGCACAGACCATCCCGGCTATCGCGCCGCGGCGCCTGCGGCGGCGGTGCCTGCGGCGAGGCGATCGAGGCCGAACGCCTCGTGCGCGATCGCGAGCGCGCGCTCGGCGTGCTCCTTGCCGAGGATGCAGGAGATCTTGATCTCACTCGTGGTGATGTTGTGGATCGGGATGCCCGCGTCTCCGAGGGCGGTGAACATCCGGCTCGCGACGCCGACATGGGTCTTCATGCCGGTCCCCACCACCGAGATCTTGGCAAGCCCGATCTCGATCGCGAGTTCGCCGGTGCCGACGCGGTCGAGTACCTGCGACGCGGCGATCTTCACATCGGCGAGATCGCCGTGGTCGACCGTGAACGAGATCGACGCGATCTCGCCGAACTCCGTCTGCACGATGTCGTCGACGAGGATCCCCGCCTTCGCGACCGCGTCGAAGAGCATCCCCTGCACGCCGGGGTTGTTCGGGATGCGTCGCAGGCTCACGCGGCCGAGGTCGCGCTTCAGTGCCGCGCCGACCACCATCATCTGTTCCATCTCGGGAGTCTCCCTGCAGATCATCGTCCCCTCGTCGGGGCGCTGGCTGTGTCGGACATGGATCGGGACGCCGTAGCGCTCGCCGAAGAGCACGGCGCGCGGGTGCATCACCTGCGCGCCGAGCAGCGCGAGCTCGAGCATCTCCTCGTAGCTGATTCGGGCGAGCTTCGATGCCGTCGGCACCAGCCGGGGATCGGCGGTGTACACGCCGTCGACATCGGTGAAGATCTCGCAGCACCCGCCGGTCTCGGCGACCTTGAGCGCCGAGGCGAGGGCGACCGCCGTCGTGTCGGAGCCGCCGCGGCCGAGCGTCGTGATCTCACCGCTCCGCGAGACGCCCTGGAAGCCGCAGACGACGGGAACGCGGCCGAAGCCGAGCTCCTCGTCGAGGCGCGCGCGGGACACCTCGCTGATGAGCGCGCGACCGTGGTTGCCGTCGGTGAGGATCCCGGCCTGCCCGCCGGTCAGGCTCGTGGCGGCGACGCCGATCTTCTCGAGGGCCATCGCCACCAGTGCGACCGACACCTGCTCGCCGGTGGCCATCAGCATGTCGAGTTCGCGCCGCGACGGCCGCGCGGTCACCCGACCCGCGAGCTCGATGAGCTCGTCGGTGGCGTGGCCCATGGCGCTCACCACGACCACCACCCGGTGCCCTTCATCGACACGCTGCTTCACGCGCGCCGCGCAGCGCGCGATGCGCTGGGGATCGCCGACCGAGGTACCGCCGAACTTCTGGACGAAAACAGCCATGGGTGCATCCTTGCGCCGAGGAGCGTACACGGTTTTCGGACGCGGGTGCGTCGTGGAAAAAGGCGCCTCGCGGCAGCGCGGGCTCCGCCTCGTTGCATGGACGCGGGCGGCCATTCGGCGCCGCGGATGCGTGGCGCGACCACGGCCGCAACACCCCCCCGGTCGACCCGGGATCAGGACACCGCGGCGGTGCGGTCGCGCTCAGCGCGCTCGGCGCGCTTGCGTGCGCTCTCGTCGAGGATGCGCTTCCGCATGCGGATCGAGGTCGGGGTGACCTCCACCAGCTCGTCGGACTCGATGTACTCGAGCGCCGCCTCCAGCGAGTAGTCGCGCGCGCCGCGCAGGACGACGGTCTGGTCCTTGCTCGTCTCGCGGAAGTTGGTGAGCGGCTTCATGCGGGTGATGTTGATCACCAGGTCGTTGTCGCGGTTGTGCTCGCCGACGATCTGGCCCGCATAGACCTGATCGCCGGGACGGACGCACATGACGCCGCGGTCCGCGAGGCCCTCGATGGCGTACGCGGTCACGCGTCCCGCCTCGAGCGACATCATCACGCCGTTCTTGCGCTGCTGCATCACGCCGCGGTTCGGCTTGTAGCCGGAGAAGGTGTGGTGCATGACCGCCTCTCCGCCGCTGGCGTTGAGGATGCGGGTGCGCATGCCGATCAGCCCGCGCGCGGGGATCTCGGCCTCGACGTGCATGCGTCCGGCGCGCTCCTCCATCTTGAGGATCTCCGCGCCGCGCGAACCCAGGAGCTCGAGCGATGCGCCGAGGCCGTTCGCGCCGACGTCGAGCGACAGGCGCTCGTACGGCTCGCAGTTCACGCCGTCGATCTCGCGCTCGATGACCTCGGGCTTGCCGACGGTGAGCTCGAAGCCCTCGCGCCGCATGTTCTCGAGGAGCACGCCGAGGTGGAGGAGGCCGCGGCCCGACACATGGAACTCGTCGGCCGAGTCGCCGGGGCTCACGCGCAGCGCCACGTTGGTCTCGAGCTCGCGCTCGAGGCGCTCGGCGATCTGCCGGCTGGTGACGAACTTGCCTTCCTTGCCGCCGAACGGGCCGTCGTTGATGCGGAACACCATGTGCAGCGTCGGCTCGTCGACCTTCACGCGCGCCATCGGCTGCGGATTGTCGGGATCGCAGATGGTGTCGCCGAGGTCGATCTTGCCGAGGCCCTCGACCGCGCACAGGTCGCCCGCGAGGATCTCCGGCACCTCGCGGCGCGAGAGTCCCTCGAAACGGTTCACCTTCTGGACGCGCGCCTTGCGGACGCTGCCGTCGGCGCAGCAGATCGAGACCTGGGTTCCGCCCTTGAGCACGCCGCCGTACACGCGGCCGATCGCGATGCGGCCGACGTAGTCGCTCCACGCGAGGTTGGTCACGAGCATCTGAAGCGGCGCGGTCTCGTCGGCGTTCGGCGCGGGCACGCGCTCGATGATCTCCTGGAAGAGCTCGTCGACGCCCTTGTCGCGGGTGTCGATGTGGCGCGCGGCCCAGCCGTCGCGGCCCGAGGCGTAGATGATCGGGAAGTCGAGCGCGTGGTCGTCGGCGCCGAGGTCGACGAGCAGGTCGAAGACCTCGTTCACCACGCCCTGGATGCGCGCCTCGGGACGGTCGCACTTGTTGATCACGACGATCGGCTTGAGCCCAAGCTCGAGCGCCTTCGACAGCACGAAGCGCGTCTGCGGCATCGGGCCCTCGAGCGCGTCGACCAGCAGGAGGCAGCCGTCCGCCATGCGGAGCACGCGCTCGACCTCGCCGCCGAAGTCGGCGTGGCCGGGTGTGTCGAGGATGTTCACGCGGTACACCTCGCCACGGCGCGGTCCGCCGCGGATGGTGTAGGTCACCGCGCAGTTCTTCGCCAGGATGGTGATGCCGCGCTCGCGCTCGAGCGGGTTCGAGTCCATCACGCACTCGCCTCCCGCATCGAGGTTCAGCACCCCGGACTGCGAGAGCATCGCATCGACGAGCGTCGTCTTGCCGTGGTCAACGTGGGCGATGATTGCGATGTTGCGGAGATTCGGATCGGCCATGGGAGAACTCGGAGCCTGAAAACGCAGGGGAAGAGGGAAAGTGTAGCACGATCCCGCGTCTCCACCAACGCCTCCGCGCGAACTTCGCGGGTTCCGTGTTCAGATCCCGTACAGCGGACGGAGCTTGCCCTCGAGATGGCGCATGAGGGGCTCGGCCGAGAGCGGCTTGCCGGTGACGCGCTGCACCAGCTCGGAAGGCGCATAACGGCGTCCGTGCGTGTGGATGTTCGTGTTCAGCCAGCTCCGCAGGCCGGCGAACTCGCCGCGGCCGAACCCCTCCACGAGACCGGGCATCTGCTCGCACGCCGCCTCGAACAGCTGCGACGCGTAGAGGTTTCCCAGCGTGTAGGTCGGGAAGTAGCCCATCGCGCCCATCGACCAGTGGATGTCCTGCAGGCAGCCGCGGCGATCGTCGGGGACATCGAGGCCGAGGAGATCCTTGTACAGGCGGTTCCACACCGAGGGGATGCCGGCGACCTCGAGCGAGCCGCCGATCACCGCGCGCTCGATCTCGAACCGAACCATCACATGCAGGTTGTAGGTCGCCTCGTCGGCCTCGACGCGGATGAAGCCGGGTTCGACGACATTCGCCGCGCCGTACAGGTCGTCGAGCGAGAAGCGCGACGCATCGGCGCCGATGGTGCCGGGCAGCTGCGGCGCGAGCCATGACCAGAACGCGCGGCTGCGGCCGACCTGGTTCTCCCACATGCGGCTCTGGCTTTCGTGGATGCCCAGCGACACGCTCTCGCCGAGCGGCGTGCCGATGCGCGAGAAGTCGAGCCCCTGCTCGTAGATCGCGTGGCCCGACTCGTGCATCGTCGAGCCGAGCGCGTCGTTCACGCAGCGCTCGTTGTAGCGCGTGGTCATGCGCACGTCGTTGCAGTGCGTCCCGCCGCAGAACGGATGGGTCGAGCGGTCGAGCCGACCGCGGTTGAAGTCGAATCCGATCCTCTCGGCGACGAGGCGCGAGAGCGCCTCCTGCCTGTCGATCGGGACATGGAAGTCGTTGAAGCCGTCGGCGGGCTTCCGCGGGGCCGACTTGATCTCCGCGATGAGCTTCTGCAGCCGCGGCCGCAGCGGGTCGAACACGCCCGCCACGTACTTCGCGGTGCAGCCCGGCTCGTAGAGGTCGGCCAGCGCGTCCCAGCGCTCGCCGTCCTTGGCAAATCCGTAGCAGTCGGCCTGGGCGCGCAGCAGCGCGACCAGCTTCTCGAGCCAGGGCGCGAACCGCTTGAAGTCGCTCGCGGCGCGGGCCTCGGCCCACTCGTGCTTCGCCATGCTCGAGGTCTTCGCCATCTCCTCGACGAGGCTCGCCGGAAGCTTGGTCGCCTTGCCGTAGTCGCGGCGCGCTTCGCGGACGAGTGCGGCCGTCTGCGGATCCGCCATCGCGGTCCGATCCGACTCGACCGCGGCGATGAGGTCGCCGCGCTCCATCGACGACGACCGCTCGTGCACCATGCGGGCGATGAGCGCCTGCTGCCGCGCGCGCCACTCGAGTCCGCCCGCGGGCATCTGCGTCTCCTGGTCCCAGTCGAGCAGGTTGTTCGAGGTGGAGAGCAGCGCGGTCTCCTGGAGGTGCGTGACGAGGGCGTCGATCGGGGTGGTCGCGGTGGTGGTCATGGATGCGTTCCGTTGGAGGGGGCAGTCTAGTGGGAGCGTCGGCCGCGGCTCCGCCGCCTGGCATGCGGGCGCAGTTCGTCGAGAAAAAGAAACCGGGCCTCCCCGAGGGGAGGCCCGATGGTGGTTCCGGATGCGAAGACGCCCCTGCCGTCGGTCACTTGACCGCGGGGCCGGTGATCTTCGGCGCCGGGCTGACCGGCTTGAGGACCTCGAGCAGCTTGGCCTTGTCGCCGGTGGTGCGGTTCATGGCGTGGTCGATCGCCGTCCAGCCCTTCTCGTCGGTCGCGGCCGGGTCGGCCTTCGCGGCGAGGAGGATCTGCACCTTCTCGGCGGAGCCGCTGGCGGCCGCGAGATGGAGAGCGGTCTGGCCGGCCTTGTTCTTCGCCTTGACATCGGCGCCGGCAGCAACGAGGAGCTTGAGGCTCTCCGGCTTGCCGGTGCGCGCGCCGCGCAGGAGCGGCGTGTCGCCGGTCTGCTTGTCGGCGGCCTTCAGGTCGGCGCCGCTCTTGACGAGCAGCTCGACGGTCTGCGGCTGTCCGAGTCCGGCCGCCCAGATCAGCGGGGTCCAGCCGTTGTCGTCGGTCGCCTTGACATCGGCGCCCTTCGAAAGCAGGAACGCGACGGTCTCGGGCTTGCCGAAGCCGGCGGCCCAGAGCAGCGGCGTCGAGTTGATCTGGTCGCGGGCGTTCACATCGGCGCCCTTCTCGACGAGGAACTTCACGGTCTCGAGGTCGGTCTCGACCGCGCCCCACATCGGCGTGCGGCCCTGGCGGTCCTTGATGTTCGGATCGGCCTTGGCAGCCACGAGCGCCTCGAGCGCGGGGCGATTGGCGCCCTTGGCGGCCCAGTGCATCGCGGTGCGCTGGCCGGCGCGGTCGCGCTCGTTCACATCGGCGCCCGACGCGATCAGCGCGCTGATCTTGGCCAGGTCGCCGGCACGGACGGCGTTGACCAGGTCGGTCGTGCCGGGACCCGCGGGGGTGTTCGGAGCAACCGGCGGGGTGGCGCCGTTCGCGGTCATGGCCCGCTTCACGAGCATGGTCATGCTCGGGGCCTTCGGGTTGTCGGTCTTGATGAGGATCTTCGGCTGGCGACCGGCCTGCTCCCACATCGCCCAGTCGACGGTGAGGACATGCTTGGTCTTCGCGTCGGCCGGCGGGTCCTTCATGACCGGCGGCGCGACCTCGGTCACCTTGAACGCGATGCCCTCGGTCGACTCGAGCACGATCTCGGTCGGCTTGAGGCCGACGGCGGTCGCATCGACGGGCGACTCGATGATGTCCGGGGTCATCGTCACGTAGGCGACGACATCACCCTCGACGCTGAGCACGACCGGAGCGTGGTTCTCGAGCTGGAAGGTGACCTTCTTGCTGAGCTTGATGCCCTGCTTCGGGCCGGGACGGAGCGTGATCTCGCAGTCGCCGCTGGCGCCCGGGGCAATCGGCTCCTTGGGCCAGTTCGGCGTCGTGCAGCCGCAGCCGGGGATCGCCTTGGTGATGCGGATCGGCTTGTCGGTGACGTTCTTGATCTTGATCGTGATGGTCTTGGCGACATCGGCGATCATCTCGCCCATGTCGGCGATCGGCGGATCGAAGGTGATCGCCGGCGGCTCGTTCGGATCGAAGACCTGCGGAGCCTCGGCGGCGCCCTTCTCGGTGCCGCTCGGGGCCTGGTTGGTGATCAGCGAGCGGACATCCTGGGACGGCGCCTGCTTGGTCGGCGCGTTCACCGTGTTGCCGGGGGCGAGGGACGGCGCGGCGGGCTGCTTGGGCGCGCCCTGCGCGGAGGCGGCCGCCGCGAGGGCCACGGCGAGGGCGGTCGAAGCACAGGTTCCAATCCAGATCCAACGGTCGCGTCGCATGTCGTTTCCTTTTTTGATCCGCGCGCCGCATCGGCCGCGGTTGCCTTGCGAGTCCCGAAGGTGGGCCCACCCTCGAGGAAGGGACTGTATCGGACGGCGTACCTCCCATGTGTGAGCGGAGATGCGCGAAAGTCGATTGTAACCCCCAACTTGGGCAACTTGAGCGTTGCGTCTCCCTGCCGGAGATACACTGCCGCCCCCTCGGGTCGCCCCGAGTCCCACGCACGCCGACCTCCGAACCACCATGAGCACCGCCAACCTCGCCGAGCATCTTCAGCGCCCTGCCCTTCGCCGCGTCCATCCCGTGCCGCTGCAGAAGGACAACCAGGTGTTTCTCGGACTGCAGGACCCGTGCATGCTGTACCCGCAGATGATGGTGGTCCCGCCGCAGGCCTTCCAGGTGATGCAGTTCTTCAATGGCGAGCGGTCGGTCGATGAGATCGCCGGAACCCTGAAGCTCGCCGACATCACCCCCCTGCTCGAGCTCGTCAAGAAGCTCGACGAATTCGGTCTCCTGTGGGGACCGACCTGCGAATCCCTCGAGGACAAGAAGAAGGCGGACCTGCAGGCGTCGGGCGCCTTCGCCGCCGGCGCGACCCGAAGCCTCGGTGAAGACCCGGCCGTGATCCGCGCGCAGCTCGAGAAGTGGCTCGACGAGGCCGAGGACGCCGAGATCGACGAGCCGATCGCCGGACTCGTCGCGTGCCATCTCGACTACGGCCGCGGGCATCCCGTCTATGCGTCGAGCTACCGCACCATCGCGAAGGCCGCGAAGCCCGACCGCGTGGTCATCCTCGGCACCAACCACTTCGGCCTGGGTGACGGCGTCGTGATGTCCGACCTCGGCTTCGAGTCGCCCCTGGGCCGCATGCCCGTCGACGCCGGCATCGTCGAGCGCGTGCGTGCGCAGACCGGTCGCAAGCTCTTCGTCGACATCCTCGACCATGTGCCAGAGCACTCGATCCAGCTGCACATTCCGTGGGTCCAGCACCTCTTCGGCAGCGTGCCGGTGGTGGCGGCCCTCGTGCCGGACCCGGTGGTCGGACTGCTGTCCGACGACGGTGAACGCCTCGGAGTCGACGACTTCGTCTCGGTGCTCGGCAGCGCGCTCGCGGCGGAGGGTGGCCGCACGCTCTTCATCGCGAGCGCCGACATGTCGCACGTGGGACCCGCCTTCGGCGAACCGACGGCCGTCGGCGACCAGCGCCGCCGCGAGGTCGAGGCGCACGATCGCGCGATGATGAAGGAGTTCATCGCCGGTCCCGACCAGCTCGTCGCGCGGATGCGCGAACTCAAGAACCCGACCCGCTGGTGCTCGGTCGGCTGCATGAGCGCGGTCGCCAAGCTCGCCAAGCCGTCCGGCGTCGAGCTCATCGACTACCGGCAGGCCGTCGACGAGCAGGGCAACGCCCTGGTCTCGAGCGCCTCGATGGTGCTGCTGGCCTGATCCACCATGATCGCGGTCGTCCAGCGCTGCAGCCGGGGCGAGGTGCGCGTGGACGGAACGCGCGTCGGTGCGCTCGGCGAACAAGGCGGTCTCGTCGTCCTGCTCGCGGTCGAGGTGGGCGACGCCGCGCCGCAGGCGCAGAAGATGGCCGACAAGCTGGCCAAGCTGCGCATCTTCGAGGATGACGCGGGCAAGATGAACCGATCGGTGTCGGATGTCGGCGGCTCGCTGCTCGTGATCAGTCAGTTCACGCTCGCCGGCGACTGCTCCGGCGGGAACCGGCCGAGCTTCATCTCCGCGGCGCGTCCTGAGGCGGCAGAGCCGCTGTTCCAGCAGGCGGTCGAGGCGATCCGGGCGCATGGGCTGCAGGTCGAGACCGGCCGCTTCCGCACGGAGATGAAGGTCGACATCCTCAACGACGGTCCGGTCACGCTGATCGTGCGCGTCCCGTGACCGGGGCGGTCGATCCAGCCGTCCACTGCACGGCAGCGGTGCACGGGACGATTCAGTTCGCCTTGCGGGCCGGCGCATCTCGACCGAGCGCCGCCAGGACCTTCTTCAGGTCCTCCCAGACCTGCGCGCGGGTCTCGACCGTGTAGTTTCGCAGCAGGTACGCAGGGTGGAACGTCGGCATCACCGGCACCTCGAACGGCGCGCCCTCGGCGACGCCGAGCCGGACCGTCGCAAAGGCTCCGCGAAGGCGGGTGATGCCCAGCTCGCTTGCGAGCAACAGCTTGGTCGCCGGACCTCCCAGCGTCAAGATCACCTTCGGGCGGATGATGGCGAGCTGCGCGAGCAGGTACGGGCCACAGCGGTCGATCTCGTGCGCGAGCGGCGTTCGGTTGTCCGGCGGCCTGCTCTTGAGCACATTGGCGATGTAGACGTCGGCGCGCTCGAACCCCATCGCGGCGATCATGCCGTCGAGTTTCTCCCCCGCCCTGCCGACGAACGGCCGGCCGAGCTGGTCCTCGGTCTCGCCGGGCGCCTCACCGACGAAGACGAGCTCGGCGTCGGGATTGCCCTCGCCGAACACGAGCCGGGTGTGCGCGGTCGCGGTGGTGCAATGGGGACATCGGCCGGCATGCATGGCGTCGAGCGCAGCGAGGCGCTCGGCCTTCGATGCGCCACCGGGCGGCACGACGCGGTCGACGATGGGAACCGCAGGAGCTGCAATCGCCGGGACGCCCTCGGCACCGACTCGGGCCGCGGCGGATGCGGATCCGCCGCTCCCCGCATCACCGCCTGTGCGCGATGGTGCGGGAGCGCTCGGCGCCGCGCGAACGCTCGGTGCCTTCGCGGCGTGCGGCGGTTCGGCGCCCGCCGCGGGCGACC
>CAMBUI010000007.1 GCA_945870915.1 Candidatus Kuenenia stuttgartensis | reverse complement strand
GAACATCACGCCCATGATGCTGCAGATCACGATGCGCCCGCGGACGAATCCCGCGACCGCGCGGTCCATCTCGCGCGCGATCTCGAACACGCGCTCGCGGCGGTCGTCGGGCACGAACATTCCGAAGAATCCGACGATCGACGGCCAGTGCACGCTGAAGTAGTAGAAGTAGAACGGGATGAGGAACGCGACCAGTCCGAGCTGCAGCACCGCGAGCGCGAACGACCACACCTGCGCCGAACCGGCGCCGAGCAGTGTGATGATCGAGTTGTCGATGCCGAAGCCGCCGAACGCGGAGGACGGTTCCGCCGCGGCGCGCGGCTCGGCCGCGTGCGCGTCGGCGGCATGTGCGTCCGAAGCACGCCCCTCGGCCGCGCGCCCTTCCGCTCCGGGCGCCTGCGTCGCGTCCGCGTCCGTGGAAGCGCTTCCCGCCGGTCGGTCGGCCGTCTTCTCGGCCGGCGAGGGATGCACGATGCGGTAGGTCCAGTCGCGCACGGCGCCGCGGTAGGCATCCGGCACGGACTCGACCGCGCGGTCGATCGACGCGTCATAGCGCCCACTGCGGAGGCTGTCGCCGAAGGCGAGCGTCTGCCCGACCGCGAGGGGCACGATCACGGCGATCGCGCCGCCCACGAAGACGATGAGAGCGCCGAGGATCATCGAGACCGCGAGCGGTCGGTTCATCCGTCGCCATCGGGACATGCGCGCGACGATGGGCTCGAAGAGATACGCGAGCGCGAGCGCGACGAGCAGCGGCACCGTCACGGTCCGCATCGCGTAGCCGACGTACACCGTGCCGGCGACGGCGCCGATGACCAGCAGGTCGCGCACCGGTTGGAGATGCCAGAGGTGCAGCGTGCGGAGGTCCGCACCATGCCGCGCTCCGGAAGACGGGTCGTCCTTGCTGCCGTCCGTATGCATGCGCGGAAGGTAGCGCATCGGAACCCGATCGGGGCGCACGGTGCGTCCGCGGCAACTGCGGGGAAGTTCGCACTGATTGAGGGAAATCGGGCTCCCTGCCGATACACTCGCATGGCCGTGACCGCTTCCCAGAGCAACATCGAACTGACGCACGCCGCGCTGCCGGTGACCTGCTACCCGCCGGCGGCGTTCCAGTTCGTGTGCGATGGGCTGGGCTACACCACCGAGCGCGCCAACTGCCTGCAGCACGGAGCCGGCTCAAATGGCGGCATGGTTGGCGGCGACATGTCTGGCGGCGGCATGGCTGGCGGCGGCTTCGCGTCGGGACTCAGCGGTGACCCGCATGCCGACCCGGCCGAGGCGGGCGGCCTTTCGGGAGGCCTTTCTGGGGGCCTTTCTGGGGGCCTTTCGGGGGGCATGGCCGGCGCCGGCGGACTCGGCGGCAGCCTTCCCATGCCCGAGATCCGCCACGTGACGGGCCAGCAGCTCTGCCTGGGGCTCCGCGAGTACGCGATCGAGCGCTTCGGCATGCTGGCGCCCTGCGTGCTCCGTCATTGGAACATCTCGCGCACCGAGGACTTCGGTCGCATTGTCTACGCCCTCATCGAGGCCGGCCGGCTGGACAAGTCCGCCGACGACTCGATCGAGGACTTCCACGCCGTGTTCGACTTCGACGAGGCGTTCAGCCCGGCGGTCCTCGGCGCCCGGATCGCGCCGCGCTGACGGCGGGGCGGAATCAGACCTCGGCCCAGCCCCGGCCCACCGCGCGCGACGCCGCCCGGCCCACTTCGCCCTCCATCCCCCGCACCGCGTGGAAGTGACTACAATCGCGCCACGCAGTTGAACCTGCACCTCAGGAAAGTCACGAGAAAGTTCGCCGCCGCATTGGACGCGCGCGGCGGTTTCCCGATGCTTCGGTTTCGTTTCACAGTAAGGAAAGCCATGCGCCTTGCATTCATCCCTGCCACTGGTGTCGCCCTCATCGCGCTCGCGGGCTGCGTTCCGCAGAGCCAGTACGACGATCTCATGAACGCCTACCGCGCGAAGGAGCAGCAGCTCCTCCAGATGCAGAACGAGTTCGACACCGCGCGTGCGAACGAGGATCTGCTCCGCAAGCAGCTCGGCGAGGCCATGGCCCGCCTCGAGGGGCTCAAGGGCAGCGGCAGCCAGGGCGAGATCGACGCGCTCAAGAAGCAGATCTCCGACCTCATCGCGCAGATCGGCGCGACCCCGCTCCCGAGCGAGGTCAACCAGATGATCATCGACCTCGTGGCGATGTACCCCGACGTGCTCGAGTTCGACGAGAAGACCGGCATCGTGCGCTTCAAGAGCGATGTCACCTTCGAGTCGGGCAGTGCCAAGCTCAGCTCGAAGGCGAGCGCGGTGCTCGACAAGTTCGCCGACATCCTCAACACCGATGTCGCGGCCAACCTCGAGGTCCGCGTCGTCGGCCACACCGACAACGTGCGCATCAGCAAGCCCGCCACGCTCAAGGAGCACCCGACGAACATCCACCTGTCGGCCCATCGCGCCATCTCGGTGCGCGAGACGCTGGTCAAGGACGGCGTCGGCTCCAACCGCTTCATGGTTGGCGGCTACGGCGAGTACCGCCCGATCGCGGAGAACACCAAGAAGGGCAACGAGGCCAACCGCCGCGTCGAGCTCTACCTGGTGAACATGCCGGCCAACTCGCTGCGTGGCGCCTCGGAGGAGGCCACCCCCGCCGTCGCGAGCCCGGAGAAGGTCGCCCCCGCGACCTCGACCGGCGAGTCGAACGAGAAGTGATCCACCGGCGTTCCGCCGACAACTGAATCAGACTGCGACCGCGGAGCCCGAAAGGCTCCGCGGTCGCGTTTTCGAGACCCGACCCATCGAGGTTCTCGGACGGCGCGGAGCGGCAATCTCGGGGTTCCGCGTCAAGACAACGCGAATTCCCGCGCTGCGGCGACCGAGGCGCTTTGGGCGGAACTACCCCCTTCGTACACTCGCGCCTCCCCGACCAGGGAAGCGTGAGTCTGGCAGAAGTACCGTCGATTCGAGCTCAGTCCGTGCGATGCGCATCGCGCGGGAATCTGGTTTCAGCTCGGCGCCGGCGCCCAAGCCTCAACAACCCGAGAGCAGGAGCAAGTCCATGATGAGCCGTCTGGCCCTCACCAGCGTTGTCTGTCTTCCGTCGCTGTTTGCAGCGATCGCGATGGCGGATGCCCCCCTTCGCCTCAACGAGATCCGCATGGAGCAGCCCGGCGCGGACAACGACGAGTTCATCGAGATCGCCGGCGCGCCCGGCGAGAGCCTCGCCGGCGTCTCGATCATCGTCGTCGGCGACGACGATGCGGCGCTCCCCGGTCTGCAGAACGGCGTGATCGAGGAAGTCATCAGCCTCGACGGCCTGACGGTTCCCGCGAGCGGGTTCTTCCTCGTCGGCGAGCCGACGATGTCGTTCGCGGTGCCGAACCTGGCGCGCGCGCTCAACCTCGAGGGCAACGACAACGTCACGATCTTCGTGGTGCGCGGCTTCACCGGCGCGATCACGCAGAAGCTCGACACCAACGACGACGGCACGCTCGACCTGACGCCGTGGACCTCGGTCGTCTCGAGCCTCGCGATCGTCGGCACCACCCCCGCCAACGGCACCAAGAGCGACTTCTTCTACTCCACGACCACCGTCGGTCCGGATGGCGGACTCGCTCCCGCGGCCGCCTGGCTCTGCTCGAACCAGGCCCTCTGGATCGCCGGCTCGGCGGATCCGTTCGTGAGCGGCTCGACCGACACCCCCGGCGCGGCGAACGCGGCCTGCGCCCTCACCGGCACCCGCATCAACGAGGTCCGCATCGACGAGACCGGCACCGACAACAGCGAGTACTTCGAGCTCGCCGGCGCCCCGGGCACCAGCCTCGGCGACCTCACCTACATCGTGATCGGCGACGGCACCGCGCTGCAGCTCTCCGGCGTCGTGGAGGCCATCGTGCCGCTCACCGGCCAGATCATGCCCGGCGACGGCTACTTCGTCGTGGCCGAGCCGACCTTCCTCCTCGGAACCGCCGATTACACCCCGACGGGCGCGAACGCGCTCAACTTCGAGAACAGCGACAACGTCACCCACATGCTGGTGCGTGGCTTCACCGGCACGCTGAACAGCGACCTCGACACCAACGACGACGGCGTTCTCGACGTCACGCCGTGGACCGAGATCGTCGACTCGGTGTCGTTCGTCCTGACCCAGGCGGCGAGCCCCGCCGCCGGCACCGAGTGGTGGTACTCGCCGAACCGCGTCGGTCCGGACGGGACCTTCATCCCCGGGCATATCTACCGCTGCGAGCCCGACCAGGACTGGCTGATCGGCCTGTTCAACCCGATCGGTGGCCTCGACTCCGCGGGTAACCCGAACCCGACCTGCACCACCTGCGGCCCCGGCGCCGACAACTGCCACGCGGTCCACGCGACCCCGGGCTGCGTCGACATCACCTGCTGCAACTCGGTGTGCACCGTCGACCCGACCTGCTGCTCGATCGAGTGGGATCAGGCGTGCGTCGACCAGGCCCGTGTGTCCTGCCTCGCGGCAGGCGCGGCACCGGTCGTCGCGTTCAACGAGATCCGCCTCAACGGCCCGACCGCGACCTTCGGCAACGAGTACATCGAGCTGACCGGAACCCCGGGCGTGAGCCTGAACGGCGTCTCGATCCTCGTGATCGGCGATGCCGCCAGCCCGAACGGCGTGATCGAGGCCGTGGTCAACCTCAACGGCGTGACCATGCCGAAGGACGGCGTCCTCCTGATCGCCGAGTCGACCTTCAACCTCGGCCTCGCGGACGCGACCCGCGCCATGAACCTCGAGGACGCGGACACCGTCACCTACATGCTCGTGTTCAACTTCACGGGTCTCCCCAACACCGACATCGACACCAACGACGACTGCACGCTCGACGCGACCCCGTGGGATTCGCTCATCGACAGCGTGTCGATCCTCGCCGGCGATGCGCTCTGCGCGTACTCGACGGCCACGGTCGGTCCCGACTACTTCGGACAGCCCGCCCATGTCGTGAAGTGCACCGATGGCGCCTGGCGCTTCGGCCGCTTCGATCCGGCGGCCCTCGACGGCTTCGGCACCCCGGGCACCGCCAACACGGTCTGCCCGCCGGCCTACGCCTGCGGCGACCCGAACGGCGGCGACTGCTACGTGGTGCACGCCAACCCGGGCTGCGGCGACAACGCCTGCTGCGACGCGGTCTGCCGCATCGACGTGACCTGCTGCGAAGTGACCTGGGACGCGACCTGCACCGAGCAGGCGAACCTCCAGTGCTTCGTTCCGGGCGTTGCCCCGAACGTCGGGCTGAGCGAGATCCGCATCGATGAGAACAGCCTGCTCCCGGATCCGAACGAGTACTTCGAGCTCCGCGGCGCGCCCGGCACCCTCCTCAACGGCCTCACCTACGTCGTCATCGGCGACGGTGCCGCGGCCCTGGGTTCGGGCGTCGTCGAGTCGTTCATCAACCTCCAGGGCAACCGCATTCCCGAGGACGGCTTCTTCGTCTGCGCGAAGACGGGCTTCTCCCTGAACGGTGGCGCCGCCGACCTGTTCTCGCCGTTCATCATCTTCGAGAACTCGGACAACGTGACCCACATGCTCGTGTTCGGCTTCACCGGCGCGATCGGCGACGATCTCGACACCAACGACGACGGCGTGCTCGATGTCACCCCGTGGTCGTCGGTGCTGCAGTCGGTCGCGTTCGTCGAGAGCGCGGTCATCCCGCCGCTCAACACCGAGTACGTCTACGGCGACACCCGTGTCGGCCCGGATCCGTCGGGCTTCGTGCCGAGCCAGCTCGCGTACTGCCCGTCGACCCAGGTGTGGACCATCGGTCCGTTCGACCTCGCGAACGCCCCCGGCTTCGATAGCCCGGGCGCCGCGAACCAGGGTTGCGACTACACGAACCCGTGCCCGGCCGACTTCAACGGCGACGGCACGGTCGGCTCGGCGGATCTCGCCGCGCTGCTCAACGCCTGGGGCACCAACGATCCCGCGACGGATCTCGATGCCAGCGGCACCGTCGGCTCCTCCGACCTCGCCGCCGTCCTGAACGCCTGGGGCGCCTGCCCGTAAGCGTTCGGTCGGAACGCTCCCCTCCGCGGCCTCCACTGGAGAGGTCGGGCGGGGAGACACTCACGCAATGCTCCGCCGGCGGGCCCTCGGGCCCGCCGGCGGTGTTTTTGTGCGTGCCGAGCGATGGTGCGCCGCAACCCGCGTATAACACGCCGATGCAGCGCTCCTCGCAGGCCCTTGCCCAGGTCGGGCTTTCGACGATGCTCACCCTCGATGGGCTGGGCAGGTTCTCGTCGTTCGCGCTCAACGCGCTGCGCATCGCGGTGGTCGATCCGAAGAGCTGGATCCGCTGGCGGCAGCTCGGGCCGCAGCTCTACTCGGTCGGCGCGGCGAGCGTGCTCGTGGTGGCGATCACGGGTGCCTTCATCGGCATGATCCTCGCGCTCGAGGGGTACGAGCAGTTCGCGGCGCTCGGACAGGAGCAGCAGATGGGCGGCGTGATCAACTCCGCCGTGACCAAGCAGATCGGGCCGGTGCTCGCCGCGGTCATGCTCGCGGGACGCGTGGGCGGCTCGCTCGCGGCCGAACTCGGCTCGATGCGCGTGACCGAGCAGCTCGACGCCATGCGGGCGATGGCCGCCGACCCGGTGCGGACGCTCGTCGTCCCCCGCGTGGTGGCGTGCGTTCTGATGACGCCCCTGCTCACGATCTACTCGGACATCGTCGGCTCGCTCGGCGCGTGGCTGATCGTGACCGGCTACCACGGCGTGACCAACACCGACTACTGGCACTTCACCGCGCAGTTCGTGTCGGCCTGGGATCCGGCGACGGGCGTGGCCAAGAGCGTGTTCTTCGGTCTCGCGATCGGCCTGATCAGCTGCTACAAGGGCTTCCACTGCGCGGGCGGCGCAAGCGGCGTCGGGCGCGCGGCGACGGAGAGCTTCGTCGCGAGCTTCCTCACCATCATCATGATCAACCTCGTGCTCGCACAGTTCATGGGGTCGCTCCAGTCGTGGCTCGATCCGGCGAGCATGAAGACGCTCGTCTCTTAAGACTGCCATGTGCTGAGACTGCCATGTGCTGAGACTGCCATGTTCTGAGACTGCCGTGTGCTGAGACTGCCGTGTGCTGAGACTGCCGTGTCCTGACGCCGCCACCGCGGCGCAACCCGGAAAGGAACAACCATGACCGCTTCCCATCTCCGCGCGAAGAACCCCGGGACTTGCGGAGGATCCGCGGCGCACGACGGCGCTTGCCGGCCCGTCCACCCGACCGCCCGTCCGACCGTCCGACGATTCGTGCCCGCACTCGCGCTGCTGGTCGGCGCCGTCGCGTCGCTCCTCCTGGTCGCCGATGCGTTCCCGCAGGTGGCGGGAGGTCGGCCGGCCATGCTGCGCACCAACCCGCGCATCGACGAGATCCGCCTCGAGGTGGAGCTCTTCCAGCAGGCGTCGGTCGACCCGCGCACGGGACAGGTCACGGTCAACGGGCAGCAGCTCTCGAACCTCACGACCACGCCGACCTACCAGGCATCCGGCGTCTCGATCGGCGTGCCGGTGCTGGTGCGCACCAGCTGGTGCGACACCGACTTCTCGAAGTACGGCGCGCGCGCGACCGTCGACGGCCGCGACATCGCGCTCGACCCCGCGAAGGTCTTCGTGCGCACCGCCGGAAGCGCCGAGGCGATGCTGCGCTACGAGCTGCCGTTCGATCGGGGCGCCGCGGAGAACGTGCTCGTCCGCGGCATCTACCAGGTGCAGCGCTGGCGGCTCTCGGTCGACGAGCAGGCCGCGGCGACGGTGACCTGGCCGCGCGAGTGGCCCAAGGGCATGGAGCGGTTCCTGAAGGCCGAGTACGGCATCGATCCCGCCAATGCACGGGTGAAGTCGGTCGCCGAGGGCGCGACCAAGGGCGGACCGCGCGCGGTGACGCCCTATGTGGCGGCGCGCAACGCGGTGCTCGCCATCGCCCCGCGCTGGAGGATCACGAACTCGGCCACGAGCGTGTACGGCCAGAAGGGCGCGCTGCGCGGCATCGCGTTCAGCGATGGAACGCCGTGGGGCATCGAGGCCGGCGGCGGCATGCCCGTCGAGCTGGCCGCCACCTGCGTCGCGGCGCTCCGTTCGATCGGCGTCCCCTCGCGGATCGTCTACTGCCTCGAGCACAAGAACGACACCACCGGCCGCGAGCGCAAGGGCCTCGAGCGCCGGGGCGGCTCGATGCAGTTCCACTTCATGTGCGAGTTCTTCGTGCCCGACATCGGGTGGATCCCGTTCGACCCGCTGGTCATCCGCCAGCAGTCGACCAACGCCGGCGCAGGGGCGGTGAAGGGCTTCGCCAACGTCGACGACATCGAGAAGCTGCTCCCGATCGCGTACCAGCTGGTGCCCGAGGGCTACGCGATGGCCGACCGCTACGCCCTGTGGGGCTGGAAGGGCGGAGTCGAGGCCAACGCCGACCGCGCGGTCTCGCGCATCGGGTTCGACGACTCGGGCCGCGGAAGCGGCAAGGTGCCGCAGATGCCCGCGCCGGTGAGCGACGAGGCGCCGTAACCGGCGGTGTTCTCGGGGTTCCACCTTTGCCGCCTTCGCCGTCCCCGCGGGGTGCGGCGACCACGACGGGGTGCGATTCCGCGCCGCGCGCTTCCCAAGGCCTCCCCCGGATCGCACAGTTGCATGCATGTACAACCCAACGCACTGCCCCCCCGGGGGCAATGGATCGGAGGCGGTCCCGGAGATTGTCCGGGAGGCCCGCGATCTCAAGCACGGATCGGACTGTCCGTGGCTCACGTCGGATCCACAGCTGCTCGCTGCTGCGGCTGCGGATCGCGCTCCTGAGAAGCAGCACGAGGCGCTCGAGCTGACCGCGGGCGAAGCCGCGGAACTCAAGCGCATCGAGGACGAGATGCTGCAGCTCGTCCGACGCGGATAGCGATGCATGCAGGAGGGCCGGATGGCACGGGTGACCGACCGGGCGAACGCAGCCCGGGTTCAGGCCCCACCCGGCTTCAGAACCCACGCGCGCGCAGCCATCGGCGCGCCTCGCGGTGGGAGTGCGCGTGGAGCTCCGCAGTGCGCTCCGCGGTGCGGGCGTATCCGCCCGACAGCACGAGGCAGAGAGGGATGGACTGGCCCGCGACGGTTTCCACGACGAAACCGTCGCGGCGGGCGAGGCCGGGCTCGGTGAGCGCCAGGCGCCCGAACCGGTCCCCCTCCACCACATCGACTCCGGCGAGATAGAACACGATGTCGGGCCGCGCGCGCGCGACCGCGTCGGGGAGATGCCGCGCGAGCAGCGCGAGGTACGCGTCGTCGCCCGTCCCGTCATCGAGCGGCACATCCAGCGTCGACGGCGGCTTCTTCATGGGGAAGTTGCGGGCGCCGTGCATCGAGAAGGTGAAGACATCGCCGTCGCCCGCGAAGATGCGCGCGGTGCCGTTGCCGTGGTGGACATCGAGGTCGCACACCAGCGCGCGGCGGATGAAGCCCTCCCGCTGCATCCAGCGGATGGCGATCGCGACATCGTTGAGCGTGCAGTAGCCCTCGCCGGCGTCGGGGAGCGCGTGGTGCGTACCACCGGCGAGGTTGGCGGCCATGCGCTCAGGCGACTCGAGCGCCGCCAGCGCGGCGTCGATGGTGCCCTGCACCGCGAGCCGGGCGCGGCGCACGAGGGCCGGCGACCAGGGCATGCCGATGCGCCGCTGCTCGGCCTCGCCGAGGGTGCCGTCGCGCAGGTGCCCGAGATACGCCGGGTCGTGCGCGAGGGCCACCGTCTCCCACTCGACCTCGGTGGGCGCGTGGACCTCGCGCAGGTCGAGCAGCCCCTCCGCGAGCAGCCGGTCGTGGAGCAGCCCGTACTTCCGCATCGGGAAGGCATGGCCCTCGGGCAGCGGCACGAAGTAGTCGGGGTGGTAGGAAACGAGCACGGCGCGGCTTCGCCCTGCGCGGGCGGCGGGATGCGACGGTGGCCTGCGGCGGCGTGGTTCGGCGGCGTGGTTCGGCGGCGTGGTTCGGCGGCGTGGATCCGCGGATGGATCGGCGGCTAGAGCCGCTTCACCAGCGCGTCGGCGAACTCCATGGTGCCGAGCGAGCCGCCGAGGTCGCGCGTGGTGGCGCCTTCGGCGAGCGCGCGGTCGTAGGCGCCGCGGATGCGGGTGGCGCACTCGCGGAACTTCGGATCGCCGCGCTGGGTCGACAGCCAGTTGAGCATCATCACGCCCGACATGACGAGCGCGAGCGGATTGGCGACGCCCTTGCCCGCGATGTCCGGCGCGGAGCCGTGCACGGCCTCGAAGACCGCGCCCTTCTCGCCGATGTTCGAGCCCGGGGTGACGCCGAGTCCGCCGACGAGACCGGCGCACAGGTCGCTGAGGATGTCGCCGTAGAGGTTCTCGGCGAGGATGACGTCGAACTTCGTCGGGTCCTGCACCATCTTCATGCAGGCGGCGTCGACGATCACCTCCTCGTAGGCGATGTCCTGGTAGCTCGCATCGTGCACCTCGCGCGCGCAGCGGATGAAGAGACCGTCGGTCAGCTTCATGATGTTCGCCTTGTGGAAGACGCTGACCTTCCGGCGCCCGCGCTCGCGCGCGTAGCGGAACGCGTAGTCGGCGATGCGGCGCGACGCCGTCTCGGTCGCGACCTTGATGCTGGTGCAGACGCCCTTGGTGATCTCGTTCTCGATGCCCGCGTAGAGGCCCTCGGTGTTCTCGCGCACGATCACGAGGTCGACGTTGTCGTAGCGCGACTTCACGCCGTTCATGGTGCGGATGGGGCGCACCGCGGCGTACAGGTCGAGCGTCTTGCGCAGCAGCACGTTGACCGAGCGGAACCCGGTGCCGACCGGCGTGGTGCACGGGCCCTTGAGCGCGACGCCGTACTCGGCGATGAGGTCGAGCGTCGACTGCGGAAGGAGCTGCTTCTCGCCGGCGGCGAGCGCGGCTTCGCCCGCGTGGCGGAGGGTCCAGCGGATGTCGGCGCCCGACGCGTCGATGACGCGCTGCGCCGCCTCTGCGACCTCGGGACCGATGCCATCACCAGGAATGAGAACGACGTTGGTCGACATGCGTGAGCCTGAATGGAGTGTGCGCGGGCGGAAACGAGCCGAAGAGGATAGCGGGAAAAAGACGGATGGCGCCGCGGGGGCGCCATCCGTGTATCAAGCAGGTATCAAGCAGGCGTCAAGCAGGCTGGTGCGACGTCGGGCGCGTTCAGCGCTCGACATTCTCGCCACCGACCACCGCCGTCTTGGCGGGGATCGAGAGCTTGGTGCCGACCGCGAGGTTGTTCGCGTCGACCTTCGGGTTCGCCTTGGCGATGGCCTTCCAGAACTTCGAGTCGCCGAAGTACTTGCGGGCGATCGAGGACATGGTCTCGCCCTTGGCCACGGTGTGCGAAGCACCCTTGCCAGAGCCACCGTTGGTCGGGGCCGAGGCGACGGTGGTCTTGCCGGTGTCGCCGCTGGTGGCGGCGGTCTTGGTCGACTTGGTCGAGCCCGCGGCGACGGTGCCCTCGCCGGCGAGGCTGGCGCCCGCCGCGGGGATGCGCAGCTTGGTGCCGATCTTCATGCGGCTCGGATCGACATTCGGATTGGCCTTGGCGATCGCCTGCCACTTGTTGCTCGAGCCGTAGATCGACTTGGCGATCGACTCCATCGTCTCGCCCTTGGCGACGACGTGGGTCGACTCGTTGCCGGAGGTCGGGGAGCTGGTGGTCGTGGTCGGCGCGGTCGGCGTCGAGTTCGAACCAACGCTGGAACCGGCGAGGGTCGAGCCTGCCGGAGTCGATCCCGCCGACTTGGTGCCGGGGTTCGAGCCAGCCGGGGTCGAGGTGCCGGTGCCGACGTTGCCGACGCCACCGTTGTTGCCGGCGAGCCCGTTGACGCCGCCGGTGGTCGCGCCAGTGGTCGCGCCAGTGGTCGCGCCAGTGGTCGCGCCAGTGTTGTTCACGCGCGCGGAACCGTTGCTGAACCCAGGATTCGATCCGGCGCCGGTCGAGCCCGAGGCGTTGTTGCCGGCGAGCGCGCCGCCCGGGGCGGTGTTCGTGCCGGTGTTGAAGCCGGGGACCACACCCGGAGTCGTGCCGGGAGCCGCGCCCAGACCGCCGTTGGCGCGGGCGAGCTCGCCAAGCCGATCGGAGCCGCTGCCGGCGCCGGCCGGGGGCATGGTCACGGGAGTGCCCGTGGTTCCGCCGGCGGCGTTGGACGCGCTGCCCAGTCCACCTTCGGGCGCGGTCAGGCCGCTGCCCTTGCCGGTGGTCTTGGAGGTGTTGGAAGGCGACTGGAAGGCGAAGTAGAGGCCAGCAGCGCCGAGGAGAACGACAAGGACAATGGCAGCAATCTTGGTACCGGTCGGCATGAAGTGCTCGATTGGAGGGCGACGGTATCGCAAGGCGAACGAGTCTCGTGATCCGGCATCCGTTCCGGCGACGACTCGCGTGATATCTGAAGTTGAAGGTGCGATGAAACGGCTTGAATCACGCCGGTTTCATCACGTGCTGCGCGCAATGCTCACGCAGCTGGAGAGGGATTCGCGGTGATGGGCGCAATCGCGGCCTTCGCGCGCTCTTCCTCTTCCTCGCGGCGACTATACACCAGCGTCGCTGCGATTGCCACCGAGCTGAACGTACCCGCGATGAGTCCGATCAGGAAGGTGTAGGCGAAGGGCCGGATGCCGGTTCCGCCGAGCGAGATCAGCACGATCGCCGTGGCGAGCGTGCTGCCGCCGGTGAGGATGGTGCGGCTGAAGGTCTGGTTGATCGAGAGGTTGACCGTGTCGCGGCTGATCCAGGTGCGCTTGCCGCGGTTCTCGCGGATGCGGTCGAGGATGACGATCGTGTCGTTGAGCGAGTAGCCGATGATCGTGAGCAGGCCGGCGACGACGTTGAGGTCGATGCGGTACTCCTCGATGAACAGCGCGGCGCCGAAGCCGCTCGAGGCGAGCGGGATCGAGATCGACAGGAAGCCGAGGCAGACGACGACGTTGAAGGCGACGCCCACCACGGTCGCGGTCGAGAAGCGGAAGCTGCCGAACCGCACCCAGATGTAGGCGAGCATGCCGATCAGGCTGAGGATCACGGCGACGACCGCGCTGGCCGCGAGGGTCTCCGCGACGACCGGCGAGAAGGTCGAGACCTGGTCGAGGCTCGCCTGCTGGGTGAGCGCCTGGCGGACCAGGGTCCACTCGGGGCCCGCGAGGTCGCGGTCCCAGGTCTCGAGATCGACGTCGAAGCTGCTGAGGTCGCTGTCGGACACCAGCACCACCAGGGCCTTCTGCGGGCCGGCGGGGTTGGACGGGTCGGCGGGATCGAGGCCGATCACCCGGGTCCGGCGACCTGCGGTGGACGACCAGTCGGGCTGGGCGCGCATGCGGGCGACGCGCTGGGCGACATCCTCGGCGGCGACCGGGGTGGTCAGGCCGTCGATGACGATGGCAACGCCGCCGCGGAAGTCGCCGACCGGCTCGGCCGCGACGCCGGAGCGTCCGATCGAGGCGCCGACGAGCGACTTCTCGAGCGGCTTGGTGACCTGGGTGTGGTCGCTGGAGCCCGCGTTGCGGAACTCGAGCGGCATGCGCACGTCGAGGTCGCCGGCGAACTCCTTGACCACCGCGTCGACGACATCGCGCGAGATGCGGGTCTCGTCGAAGTCGGCGGGCAGGTTGGGCGGGTTGCCGACGCGGATCTGGAAGCTCGAGGCGAGCCCGTCCTCGGTGGCCTTGCCGACGGTCAGGACGTTGGCGTTGCGGAGCTGCGAGACGACGATGTCGTCGCCGGCGGCCGAACCGATCCGGCGGACGCGCTCCTCGACGGCGAGGCGGGTGATGCCGAGGCGGTTGTCCTCGGCGGCCGACTCGCCGGACCTGGCGGCGCGGGTCGACAGCGTCATCGAGACGCCGCCGCGGAACTCGGTCTCGAAGATGTCGTTGCCGCGCGCGAGCACGACCACGACCGAGATGAGCGCGAGCACGCCGCTGAAACCGAGCAGCGCCGGGCGGATCTTGATCCAGTCCACGGTCGGGAGCAGCGCGCGGGAGATCGCGGGCACGACCGTCGGCAGCATCGGGAGCTTCTTCATGCCGCCGCTGAGCAGCGCGTCGAACATGGCGCGCGTGACCCAGATGCCGGTGAACAGCGTGGTGATGACGCCGATCGACATGGTGAGGGCGAAGCCCTTGACCTCGGTCGCGCCGACCTTGTAGAGCACGACGCACACGATGAGGTTGGTGATGTTGCCGTCGATGATCGCGCTGAGCGCGCGGCGGTACGCGGTCTCGACCGAGGCGCGCAGCGGGTTCCCCTGCTCGAGCTCCTCGCGGACGCGCTCGTAGATGAGCACGTTGGCGTCGACCGCCATGGCGACCGACAGCGCGACGCCGGCGAGGCCGGGCAGCGTGAAGGTGCCGTCGATCGCGGCCATGAGGCCGAAGATGAGCAGCGTGTTGACCGCGAGCGCGATGTCGGCGACGAGGCCGGCGAGGAAGTAGTACGCGAGCATCACCACGCAGGTGATCGCGACCGAGATGATGGTCGCCTCGAGGCCCTTCTCGAGGTTGTCGGCGCCGATCGACGGTCCGAGCACGTTGATCGAGATCGGATCGCTCGAGACCTTCGCCTCGAGGCTGCCGGCGGTGAGCACGCGGATGAGGTACGACAGTTCCTCCTCGCCGAACTGGCCGGTGATCACGCCGGAGTCGGAGATGGTGTTGTTGAGGCGCGGCGCGGTGTAGACCTCGTCGTCGAGCACGATGGCCATGGGCTCGCCGACATGCGCGCCGGTGAGCTGCGCCATGCGCTGGCCACCCGCCTGGTCGAGCTGGAAGCCGACGGCCGAGGCGCCGAGGCGCTGGTCGACGGTGCGGAAGGCGTTGGTCAGGCCCCACGAGGCGCCGTCGCGGTGGGTGAGCGACTTGGCCTCGGAGTCGTAGAGGAGCAGGTAGATCTCGCCGCCGAACTCGCCGGCGGTGAGCATGCGGGCGGAGAAGTACGCCGCCGGGTTGGCCTTGAGGGCCTCCAGCTCGGCGGGCTTCTCGTACCACTGCTTGAGGTCGTTGACCTTGAACCAGCGGGCGATGCCCGGCTCGCCGGCGCGCGGGCCCTTGGAGGCGAGGTCGCGGCGGAGTTCGTCGGGGTTCACGCCCTGCGGCATGCCGGGGTTGACCGCGATGCGGAAGTCGAGGACGCCGGCGCCGCGCATGAGGCGGATCAGGTCCTGCGGGTCGTCGAGGCCGGCGCGCTTGGCGAGGTACTTGTCGTTGGCGGAGACGAGCTCATCGAGCTCGGCGGAGAGGGTGGCGAACTCGGTCTTGATGGCACCGAGCTCCTTCTCGCGGGGGCTCGCGCCCATCTCGGCCTTGCCGTCGGAGCCGAGGACGATCTTGCCCTCGGCGTCGCGGACGGGCTGGGGCGCGGTCGAGAGCTCGAGCGCCTTCACGAGGCGCGCGGGCGCGAGCGTGCGCGACAGCACCTGCGCGCGGAGGTTCTCATAGCGGAGTTCGGCGGTGACGACCTTGTCCTCGACCGGGCCGAGCTGGTCGGCGGCGGCGCCCTGCGACTGGAGGGTGGCGAGGTCGCTGCGGGCCTGCTGCATCGCCTGCCATGCGGCCTCGAGGTCGACGACCGCGGGGTTCTGCTTGCCGAAGCGCTGCGCAGCGGTCTGCGTCGCGAGACCCGCGTCGAGGTCGCCGGCGGAGATCTGGGTCTTGGCGAGGAACTCGTCGATGCGCTGCTTCGCGTCGAGCTGGAGCGCGCGCACCTCGGCCGAGGGAAGCGGCATCACGACCTCGATGCGGTCGGCGCCCTGCGGCTGCATGGCGATGTCGAGCACGCCCTGCGGGTTGACGCGCTGCTTGAGCACCTCGATCACCTGGCCGAGCACCTGCTCGGACGGCTGGTCGGAGGGCACCTTGACCGAGTAGACCAGGCTCACACCGCCCTGGAGGTCCTTGCCGAGTCGGATGCCCTTCACACCGAGTTCCCACGCGCAGAGGGCGCAGAGTGCGGCGACGAGGGCGAGCTTCATCCAGGCGTTCTTCATGTGCTGTTCCAGTTCTCTGACTCGGATCCCGCCATCGCCGCGCGGCCATCGGCGCGGTCGGCGGGGCTGCGTTCATCGGTTCGTTCAGGCGGCGCCTGTGGTCGATTCCTTCATCACCGCCTCGATCTTGCCGCGCGCGACGGTGATCTTCGTGTTCGAGTTCTCGTCGACCTTGAGGACGACGACGTCGGGCTTGACCTCGACGACGCTGCCGATAATGCCGCCCGCGGTGCGGACCTGGTCGTTCTTCTTGATCGAGGACATCATCTCCTCGTACTTCTTCTTCTCGCGGCGCGCGCCGAGCAGGCTCGACACGATGAGCGCGAGGATCACGCCGAAGAGCGCGAGGGTGATGAAGTCGAATCCGCCGCGGGGCGCGGCCGCGCCGCCGGTGCCGGTTGCCGCGGTGCCGCCCGGGGCGACCGTGGTGCCGGGCGCGGGCTGCGCCGCGAAGGCGGGGCCGTCGGTGTTCTGTGCGATGGTGGTCTGGAGCATGGTGTCTTCCTCTTCTTCTCTGGACGTCTTCTCGCGACGTCTTCTCGCGACGTCTTCTCGCAACGGCACCGCGGACTTCCTGCGGTGCGTGTCGTGCGTGTGCATGTCCACCGCGGGTGTGCACGGTGCTGGTTCACCACCGACGGACTACGCGTCGGAGGCGCCCGACCCGACGGCTGGGGTCCCCTGCAGGACCGGCCAGCGCGACTCGAGGTCGGACCACCGATCATCACCGATAACGGTCCGAATGTCCAACAGCAGCCTTTGGAAGTGTCGGAGGTTATGAATGCTGAGGAGGGTCGGGCCGAGCATCTCGTCGGCCATGAACAGGTGGCGGAGATACCCCCGGCTGAACCCCCCGCCGCAGGCGAGGCAGTCGCAGGCGGGGTCGATCGGACCCGGGTCGAGGGTGTGGCGGGCGTTGCGGATCCGCAGCGGGCCGGTCGAGGTGAAGGCGTAGCCCTTTCGGCCGTTCCGGGTGGGCAGGACGCAGTCGAACATGTCGACGCCCGAGCGGACGGCGGCGACGATGTCGCGCTCGTAGCCGACCCCCATCAGGTAGCGGGGCTTCCCGTCGGGGAGCATGGGGGCGACCTGGGCGACGGTGCGGTGGATCTCCTCGGGGCTCTCGCCGACGGCGACCCCGCCGATCGCGAAACCGGGGAGGTCGAAGGCGCAGACCTGCTCGACCGAGCGGCGGCGGAGCTCGAGGTCGGTGCCGCCCTGGATGATGCCGAAGAGCCCCTGCTCGTCCTTGCGCGCGTGGGCGCCGATGCAGCGGGCGAGCCAGCGCGAGGTGCGGTCGATGGCCTCCTCGAGGCGGCGCCGGTGCTCGCCGGGGCTCGAGCGCCGCTTGCGCGAGAGCTGCGGGTCGTCGGACGGCGTCTCGGGCCGGAGCGCCGGCGGACAGTCGTCGAAGGCCATGATGATGTCGGCGCCGATGGCGTTCTGGACGGCGATCGAGCGCTCGGGCGAGAGCATGATCCGCGCGCCGTCGACGAACGAGCGGAATTCGACGCCCTCCTCGGTGAGCTTCGTGCCCTCGGTCATCGACCAGGCCTGGAAGCCACCCGAGTCGGTGAGGATCGGCTTGTTCCAGCGCATGAAGCGGTGCGAGCCGCCGAAGTGCGCCATGCGTTCGGCGCCGGGCCGCAGCATGAGGTGGTACGCGTTGTTGAGGATGATCTGCGCGCCGGTCGACTCGATCTGGTCGGGCGTGAGGCCCTTCATCGTGGCCGCGGTCGCCACGGGCATGAATGCCGGCGTGTCGAACGATCCGTGCGGCGTGGTGACGCGGCCCCGCCGCGCGCGCGTGGTGGCCGAGCGCGCGAGCACCTCGAAGCCGACGGCGTGTGCGCCGCTACCGCCGGCCATCGCGCTTCCTGTGGTCGTCGGTGGCGTTGCGGAGCGCGGTGCGCTCGCGCTCGGTGAGGCTGGCGAGCCCCTGCTCGCGCACCTTGTCGAGGATGCGGTCGATCTCGGCGTCGGACGGGGCGCCGGACGGGGCGTTGGAGCGCGCGGAGGCCGCGCCACGTGCAGAGGACGCCGCGCCGCGCGAAGAGGAGGCCGCGCCGCGGGTGGGACGGGCCGCCCGCCGCCCGTCGAAGCGGTGGAAGAACGGGAAGAAGTCGTCGAGCAGGTGCGGGCGCTGCGCGATCCACCAGCCTGCGATCGCGCCGCCGAGGTGCGCGGCCTCGCCGCCGGCGTTGTTGCCGTTCTGGATCAGCGTGAGGATGGCGATGCCGATGATCGCGAGCGCGAAGTAGCGCAGCGGCACGGGGAAGACGAACAGGAGGAGGATGTCCTCGTCGGGCCGCAGCCACGCGGCCGCGAGGATCACGCCGTAGACGCCCGCGCTCGCCCCGATGAGCGGCAGGTACGGGTTGTTGAAGAGGAGCCCGGGCACGATGAACTCGCCGCCGGTCGCGCCGAGCACGGCCAGGCCGAGCACGTTGAGCAGGAAGTAGAGGAGCGCGCCCACCACGACGCTCAGCGTGAACAGCGCGAAGAAGCGCAGCCGGCCGAACGCCTGCTCGACGATCGCGCCGAACACCCACAGGCCGATCATGTTGAAGACGAGGTGGGTGAGGTTGATGTGCAGCAGTCCGTAGCCGACGAAGCGCCAGAACTGGAATCCCTGCTCGGCGCCCCACTTCTGCGGCACCCACATCGCCTGCGCGGTGGTGAACTGGAGCCACGCGCGGATCGGGCCGACCGAGTCGACGCGCGCGACCGCGATCGGATCGACGAACGGCGGCGCCGCGGGATCGCGCGCGACCGCGAGCGCCCCGCCTCCCGGCTGCGGCTCGATGCGCGCGGTGAACTCGCCGCGGTTGCGCCGCGACTCCCAGGCCGACTCGGCGTCGTCGAGCTTCTTGCGCGACGACTCGAGCAGCACCTCGAACGAGGAACGCTCCTCGAGGATCGCGGCCACCTCCGGCGCACTGCCGGCGGCCTTCGCGCGCTGCGCGGCCTCGTCGAGCTGCGCGATGCGGCGCTGGATGCTGCCGATCGGCTCGCGCAGCGCGGGCGCGGCGATCCAGGGGCTCGACTGCACCCACTGCTTCGGCAGCACCGCGTCGAGCAGGAACACCGCCGTGCACAGGACGATCAGGATGAAGCTGGCCGAGTACCCGCCGCGGGGCGAGAGCGATCGGATGCGTCCGGCGGTGAAGCGCGAGGCCCCGCCGCCGATGGATGTGCCGCCCTGCGCGCGGGTGTAGTCACGGTCTGCAAGACCCATAGGGGGCGGAGTGTACGCACTTTGGCGGAGGCGATCGCCGCGGAAGACGCGGGAAGATCAGCCGTTGCGGCGCTCGCGGCCGCGGCGCTCGTCGGTCGCGCGCTGGAGCACGCCCCGCTCGTCGGCGGTGAGGCTCTCGATGCCGCTGCGGGCGATCTTGGCGAGGATCCGGTCGATCTCGGCCTCGGCGCCGGTGCCCGCGGTTCCGGAGCCGCCGGCGGAGGACTTGCCCGACGACGCGCCCGTCGCCCCGGCCGACGGCCTGCCCGATGCGGAGGAGTCGCCGCCACCCGCGCGCGCGACGCCACCGCCGCGCGGGCGCTCGCGGGGTTCATCGAGCTCCTCCTCCATCGCGGCGAGTTCCGAGGGATCGGGCTCGAAGCCGAGGAAGTCGCGCTCGTGGTCGATGTGGCGCGCCGTCGCGACGCAGACGAAGCCGCCGAACACCGCGATGCCGAGCAGCATGGTGCTCTCGGCGACGAGCGCCCCGACGCCGATCGCGACCGCGCCCACGATGCCGGCGCGGCAGGCGATGCGCATCGAGGCGGCGTAGCCCACGCGGCGCCAGAGCACCGCCTGCAGGATGCGCCCGCCGTCGAGCGGGAACATCGGGATCAGGTTGAAGAGCAGCAGGACCCACGCGATGTAGTTGGTCAGGAACGCGAACATCTGCGCCCAGCCGACGAGGTCCTCGCCGAAGTCGGCGCGCTGGATCATGCCCCCGAGGTCGAGCGGGTTCGGGATGGCGCGCCCCCACCATCCGCCGGTCCAGATGCCGATCGCGGGCGTGAGGACGGCGATGATCGCGACGTTCACCAGCGGTCCGCCGAGCGCGGTCCACAGGTGGGCGCTCGGCCGCTCGGGCGGGTTGCAGGTGGCGAGTCCACCAAGGGGCCAGAGGAGGATCTCGTCGGCCGTGCCGCCCTTGCGCCGGCAGGCGAAGCAGTGTCCGAACTCGTGGAGCAGGATCACCGCGAACAGCGCCACCAGGCCGAGCATGGTGGGAAGCACCCCCACCGCGCCCTCGCTGGTCACGCTCGCCGCGTGGGCGAGCACCACCAGGATGAACACCAGGAAGAAGACATGCAGGCGCACGGTGATGCCGGCGACGCGCAGCACGGCGAACGACCACGACATCGGGTCGTCGAAGGTCGGGCGCGCTCCGCGCCAGTCTCCGCCGAAGCCCGACGGGCGCTCGCGCTCGTCTGCATCGTCCCAGCTGCTCATGCCGTTCCTCCAGCAGGTCGCTTCATCGTCCAGAGAAGGTATGCGCCCAAGGTCTTTCCGTCGAGAATCCGGCCGTCGGCGATCGCACCGCGGAGGGCCGCCTCGGTGAACTCCTCCACCACCAGCTCCTCGCCGGGCTCGAGCCGCTGGGGAACGGCGGTCAGGCCGGTCGCCAGGAAGACATGCATGATCTCGTCGGTGAAGCCGGGCGAGGTGAAGAACGCACCGAGCCGCTCGATGCGGGCGGCGGAGTAGCCGGTCTCCTCCTCGAGCTCGCGCGCGGCGGCCGCGGCGGGATCCTCCCCCCGCTCGAGCTTTCCGGCGCAGAACTCGACCAACCAGCGGTCGACCGCCACCCTGCGGTTGCGGACCAGGACGAGCATGCCGTCGCCGCGCACGGCGATCACGGTGACCGCGCCGGGGTGGCGGACGACATCCTTGACCCGCGTCTCGCCCGAGGTGCCGACGCGCACGCGCATCCGCTCGACGCGGAACACGGGGCCGGTGTGGGTGACCTCCGGTTGGGAGACGGGTTGGGCGACAGGCTGCCCGACGGGCCGCACCTCGGCGTGACCGGGCGTGGCGGCGGCGCAATCGCGCGGTTTCTCGACTTGCGGATCGGGCATGGGTGCGCCGATCATACGGGGATGCCCCGCGCCGAGGGACATCATCCAGGACCGACCTCCGTGACGCCCGTCGGCGCCCCGATCGACGCCAACGAGGCGCCGGTGCGGATCGAGGACCTGGTCAAGCACTTCGGCCGCCAGCGCGTGCTGCGCGGGATCACCCTGTCGTTCCCCCGCGGTCGCACGACGGTGGTCCTCGGCCCCTCGGGCTGCGGCAAGAGCGTCATGCTCAAGCACCTCGTCG
This sequence comes from Candidatus Kuenenia stuttgartensis, assembly GCA_945870915.1. Lineage (GTDB taxonomy): Bacteria > Planctomycetota > Phycisphaerae > Phycisphaerales > SM1A02 > QWPT01. The sequence continues at coordinate 7,976 of CAMBUI010000007.1, read as the reverse complement.
GCCTGCTCAAGCCCGACAAGGGCCGCGTGTACTACGAGGGCGAGCGGATCGACATGCTGTCGGAGCGCCGCCTGGCGCCGGTGCGGCGGCAGTTCGGGTTCCTGTTCCAGCAGGGCGCGCTGTTCGACTCGATGACGGTGGCGGAGAACGTGGCGTTCCCGCTGCGCGAGCAGTCGGGCGAGCCGCCCTACGACGAGGAGGCGCGCGTGCGCTACGTGCTGCGCCTCGTGGGGCTCGAGCAGATGTACGACCGGTACCCCTCGGAACTCTCGGGCGGACAGCAGAAGCGCATCGCGCTCGCGCGCGCCGTGGTGCTGCGGCCCAAGGTGGTGCTGTACGACGAGCCGACCACGGGCCTCGACCCGATCCGCTCGGATGTGATCAACGAGCTCATCCTCAAGCTCAAGCAGCAGCTCGAGGTGACGAGTATCGTGGTCACCCACGACCTGATCAGTGCGTTCAAGGTCGCGGACCACATGGTGATGCTGCACGAGGGCAAGGTCGTCCTCGAGGGTTCCCCGGAGGAGTTCCGGCGGTCCGAGGATCCCGTCGTGCGGCGGTTCCTGCGCGGCGAGGCGAGCGAGGAAGAGCTGCGGGCGATCAGGTCGGTCGGCGCGACGAGCGCCGGCTTCGGAGGTGCGATTTGAGAGAGCGCGTGCGCAACGTCATGGTCGGTCTCTGCACGATCGGCGCGGTGGGCGCCGCGTCGGCGCTCCTCTTCCTCTTCGGCGAGATCGAGCCGATGCTCGCCTCGCGCTGGCAGCTGAAGGTCGCGTTCAACGAGGCGGGCGGCCTGCGCCGCGGCAGCCTGGTGACGCTCAACGGCGTGCCCGTCGGATCGATCGAGAAGGTCGAGATCTGGGGCGACCCCACGCAGCCCGTGCTGGTGATCGCGGCCATCGACGACGGCGTGCGCATCCCCGAGCCGAGCACGCCGAGCGTGCAGGCGTCGCTGCTCGGCAGCGGCGCGCGGCTCGAGCTCACGGCGGCGCTGCCGCTCGCGGTGCCGCCGCGCACCTACCCGCGCGACCGCGAGACGATCCTGCGCGGCAAGGTCGAGTCGATCGAGGACCGCGTGATCGGACAGCTCGACGACCGGCTGGCGCCGCTCATGTCGAGCTTCGGCGAGCTGTCGAAGCTCGCGCGCAACCTGAACACGCTCGTCGAGCCCACGCCCGACGGACAGACGCCCAACCCCGAGAGCCTGCGCACCGCGATGCGCAAGCTCAACGACACGCTCGCCTCGGCCGACGCCGCGCTCAAGGGCGCGCAGGAATGGCTGTCCGACGAGCAGCTGCGCACCGATGTGCGCGACGCCGCGCACGGCGCGAGCGAGCTCATGCGCGACGCGACGGTGACCGCGAACCGGATCGGCTCGCTCGCCGACGCGCTCGCGAACGACGCCGCCGCGCTGCGGGCCGGAGCGCTTCCCGTGCTCGACCGCGCGAGCGGCGCGCTGCAGGAGCTCGAGCAGCTCATGGTCGCCGCGCGCAGCGGCAAGGGCACCGCGGGTCGCCTGATCCAGGACCCCGCGCTGTACGAAGGCCTTGCCGACGCGGCCAAGCGACTCGACGAGGCGCTCGCGAAGCTCAACCTGCTGCTCGACAAGATCCGCGCCGAGGGCCTGGGCGTCGAGCTGCTCGCGAAGTGAAACAACTCGGGCGGCAAACGAAGCGCGGGCCCCGTTCGGGACCCGCGCTTTCCTTGACGTCTGCAGCCCCGCTGCGGGCTTGATTCAGGCACTCCGTGTCGGGAACCCCGTGTCGGAGACCCCTCTTACGACTCGGCGCCGACGATCGCGATCTCGACGCGACGCGAGTCCTTCTTCGACTTCTTGAGCTGCTCGGGGCCGAACGAGAGCCGCTCGAGGCGGTCCTTGCTCACGCCCTTGGTCTCGAGGTACTTCGAGACGTTGTAGGCCCGGTCGAAGCCGAGGTGGTAGTTCGTCTTGTAGCCGCTCGACTTGATCGGATCCTGGTCGGTGAAGCCCGCGATGCGCAGCTGCTTCTCGGGGAACTTCTTGTTGATCTCGGAGATGACCTTGTCGAGGGTCTTCTTGGCGCTGGCCTTGAGCGTGGCCTCGCCGGAGTCGAAGAGGACATCGCTCGCGATGGTGAGCACGAGCGCCCCGTCGCGCTGCTCGACCGTGACATCGGGCCCGAGGTCGGGCATGGAAACGGTCTCGGTCGGCGGCGCGGTCTCGGTCGCCTGCGCGACCTGCGGCGCGGGCTCGGCCTCGACCGGCTTCTTCATGTTCGACAGCTCCTGCTCGAGCCGGCGGCGCTCCTGCATCTCGCCGTCGAGCGCGGTGCGCGTCTCGTCGAGCTGCATGGTGAGCTGGGCGTTCTCCTCCTTGAGGAGCGAGACTTCCTTCTTCGCGCCGTCGCAGCCGACGAGGACGGAGCCGGCCGCGCAGACGGCGACCAACGAAACAACACGAGCATTCATCTTGCCTTGCATGGGTGGCATCCCTTCCGGAGTGGCGTGCGCGGTCTGCCGAGGATCCGTCCTCGGCGTGGCGACCGACGCGGACCGCATTTCACCGTCGATCGCGCGGGCGTGCAAGTTCGGCGGGCGGCATCCTCGGCGTTTTTCCGGGGCGGCCGCGCTCGTCGATCTCGGGCACCGGCGCGGGCAGCGGACCGGCGACGAACTCGACGCCCTGCTGCAGGACATGCGAGAACGCGTCGATCGTGGCCACCACCGGGCCGCGCGCGACCACGAACAGGATCGCCGCCGCCGCGAGGTGCGGGCCGAACGGGATCTCGCGCCGGAAGAAGGTCGAGAAGCGCCGCAGCACCACCGAGGCGAGCGCCCAGATGATCGCGATGAAGACCGCCACGAAGAAGGCGAGCAGCGCGACCTTCCAGCCGAACGCAGCCCCCACCGCCGCCTGGAGATGCACGTCGCCGAGGCCCATCGCCTCGCGACCGAAGCCGAGCGTGCCGAGGATGCGCACCGACCACACGAGTCCGCCGCCGACGATCCAGCCCAGCATCGAGCCGCCGAGCAGCGTCATCGGCTGGCAGACCGTCTCCGAGCCGGGGCCGGAGCCGACGTAGCCGAACATCGCGGCCACCACGCAGGCGATGCCGGCGCCGGCGAACCCGGGCAGCAGGAAGGCGAGTTCGGCGAGCATCTCGCGGCGCGCGTGCGGATAGGCCGCGCCGTCGTCGCCGTCCTTCACATGGTCGGCCCAGTCGGAGAAGCTGTGGCGGAGGCGCCCGGTGGCGAGCAGCCAGCGCGAGACGCCGAGCCCGAGCAGCATGCCCACGCAGGCGAAGGTGACCGTCCAGCTCGCGACCGGGATCGGCACCCACTCGCGCAGGACGCGCGACTCGGGCAGGAATCCCTGCACCAGCCAGCCGAGGAAGGCCACGATCGTGACCACGGTCGGGATCTCGACCGGGATCAGCATGGTCTTGGCGTCGACGATGGTCATCGCGACGAGGCCGGAGACCGCGATCAGCACGACCACGAAGGCCGGCCAGGACCACTGGAAGCCCTGGAAGCGCCACCAATCGCTCGCGGCGTCGTGGAAGAACGACCCCGGCATCCGGTCGACCGGCGCGTAGAACGCGAGATAGGCCGCCACGAACAGCAGCGCCACCAGCAGCTCGACCGCGGGGTACTGGAAGCTGATCCGCACCTTGCAGGCCTTGCAGCGCCCGCCGAGGAGGAACCAGCCGAGGATCGGGAGGTTCTCGCGCCAGCTCAGGCGGTGGCCGCACAGGGGGCAGCGCGACGGTGGCGTGACCACCGACTGGCCGGTCGGCAGCCGCCACACCAGGACATTCAGGAAGCTGCCCACGCAGGCCCCGAACAGGAAGACGAACAGCGTGCCGATCAGCGTCGGCGCCCACTGCGCGAACAGGATGTTGAAGTCGGTGCCGCTCACGCCTGCTCGGCCTCCGCGAGGGTCATCTCGCGCACCGAGAGCTCGGCGCGGTCGAGGAGCCCCTTGCAGTGGCGGAGCAGCTGCTCGCCCTTGCGGTAGGCGGCGAGGCTGGCCTCGAGGCCCACATCGCCGCGCTCGATCGACTCGACGAGGCGCTCGAGCTCGCGCACCGCGTCCTCGTAGCCGAGGCCGGCGATCGCGGGATCGACGGCGGGACTGGCGTGCGCGGCATCGGTGGAGGGGGCGGTCTTCTTGGCCATGGTCGGGCGTCCTTACTTCGACGGGAGGTTCTTCGGATCGGACGGGGCGGTGTCCGAAATGTTCGCGTGCGGGGTCGGTTGGGCGGCGGGACGGTCGGCGGCCGGTGCCGCAGAGACACGCACCGGGACCGTGCCGTCGGAGAGCTGCAGCTGGAGCGCCGCGCCCGCGGGGGCGGCGGCGACCGAGCGCACCAGCGCGCCCGAGGCGTCGGTCACGATGGCGTAGCCGCGGCCGAGGGTCTCCTCGGGACCGGCCGAGCGCAGGCGGCGCTCGAGGTTGACGAGGTCGCGCCGGGTCTGGCCGAGCGAGGTGGCGACGGCACGCGCGAGGCGCGGCCTGAGCGCGTCGAGCGCGGCGCGGGCGGCGGCGGCGCGCGCCGACGGGGCGTTCGACTGAAGACGCGTGGCGAGGCGCTCGACGGTGCGGCGGGCGTCGGCGAGACCGGACGCGAGCGCGGCGCGGGCGCGGGCGTCGAGCCGTGCCAGCCGCTCGCGGGAGTGCGCGATGCGGAGCGAGGGCGAGTCGAGCGCCGGCGACGACGCGAGGTCGGCCAGCTGCTCGCGGCGCGCATTGATCAGCCAGCGCATCGCGTTGCGGAGGTCGCGCGCGAGGCGCTCGCGGCGCTCGGCGAGCCCCGCGAGGTCGGGCAGCAGCAGCATGACCGCCTGCGTGGGCGTGCTCGCGCGCCGGTCGGCGACCAGCTCGATCACGCTGGTGTCGACCTCGTGCCCGATCGCCGCGACCAGCGGGATCGTCATCGCCGCGGCGGCCTCGGCCACCACGCGCTCGTTGAACGCCCAGAGGTCCTCGCGCGATCCACCGCCGCGGGTGACGATGACCGCGTCGATCTCGGCGCGCGCGTGCATGGCCTCGACCGCGCGCAGCGCGCGGGCCACCTCGGCCGCCGCGCCGTCGCCCTGCACGCGCACGTCGATCACGATGAACTCGACCGCGGGGCAGCGCTCGCCGGCCGTCTTGAGGACATCCTGCAGCGCCGCGCCGGTGCGGCTCGTGATCACCGCCACCCGGCGCGGGAACTCGGGGAGCGGCTTCTTGCGCGACTCCTCGAAGTAGCCGAGCGCGCGGAGCTCGCGCACCAGCTCCTGGAACCGCTGCTCGAGCGTGCCGAGCCCCTGCCGCTCGAGCTTGGTCGCGTAGAGCTGCGTGCGGCCCTGCGGCGCGTAGTGCTTGATGCGCCCGGTCACGACGACCGCATCGCCCTCGCGCGGGTCGTAGGCGGTGCGCGCGGCGTCGGTCTGCCACATCACGCAGGAGAGCACGGCGCCGGCGTCCTTGACGGAGAAGTACCAGTGCCCGCGCTTCGAGATGTTGGCGATCTCGCCCTGGACGCGGAAGCTCCCGCGCATGCCCTCCTCGAGGGTGCGGCTGATCAGGTCGCTGAACTGGGTGACGGTGAGCTCGCCCGGCGCGGCGGCCGGAGGAGGCGGAGCAGCCGGGGTAGTCCTCGCCGCGGGCTGCGGGTCGGGACCCGCGGCGGTCGGCGTGGGCGTGGGCCTTGGCGTGGGCGTTGGCGTGGGCGTTGGCGTGGGCGTTGGCGTGGACGCAGGCGCAGCCGATGATGACGCTGCCGGCGTGGCCTCCGACGCGGCCTCCGACGCGGGCTGCGATGCGGGCTGCGACGCGGGCGCCCCCTGCCTCGCCACCGGCGTGGTATCGAACAGCCCCCCGGCGAAACTATCGCCGCGCGCACGGGAGGGATCGAAGGGAGGCCGCTTCACGGGGTCGTATAGTAGGGATCCTGCATGACGGCGGCGCGCAGCGACAACCCCCCTTCGCTCCTGGGCGAATCGATCGAGTCGGCCGCGGGCGTGGGCGCCGCGCGCGCGCGGCATTTCCACGAGCTCGGGATCCACACGGTCGGCGACCTCGTGCGCCACTTCCCGTTCCGCGTCGAGGCCGAGCACGGCGAGGACACCATCGCCGCGCACATCGCCGCGCTCGAGGCGAAGCCCGATGCGGAGAAGTCGGCCAACATCGCCGTGCGCGCCACCGTGGTCGCCAGCCGGACCGCGTTCGGCAAGCGCCCCCGCCTCGAGGCGACCGTCGACGACGGCACCGGCACCGCCCGCCTCGTGTTCTTCAACATGCCGTGGATGCGGGGCAAGCTGCACCCGGGGCGCCAGGGCATCATCGAGGGCAAGGCGCGGCTCGAACGCGGCTACCTCGACCTCTCGAACCCCAAGTGGACCGATGTGGTCGAGGGCAGCGCGCCCGCCGCGCGCAGCGACCGGCTCCGCGCGGTGTATCCCTCGAGCGAGGGGCTGCCTTCGCGCACGATCGAGCAGACCGTGCACAAGGTGCTCGACGCGGCGTGCGCGGCGATCCCCGAGGTGCTGCCGCAGGAGTTCCTGCTCGAGCGCGGCCTGGTGGGCATCAAGCGCGCCTACCGCTCGATGCACGCGCCGGAGGACGAGGGCGCGTTCGGCGCCGCGCGCACGCGGCTCGCCTACGACGAACTGCTCACGCTGCAGCTCGCGGTGGCGATCAAGCGCCGCATGCGATCGGCGCAGGGCGCGCCGGCGCTGCCGATCCCGGTGGCGGGCGAGCGCGAGATCCTGTCGCGGTTCCCCTACGAGTTCACGCCCGACCAGCTGGCGACGTTCCGCGAGATCGCGGGGGACCTCGCCGAGACGCGTCCGATGAACCGCCTGCTGCAGGGCGATGTCGGCGCGGGCAAGACCGCGGTCGCGCTCGCCTCGATGCTGGCCGCGGTGACCAACCGCCACCAGGCGGCGATGATGGCGCCGACCGAACTGCTCGCCGAGCAGCACTACGCGTCGATCTCGCGGTTCCTCGCGGGGACGACCGTGCGGGTCGGCCTGCTCACCGGCAGCCTGCCCGCGGGTGAGCGCGCGCTGGTGCGCGACCTCGTCGCGCTCGGGCAGATCGACATCGTCGTCGGCACCCATGCGCTCCTCACGGGCGACATCCGCTTCCACGCGCTCGCGCTCGCGGTCGTCGACGAGCAGCACCGCTTCGGCGTGGCGCAGCGCGCCGAGCTGCGCGGCAAGGCGCCCGCGGGACAGACGCCGCACATGCTGGTCATGACCGCGACGCCGATCCCGCGCACGCTCTCGCTCACGGTCTACGGCGACCTCGATGTGTCCACGATCCGCCACCGTCCCAAGGACCGCGCGCCGGTGCACACGCGCGTCCTGTCCGAGTCGCGCTCCGACGACGCCTACCGCTTCGTGAAGGACCGCATCGACCGCGGCGAGCAGGCGTTCATCGTGGTGCCCGCGGTCGAGGAGAGCGACCTCGGCCTGAAGGACGTCGCGGGCCACCTCGCGCGGCTCGAGGCGGGCGCCCTGCGCGGCGCGCGGCTCGCCGCGATGCACGGCCGCATGAAGCCCGACGAGCGCGACGCGGTCATGGACCGCTTCCGCGCGGGCGAGATCGACGCGCTCGTCGCCACCGTGGTGATCGAGGTCGGCGTCGATGTCCCGAACGCGACGGTGATGGTGATCGAGCACGCCGACCGCTTCGGCCTCGCGCAGCTGCACCAGCTCCGCGGCCGCGTCGGGCGCGGCCCGAAGGGCGGCGTGTGCGTGCTGGTCGCCGACCCGACCACCGACGACGGCCGCGCGCGCATCGAGGCCATCCGCTCGACCGACGACGGCTTCCGCGTGAGCGAGCTCGACCTGGCGATCCGCGGGCCCGGCGAGCTGTTCGGCGCGAAGCAGAGCGGACTGCCGCCGTTCAAGGTCGCCGACCTGTCGAAGGACCTCGGCCTCCTCGAGCGCGCGCGCCGCGACGCGACCGACTGGATCGCGCGCAGCCCCCTGCTCGCGCAGGA
>CAMBUI010000006.1 GCA_945870915.1 Candidatus Kuenenia stuttgartensis | reverse complement strand
GGCCGGCGAGGACGCGCAGGCCTTCGACGCGCTGCGGGTCGCGACCAACGGACGCGGGAAGGATGTCGCCGCGCTGCGCGCCCGCCTGGCCAAGGCGTTCGAGTCCGCGTGCGGCACCGCGATCGCCGACCCCGAGCGGCGCGAGGCGTTCGCGCGCGCCCGGCTTCGCGCGGTGCATCCCGGCCTCCACCGGCCCAGCGATTCGGCCGAGCGCCAGCTCTCCGCGGCGCTCGCGCTCGACGGGATCGACGAGGACCTCCGCGCGCGCGTCGAGGCGCTGCGCGCCGAGTACCTCGCGCTCTTCGACCAGATGACGGGCGCGCTGGTGAAGGCGAGCGAGGATGCGGTCATCGGCGAGGACGCCGACTGGACCGCCTACCGCGCGAAGATGGAGGAGATCGAGCGACTGCGCTTCGACCGCCGCGAGCGCACGGTGCGCGCGCTCGGCGAGCTGCGCCGCATGCTCGGCGCCGAGCGCGTCGCGCGCGTGCCCGGACTCGCCGAGCCGGTCGACGCGCCGCGTGCGCCGACGAACCCGTGGGACATGTCGGGTGGGGACGACGAGTGAGCGCGCACGCCGCGCGGGTGAACGCGCGGCGGCGGGTCCCATCGCAACCGATCCGATGACGAGCACGCCGCGTCCCATCCTCACCTTCGACTGCGGCACCACCAGCGTGCGCGCGATCGTGTTCGACGGCGACGCCGCGGTCGCGGTCGCGCAGCGGGAGTTCGCGCAGCACTTTCCCGCGCCGGGATGGGTCGAGCACGATGCGGCCGAGATCTGGGCCGCGGCGCTCGCGTGCGCGCGCGACGCGGTCGCCTCGGCGGGGCGGCTTCCGAGGGGCATCTCCGCGGGCGACATCGCCGCGATCGCGGTCACGAACCAGCGGGAGACCGCGGTGGTGTGGGACCGTGCGACCGGCGTGCCCATCGCCCCGGCGATCGTGTGGCAGGACCGCCGCACGGCGGCGCGGATGGCGGAACTGCGCGAGGCCGGTCACGGTCCTCGCGTGCGCGCGCTCACGGGACTGCGGCTCGATCCCTACTTCAGCGCGTCGAAGTTCGCGTGGATCCTCGATCGCACGCCCGGCGCGCGCGCAAGGGCCGGGCACGGCGAACTCGCGGCGGGCACCATCGACGCGTGGATGCTGTGGAACCTCACCGGCGGCCGCGTGCACGCGACCGATGCCTCGAACGCGTCGCGGACGATGCTCGCGGCGATCGGAGCCCATGCCGGCGCCACCGGCTGCGCGTGGAGCGACGAACTTTGCGCGCTGTTCGGCGTGCCGCGCGCGATGCTGCCCGCGATCGTCGATTCGGCGGGCGTCGTCGGCGAGAGCGTGCCCGCGCTCCTCGGCGCGGCGATTCCGATCGCGGGGATCGCGGGCGACCAGCAGGCGGCGCTCTTCGGACAGCGCTGCACCCGGCCGGGCATGGCGAAGTGCACCTTCGGCACGGGTTGCTTCCTGCTCGCGCACGCGGGCGCGGAAGCCGTGGCGCCGCCCGAGGGCCTTCTCACGACGGTCGCGTGGCGGATCGGTGGCCGCGCCGAGTACGCGGTCGAGGGCTCGGTCTTCGTCGGCGGCAGCGCCGTGCAGTGGCTGCGCGATGGCCTGCGCCTCATCGACCGCGCGCCCGAGGTGAACGCGCTGGCGGCGAGCGTGCCTGACAGCGGGGGCGTGGTCGTCGTGCCCGCGTTCGCCGGTCTCGGCGCGCCGTGGTGGGATGCCGAGGCGCGCGGTGCGGTGCTCGGGATCACGCGGGGCTCGACGAAGGCCCATGTCGCGCGGGCCACGCTCGAGGGCGTCGCGCACCAGGTCGCGGACCTCGTCGACGCGATCCGCGCGGGAGGGATCGCGGTCGACGAACTGCGCGTCGACGGCGGAGCGGCGGCGAGCGACCTGCTCATGCAGCTGCAGGCCGATCTTGCGGGCGTACCGGTCGCGCGTCCGCACATGCTCGAGTCGACGGCCTACGGCGCCGCGCTGCTGGCGCGCGTCGGGGTCTCGCGGCCCGATGCGCCGCGCGCCGCGGATCCGGCCGACGACGCCGTGCCCGCGCAGCCGTCGATCGAGCGGAGATTCGAGCCTGTCGCCGCGCCGGACGCGCGCTGCGCCGCGCGCCTTCGCTGGAGCGCCGCGGTCGCCGCGGTGCGTGCGTTCGCGCATCCGGGAAGCAGCCACGCGACGGACGATGCGAGCACGCAGGCGAGCACGCAGGCACGCACGCGCACACCCACCCACGCCACCGACCGAGACACCGAGCCATGACCCGACCCTTCGACCGCTTCGCCCAGATCGCCGCACTCGAGGCGCTCGACTTCGACATCCTGGTGATCGGCGGCGGCGCCACCGGCCTCGGGGTCGCGGTCGACGCGGCCAGCCGCGGGTTCACCACCGCGCTGGTCGAGGCCGCCGACTTCGCGAGCGCGACCAGTTCGCGCAGCACCAAGCTCGTCCACGGCGGGGTGCGCTACCTGGCCGAGATGCAGTTCGCGCTGGTGACCGAGGCGCTCGAGGAACGCGCGCTGCTGTGCGCCAACGCGCCGCACCTGGTGCACGATCTCGCGTTCATCGTCCCGCGCTACCACTGGTGGGAGGGGCCGTTCTACGGCGCGGGACTGCGCCTGTACGACGCGCTTGCCGGCCGGCGCAACCTCGGTCCGAGCCGCGCGCTCTCGCGCGACGAGACGATCCGCGCGATCCCGGGCGTGCGCGAGGAGGGACTCCTCGGCGGCATCGAGTACCACGACGCGCAGTTCGACGATGCCCGCATGGCGCTGGCGCTCGCGCGCACGGCCGCGGCGCGCGGCGCGTGCGTCGCCAACCGCGTGCGGTGCACCGGGCTGGTGAAGGTCGACGGACAGGTCGTCGGCGCCGAGGTGCGCGACCTCGAGTCGGGCCGGGCATTCACCGTCCACGCGTCCATCGTGGTGAACGCCACCGGCGTCTTCGCCGACGAGGTCCGCCGCCTCGACGACGCGGACGCGCGCCCCTCGCTGGTTCCGTCGCGCGGGACGCACATCGTGCTGCCGCGCAGCTTCCTTCCCGGCGACCACGCGATCATGGTGCCGCACACCGACGACGGCCGCGTGCTCTTCGTGATCCCTTGGCACGGGCGGACGCTCGTCGGGACCACCGACACCGAGGTCGAGCGTCCCGAGCTCGAGCCGCGCGCCTCGGGCGACGACATCGACTTCATCCTCCGCAACGCGGGGCGGTACCTCGCGCGCGAGCCGCGCCGCGCCGACATCCTCTCGGTGTTCGCCGGCCTGCGCCCGCTGGCGAAGCCGTCGCGGGATGCATCGAAGGGCGACTCGTCGAAGGGCGATGCATCGAGCAGCAAGAAGGTCTCGCGCGAGCACCAGCTCGAGGTGTCGCCGTCGGGGCTCGTGACCGTGACCGGAGGCAAGTGGACGACCTACCGCCGCATGGCCGAGGAGACGGTCGACCTCGCGATGGAGACCGCCGGCCTCGAGGTGCGCGCGTGCGTGACCGAACACCTGCGGCTGCACGGATTCACGCTCCACGCCGGCGTCGAGGCGGGGCTGCCCGACACGCGCCGGATGTACGGCAGCGACCTCGCCGCGATCGGGGCGATCGAGGCGCGTGATCCGCGGCTCGCCGATCCCTACACGCCGGCGCTGCCGCTGACGCGCTCCGAGGTGCTCTTCGCCGTCGAGTCGGAGATGGCTCGCACCGTCGACGATGTGCTCGCGCGCCGTTCGCGCGCGCTGCTGCTCGACGCGCGCGCCGCGGCATCGATCGCCGACGAGGTCGCGGCCACGATGGCGCCGGTCCTCAAGTGGTCGCCCGAGGCGGCGCGGGCGAGTGCCGCCGAGTTCCGCGCGATCGCGGAGGGGTACCTCGCGTCGGCCGCACGGGAAGGGTGAGCGGGCGGAGAGGGTGCGACGGTTGGCGCGGCGCGCATCGACCCGGCGGGCCTCCCGCGCGCCGTGCTACGCTTGGTGAATGCACCTTCGCGCCTCGACGGGCCCAGTCCTCCGCCCCGTCCTCCGCCCAGTCCCCCGCCCGGTCCGCCGTCCGGTCCCACCTCTGGTGCTCCGTAGGACGATGACCGCGCTTGCGCTCGGGAGCGGAGTCGCGCTCGGGAACGCACTCGCGCTCGCGCAACAATCCGCGCCCGCGACGCCGCCCACCCCGTGGCCGATCCAGCTCGGCTACCGCACCGCCGCGCTCGAGCGGAGCTGGCCGGTGGTCGACGAGGTCGTGCTCGTGCCCGATGCGCGCACCTACCTCGACGAGATCTCGAAGTGGAGCGCGGAGTCCCGCTGGCCCGTGCTGATCGAGGACGACCTCTATGCGCCGCTCTTCGTGCGCGGCTTCGCGCCCAAGTCGGTCGTGCGCCGCGCCTCGGTCGGCGCCATGCCCGCCGACCGCGCCGAGCGCGAGCGTCTGATCGCCTCGTCGGCGGCCGACGCGATCGCCGACGGCAGCGCCGACATCATCGGCGCCTGCCTCAAGCGGCAGGTGCCGCCGTCGATGGTCATCCTGGCCGACGCGACCGACCCCGCGTGGACCGCCGCGGCCGCGCTCGCCGCGGGGCGCTGCGCGACCATCCACTTCTCGTCCGAGCCCTACGGCGTCCCGAGCGCCACCCTCGGCGACGCCGGCTTCCGCAGGCTCTCCAACGAGCTCGAGGTCGCCGCCGAGCGCACCGGCCTCCCGTGGAAGGGCCTCGGCGACGCGATCGACGCCTTCGTCGTCTGCCGCGACATCCCGTGGAAGGCGACGCCCGAGCTGCCGCCGGGCTCGCGGATCGAGATCACCGCCGGGCCGTTCCCCACCCAGCCCGGCCAGCCGGTCTCGACGCTCGACGCGCTCGGCCGCCACGCCGACGGCGCGTGGTGGGCGATGGGCGCCGGCATCTTCGGCAGCGAGGCGCGCTGCGCGTATGTGGCGATGAGCGCGCTCTTCGCGCCGCGCGCGTCGGCGTGGCTCGTGCACACCTACGACGGCGGCGAGCCGTGGCAGAAGTACGATGTCGCGCCGGCGGTCGAGGAACTCGGCAAGCAGGGCTTCGCCACGCAGCAGTGGTCGCGCGACCGCGCCTCGCTCGAGGCGTGGCGCCCGCTCCTCATGGGCGGCTTCGGCTGCGACGCGCTGTGGGTCAACTCGCACGGCGTGAGCACGCAGTTCGGCCTGCACGGCGGCGGCACCGCGAACGTCGGCGATGTGCCGGTGTTCGACCGGCCCGCGATGGTGCACTTCCTGCACTCGTTCTCGCTCGAGAATCCGAATGTCGACGACTCGGTCGGCGGACGCTTCATCGAGCACGGCGCCTACGCCTACTTCGGCTCGGTGTACGAGCCGCTGCTTCCGGCCTTCGTGCCGCCCGGGCTGATGGCCGCGCGCTGCGGCGCGCTGATCCCGTTCCTGGTGTCGGCGCGCACGATGGAGGGCGCGATGGCCCGGCCGTGGCGCACCGCGGCCTACGGCGATCCGCTCACGCTGCTCGCGACGCCGGAGAAGATCGGCATCCGCCGCATCGCCCGCGCCGGCGGCGGCGCCGATCCGGCGATGTCCCTGCGCGCCTCGGCCGCGGCGAACCTCGCGCGGTTCCGCGATGCGAAGGATTCCGCGGCGCTCGCGGCCGCGATCCGCGACCTCGAGCTGTGCGGCGACGACCGCGCGGTGCTCGCCGCCTGGGACCTGGCCGCGCCGACCGACGCGGCCGCGTCGGCGGCTCCGCACGCGCTGGGCGCGCTCTTCCGCGCGCGCGACATCGAGCGCTACCCGGTCGCGTTCGCCAAGAGCGCGCGCAAGGGTCGCCTCGAGCGCGCGATGCTGTGGCAGCTCTTCCTGCCGCGGCTCGCCGCCATGGACGACCAGCGCGTGGTGGCGCTGCTCGGCCGCTATCCCCGCGGGCGCGATCCCAGGACCGACCTCGAGCTCATCAAGCAGACCGCGCTGCGCGTGCTCGGCAAGCCGGGCTGGAACGCGCTCTGCGACGCCGCGGTGCGCGAGGCGACCGACCAGGGCGTAAAGGACCGCATCGAGCTACTTCGCTGACGCTGGAGTGGCAGGAGGTGTGGCAGGAGGCGTGGCAGGCGGCGTGGCAGGCGGCGTGGCAGGCGGCGTGGCAGGAGCCGCCGTCGGATCCGCCGGAACTTCGCGGGGTACCGCCCGCCGCGCCGGCTTGAGCGTGCCGCGCGCGCGCTCGACCGTCTCGGTGGGATCGGGGTCGCAGCCTTCGGACGCCGGTGCGACCGATGCGCAGGCCGACTTCAGTTCCTCCGCCACCGCGCACGCGAGGCCGGCCATGCCGTGCGGCGCGGGATGCAGGTCGTCGCGCTGGAGCAGGGGCGCATCCTTGGTCGCGGTGATCCGCCCGCCCGCGATGTCGAGCGCGCGCTCCTCCATCAGCTGCCGCTGCATGGCCGCGAGCGGCACCACGCGCACATTTGGTCGCGACTTCGCCCACTGGGCGAACCGGTCGTTGGCCTTCCGCAGGGTGTCGGCGGAGGGGACCTGCATGCTGGAGAGCATCTTGCCCACCGCACGCGACATGTCGGGAATGTCGCCGACGAGCACCGGCACCTCGAAGCCCTCGAGCTGCTTGAGCCCGAGCTCGAGCTTCTCGAGCCGCTGCGCCTCGGACTTCACCGCGGTGCCGTCGGGCGCATCGTCGCCGTAGCAGTACCAGAAGAGGAAATCGAGGGCGACCACGCAGTCGGGCCGGAACTCGCGCGCCCGCGTCGCCGCCTTCTCGCCGTTGCGGACGGGCGCCATGAAGAAGAACCCGCTCGAGAGGTCGCTGGTGAGCAGCTCGAGCTCGGGACACGCCAGCCGCACCATGTCGATGAGTCGGAAACTGGCGGCGTAGTCGCCGTCACCGCGCTTCTCGCGGAACACGCAGCCGAAGCCCGCCGACGCACTCGCCCCGATGACGGCCACGCGGAGGGGCTTGGGGGCGGCGGCAGTGCCGACCGCCGGCTGCGCGTCGGTGGTGGCGTGCGGCGCGGCCTGGGTTACGGCCAGCGTCGGCACGGTTGCGGCCAGCGTCGGCACGGTTACGGCCAGCGTCGGCACGGTTACGGCCAACGTCGGCACGGTTACGGCCAGGAGGAGGAACGACAGGGGACGGATCAGGCGCATCACCCCACGATACGCGCCGAAATCGGCCCGTCCCGCGGTCCTACGCGCGCCCCACGATTTTCCGCACGGACCCTGCGATCCGGCTCAGGCGAGGCCGAGCGCCTTCGCCATCGTCGAACCGAGGTCGGCGGGGCTCTCGGCCACCGCGATGCCGCACGCCTTGAGCGCCTCGATCTTGGCCTGCGCGGTGTCGTCGGCGCCGCCGATGATCGCGCCGGCGTGACCCATGCGCTTGCCCTTCGGCGCGGTGCGGCCCGCGATGAAGCCGGCGACCGGCTTCTTCATGTGGGCCTTGATCCACTTGGCCGCCTCGACCTCGTCGGTGCCGCCGATCTCGCCGATCATGACCACGCCGTCGGTCTCGGGATCCTTGTTGAAGAGCTCGAGCGCCTCGATGAAGCCGAGGCCGCGCACGGGGTCGCCGCCGATGCCGACGCAGGTCGACTGGCCGATCCCGCGCTGCGAGGTCTGCCACACCGCTTCGTAGGTGAGCGTGCCCGAGCGGCTGACGATGCCGACCGACTTGCCGGTCGACGCGTCCTTGCGGTGCGTGTTGATGTAGCCCGGCATGATGCCGATCTTGCAGCCGCCCTCGAACTTGGCCGACGGACCCTCGCCCGAGATGCGCTTGCCGGGGGTGATGATGCCCGGGCAGTTCGGCCCGATCAGGGTCGAGTGCGGGTAGGCCTTGAGCGCCTCCTTGACGCGCACCATGTCGAGCACGGGCACGCCCTCGGTGATGGCGCAGATCACGCGGATGCCCGCATCGGCCGCCTCGAGGATCGCGTCGGCCGCGCCCGCGGGGGGCACGAAGATCATGGTCGCATCGGCGCCGGTGGCCTTCACCGCCTGGAGCACGGTGTCGAAGATCGGAAGTCCGTTCGGGTCCTTGAGCCCGCCCTTGCCGGGCGTGACGCCGCCGACCATGCGGGTGCCGTACTCGAAGCAGCCCTTGGTGTGCGAGGCGCCCGCGCTGCCGGTGATGCCCTGGCAGATGACTTTGGTGTTTCCGTCGACAAGGATGGCCATAGGGGCGGAGAGCATACCCGACCCGCTCTTCCCTCGCCGTCCCCGTGAATCCCGCGTCAGCCGCTAAACTCGCCGCCCTTATGGCCCGCACCGCCCTCCCGAAGACGCCGTCGAAGTCCGCCCTGAAGCAGAAGCCGCAGGGGGGCAAGCCCGCCGCCAAGGCGCGGGGCGCGAAGTCCCTCGCCGAGAAGACCCCCGCCAAGAAGCCCCTCACCTACGCCGCCGCCGGCGTCGACATCGACGCGGGCGACGAGGTCGTCGACCGCATCAAGCCGATCGTGCGCCGCACCTACTCGCCGCGCGTCCTCGGCCTGCACGGCGCGTTCGCGGGCATGTTCAAGCTCAACGGCGCGGGCCGCAAGTACAAGGACCCCGTCCTCGTCGGCTGCACCGACGGCGTGGGCACCAAGGTCATGCTGGCCGCCGAGTTCAAGATCTACGACACCGTCGGCATCGACTGCGTGGCGATGAATGTCAACGACCTCATCGTCCAGGGCGCAGAGCCGCTCTTCTTCCTCGACTACCTCGGGCTCTCGAAGCTCGACCCGACCAACACCACCGCGATGATCGCGGGCGTGGCCAAGGGCTGCGAGATCGCGGGCTGCGCGCTCATCGGCGGCGAGTGCGCCGAGATGCCCGACATCTACTCGCCCGGCGACTTCGATGTCGCAGGCTTCTGCGTGGGCGTGATCGAGCACGAGCGCATCAGGAAGCAGCCGAAGGTCAAGGTTGGCGATGTCGTGATCGGCCTCCGCTCGAGCGGCGTCCATTCCAACGGCTACACGCTCGTGCGCCGCATCATCAAGGATGCCAAGCTCTCGTATACGAAGAAGTACGCCGAACTCGGCGGCAAGCGCCTGATCGACGTGCTGCTCGAGCCGACGCGCATCTATGCCAAGCAGGTGATCGGGCTCCTCGACCTGCTCGGCAAGAAGCGCGACCTCGTGTCGGGCATGGCGCACATCACCGGCGGCGGCCTGCCCGGAAATGTCTGCCGCGCGCTCGGCGGCGATGTCGACGCGGTCATCTCGTCGGCCACATGGGACCCGCACCCGGTCTTTCCGTTCCTGCAGAAGCATGGCGGCGTCGAGACCGAGGAGATGTTCCGCGTATTCAACATGGGCATCGGCTACACCATCATCGTGCGCC
Organism: Candidatus Kuenenia stuttgartensis; assembly: GCA_945870915.1. Lineage (GTDB taxonomy): Bacteria > Planctomycetota > Phycisphaerae > Phycisphaerales > SM1A02 > QWPT01. Next base: position 21,671 of record CAMBUI010000006.1, on the reverse strand, counting down.
GCGAGGGCGCGTCGACGGTGATGAAGGCGCTGAGGAAGCTCGGCGAGGAGCCGCTCGTGATCGGCGTCGTCGAGAAGGGCAAGGGCGACTGTCGGGTCGTGTGAGCGGGACGGCACGAAGAGCCGAGTGGCCCGCAATTCGCGGGATCCGTGGGCCGAAAGTCCGCTGAAACAGGGTGACATGAGATTTGGCGCGCGGCGCCGTGCGTTGACGCGCGCATGCCCAGCATCCAGCGGCGTCATCCGGACGATCTGCAGGAATCAACCCTGTAGGCCATTGAATAATCCTCGATGATTGGGCAGGATGTCCGAGCCTGCCCTCGGGGAACCGCACGCTTGATGGGCACCCGCTTCAACCTCGTCGCCCTCCTTTGCGCCTCGGCGTCAGCTGCCGTAGTCGCTGTCAGCGCTGCGTTCGCCGGGCCAGACTGCCCGCCGCGCTACGCCGTCGAGCTTGCCTGCGGCATCACCTGCGCGACGATCTGGATGTCGCCGCAGGCGATCAGCGCGCGCGGCGACATCGTGGGTTACGCCTTCGGCTCGTGCAACCTCAACGACCGCGCCATGGTCTGGTACGCGGGCTCGCCCGCGGTGCAGGCGCTTTCCACGCCGTCGGGCACCGTGTGGAGCCGCGCCTACGGAATCAGCGACGCCGGGCGCTTGGAGCAGCGCGGCGGGGGCGTGAACGACCTCGGTCAGGCCGCGGGATTCGGGTTCGGTCCTTGTCTCACGCCAAACGGCTCCAGCTGCATCACCCGCTCCGGCTTCTTCTGGAACGACGCGGAGATGGTCCCGCTTGGCTTCATGCTGGGATGCCCGTGGATGAATCCCAACGGCATCAACAACGCTGGGCAGATCTTGGGGAACCAGAACAGCGAGGGCGGCCCGGCATTCTGCAGCGCGTTTATGTGCATTTTTCCATTGACAGAAGAGAATCTATGGGTACGTTTGAAGAATGAAGGATATGCGCGGGCTTCAGTTGACTTTCGCCGCTCTTCTCGTCGTAGCCTCCAATGCGATCGGCGCGGGTCACTTCGCGGGCGTCGGGGCCACATCGACCGTAGGATGTGCATGCCCGACGGTCACCCTGGAGTTCCGGATGTCGATCGAGGATGCCGTCCGTCTGATGGGCTATTCCGACGTTCCGGAGTTCGCGCGGTGGATCCAGGAAGTGGCCCCTCTCGACCTCGAGCAAGCGGATGCGATGATCGACTCGATTCAAGCGCTGCTGCGCGAAGGAGGTTTGGAATGAGGCTCCACCGAGTGGTTCCATTCGCGGCAAGTGCTCGCGTCATGCTCGTTGCCACCCTGCACGGCGCTTCTCTCGCGCATGCGCAGTTGCAGCCCGCACCTGCGGGGAGCGCCGTCTCGGGGGTCATGTATCTACCTGGCGACCTCGAGAGGCCGGTGAGCGCCATCGAGAACGCCGCGGGGTTGTTCTCGAGCGCGGGCTTTCAGGTGGCGGACAGCTACCTCCTCCGGCGATCCGACGGTTCGTGGGAAGCGTTCGGGGCGCCGCTCGGGGCGGCGTGTCGTCCGCCGACCGGCGCATTCGTTCAAGCGAGTGCATGCGGGATCTTCACGGCCTACCGCCGAGCGGATGGATCGGTCCTGACCAACCGTCCGCCAGGAGTGGCGATCCCCGCCGATGCGTGGTCGGACATTTCGGCGCACGCGCTCGGGGGAGCGGGCGTGACGATGAATGGCCAGGTGCGGGCGTGGGGCTCCAACGCCGGCCATGTCGCCTCGATGACCGGCAAGTTCGCCGATGTCGAGGCTTCCAACAGCGCGGTGGTTGCCCGAACGGCCGCGGGCACCCTCGTGGCGGGCGGGTTGTTTCCGTTCGCGATCCCGAGCGGCGCCTTCGTCGAGCACAGGCTCGCCCTCCTCGGAGGTCCGAACCAGGCCGGGTACCCGACCTGCATCGCTCGCAGGGCGGACGGCACGATCGAGTTGATCGGTCAGAACACCGCCCCCGCGAGCTTCCGATCGCGTGCCTACACGCGAGTGCGTACGAGTTGGGCGGGTTTCTTCGGGGGAGTCGATCTCGTGGGCGACGCGTGGATCGGCGGCGGTTCGGTCGACCGTCGCATCGAGGGGCCGTTCGTGGACATCGCGCTCGGTGGGCGATCCCTGCTGGGGCTCCGTGCGGATGGGCGCGTGGTCGTGGAGCTCAAGGGGACGGGCGCTGCGCTCAGCATGCTGGAGAACGCGGCCGACAGCCCCACCGGGCCGCGGTTCGCGCTTGACGAGCTGCGACGGCCGATCGCCCTCTTCACCCTCGGCGGTCAGTATGTTCCCGCGGAGTTCGGTCACTTCGCGGATGGAACGGTCCGACTGATCGGGGGAGGATCGACGCCGTCCTTGACGGGCGTGATGGGACCCGATGGAGTCATCGCGCGGGACGTGGTCGCGTGTTCGCCGATCCTCGCCCGCGACCGGGCGGGCGCGCTCATCATGAGGCTGCGTGACGGAACCCTCCGTTCCATCGTCATGAGCGAGCAGCCTGGCGCGCTGCCGTACCGTGTTCCCTCGGGGCGCTTCCGCGAGTTCGTGGGGGAGTCGCTGATCAATGGAGTGCGCAGGTTGCACGCCATCGACGAAGCCGGAGGTCTGGTCGCATGGGATCCCGCATCGATGAACCCCGTGTTGAGCGTGGTGATCCCGAATTGCGAGAGCGCGTCGGGACAGTTCATGCGCGACTGGCTCTCCTCGGCTCCCTTCGCAGTCAGCGCGACCGCGGCGAACGGCGTGCGCTCGTGCATCGGATCCGCAACCGATGGAGTGTGCAGCGTGCCAGCCGACGTCACCGGCCCCGTACGGCTGACTCGGCGGAATGGATTCGGCACCCGAGCGAACGGATCAGTGGCCCGTTGGGGGTTCACGGCGGGTCTCGTGCCGGCGCCACCGGTAGAGCCCTTCGTCGAGTTCGGGGTCGATGACTTCAACCCCAGCGAGATGGTCAACCCGTGGTTCGTGGGCCGTCGCGCCAACGGCCAGGTGTGGGTGGGGGCCGAACCAACGGTGCAGCCACCGCCATACACGCTCAATGATCCCGCCTTCACGGCCAATGACGTCGTGCAGGTGATGTCGCAGTGCACGGTGCGCGTGGGTGCGCATGACTGCGACGGCGACGGAGTTCTTGACTGGGACGAGATCGTTGGCGCGGGCGCCGCGGGCGACTGCAACGACAACGGGGTTCCGGACGAGTGCGACATCGCGGCAGGTGCGCCGGACGGGAACGCGAACGGAATCATCGACTCCTGCGAACCGCCGCCGCCCGGTGACCTCGATGGCGATGGTCTCGTGAACGCGCAGGACCTCGAGATCCTCGTGTCCGCGTGGGGAAGCCCCGCACCGGGCGCGGCGGACCTCAATGGCGACGGCGTAGTCAACAGCATCGATCTGGCCGTGCTGCTGGCGTCCTGGAGTCGATGAGTTGTAGCGGGTCGGAGGCGGCGGCAACGCGTCGCCGAGGTGTTTGCGCCCGATCCCGCCGCTGCAGACTCGGCGGGGATTGCGCGGCTCAGAACCCGCCGCGCAACCTCTTCTTCTCACCCTCGCGCTTCTTGCTCTCGATGCGCCGCTCGACGCTGCCGCGCGTCGGCTTCGTCTTCTTGCGGACCTTCGGGCGCTTCGCCGCCATCGACACCAGCGTCTTGAGGCGCGTCAGGCATGCCTCGCGGTTGTCGGCCTGCGAGCGGGTCGAGTGATCGGTGATGAGGAGCGCCTCTTCCCGGCCTTGGCCTACGAGATGCGAGCCGGCGACGGCGCGCAGGCGGTCGAGCCCCGCGAAGTCGAGGCCCCAGATCTCGGCGAGCAGCACGCGGAGCACGGCCTTGGTGCTGGTCTTGTTGACATGCTGGCCGCCGGGGCCGCCGCCGCGCACGAAGGTGAAGTCGAGCGCCTCGGTGGCCACGCTGCAGCCGCCGCCGAGGCGGACGCCGTTGGCGGGCGCGGGTGCACGGGCCGGAGTCGCCGCCCGGCCGGGAGCCGGGGCCGGCGCGTGGCCTGATGCGTGGGTTTGAGGTTGGGTGTGAGGTTGGTTGGGCGCGTTGGACGGAGTGCGGGCCTGCGCATGGCTCGCAGGTCTGCCCGGCGCCCGGGTCGGCTGCTGGGTCCGCGGCTGCGCCGGAGTCGTGCCTCGCTGCGGCGGGCGGCGCTCGTCAGAACTCATAGCGGAACCCCGCCATCAGGCCCTGGAGGCTCGCCGACATCTCGAGCTCCTCGCCGGAGAGCGAGGCGCCGACCAGGCGGTAGCCGCCGTACACCGCGAGGTCGGGCGTGATCCAGCCGGTGAAGCGGGCCTCGACGCGCGCGGCCGAGCCGAAGTCGCCGTCGCCCACGGGGAGCGAGGCGCCGGCCGAGGCCTTGGCCGAGACCTCCGCGCGGCGGAACACGGGGAATCCCGGACGGGCGTCGAACGCGAGCCGGAATCCGCCGCCGAACTCCGCGGCGAGGAATGCCTCGCGCGCCGTCGCCGGCGGCGCGCCCGTCGTGAGGTTCGCGATGTCGCGCGTGACCGACTGGACATCGAGCGACGCGAGCAGGAACAGCGAGAAATCGGTGCCGTTGGAGGCGTTTCGGTGGGGGCGCAGGAACTCGTACGAGACCTCCGCGCCCGCGCTCCACCACGAGAACGACGAATCGAACGCGTCGCCGGCCGCGACCGCGAGCCCGCCCAGCGTGAACGCCTCGGCCGCGGTGTCGGCGCCCTCGGTCGCGAAGCTGAAGCCGCGGAGCTCGACCTTCACGCGGCCGCGCGTGAGCGCGAGTGCGCCCGAGAAGACGGCCTCGGTGTCGTGGACGTCGGCATCGCGCACATCGATCTCCGCGCCCGCGTCGGTGAAGTCGCCTTCGAGCCGCGGCATCCAGAGGTCGATCACGACCTCGAGGCGGAACGCACCGTCGCCGTCGCCGTCGTCGTCGCCGTCCTCGTCCTCATCCTCGTCCTCATCCTCGTCCTCGACGTCGGCCACGCCGTCGACCACGTCATCGTCATCGTCGTCGTCGGCGGAGATGGCCAGTCGCCCGCCTTCCGCGGCACGCCCCACGGTTCCATCCGGGAGTGCACCCGCGGCGGGCCGCGCGTCGGCGAGCAGGAGGGTGGAGACGAGCAGCGCGGCGGCTTCCATGCGGGCAGCGTATCAGCGCGAACGCATCTCGATCACCGCGATCTCCGGCGGGCAGTTCACCCGCAGCGGGAACCACGCGCCCACGCCGTTGGTCACGTACAGGTGCGATTCGCGCACGTGGTAGTGCCCCGCGTTGAGCCGCTGGGTGAAGACCAGGTTGTGGCGCGGATTCGCGCGGCGCGCCACCTGCCCGCCGTGCGTGTGCCCGGACAGCGTGAGCGGGATGCCGCGCTCCTCGGCGCCCACGAAGGCCTTCGGGTTGTGGGCCAGCAGCAGGTCGGCGCGACCGGCGCCGCAGCGGCGCAGGCGCGCCGAGCACGCGGGGATCGAGGTGGCCCAGTCGATGCCCGCGACCAGCAGCCCGTCGCGGCCACCCGCGCGCGCCGACTCGTCGACCAGCGGCACCAGCCCCGCGTCGCGCGCGCCCCGCACGATCGCCCGCGGGTGGTCGAGGTGGTCGTGGTTCCCCAGCACCACGAACACGCCCAGGCGCGCCGTGAGCAGCGCGAGCCGCTCGAACAGCCGCGGGGCCTCGTGGGCCGAGAGGTCGACGAGGTCGCCCGTGATCGCGATCAGGTCGGCGCGCACCGCGCGCACGGCGTCGACCGCCTGCATCAGCCGGTCGTCGCCCAGCAGGTGGCCGTAGTGGATGTCGGAGAGGTGCGCGATGCGGAGCCCGTCGAAGTCGCGCGGCCAGTGCGCGCTGGCGAAGCAGTGCTCCTGGAGCGCGATCGGCTGCCGCACGTGGCGCGCCTTGAGCAGCCCGCCCACGAGCGCGTCGGGCAGCCGGGTGAGGAAGGCGTTCCGCACCGTGGCCGTGTGGTAGCCGAGCGTGCGGCGCCGCTTCGGTCCGGTCATGCCCGCTCCGCCTCCGCGAGGAGGTGCTCGGTGAACGCCGCGAGGTGCGCGCGGGTGGTCGCGAGCGCGCCGACCGAGACGCGCAGCACGAGCCGACCGTGGAAGCGGCAGTGCGACACGAGGAAGCGGCCGTCGCGGTTGACCGCGTCGATGAGCCGCTGCGTCGCGTCGTCGCCGCCTCGGTGCGCGAGGCACACCAGGTTGAGCGGCGGCTCCGCCACCAGCTCGAGCCGCGCGCTCGCGCGCACGCGCGCGGCGAGGTCCTGCGCCATCTCGACATGCTCGCGCACCAGCGCGCGGAGCCCGCCGATGCCGAACGACCGCAGCACGAACCACAGCTTGAGCGCGCGGAAGCGCCGGCCGAGCGGGACCTGCCAGTCGCGGTAGTCGGTCACGCGGCCCGATTCGGTCGCCGCGTTGCGCAGGTACTCGGGCAGCACGCTGAGCGCGCGCACCAGCTCGGCGCGGTCGGCGACCCACAGCACGTCGCAGTCGAAGTTGACGGGCATCCACTTGTGCGGGTTGAAGCACCAGCTGTCGGCGTGCTCGGCGCCCGCGTTCACGAAGCGGTACTCCTCGCAGAACGCCGCGGTCCCGCTCATCGCCGCGTCGACATGCAGCCACAGGCCGTGCGCGCGGCAGACCCTCGCGATGTCCTCGACCGGATCGATGCCGTTCACGCCCGTGGTGCCGACCGTGGCCGACACGAACGCGGGCAGGTGGCCGAGCGCGCGGTCGCGCGCCACCTCCTGCTCGAGCAGGTCGACGCGCATCGCGCCCGCCGCGTCGACGGGCACGAGCCGCACGAACTCCTTGCCGATGCCCGCGATCCGCGCCGCCTTCTCGATCGACGAGTGCGCCTGGTCGCTGGTGTAGCAGGTCACCGCGCGCCCTCCGGCGCCGAGGCCGTGCGCGTCGCTGGCGAAGCCGGTCGCGCGCTCGCGCGCCGCGACCATCGCCACCAGCGCGGCCGAGCTCGCGGTGTCCTGCAGCACGCCGCCGCCGCGGCGCGCGGGTGCGCCGCCATCGCCGTCGCCCGAGGGGCCGCCCGTCGCCGGCTCCGAGAGGAACCGCGCCGGCAGCCCGAGCGCGTGCACCAGCCAGTCGAGCACGTGGGTCTCGATCTCGGTGCACGCGGGGCTCGTCGACCAGAGCATGCCCTGCACGCCGAGCCCCGCGCTCGCCAGCTCGCCGAGCACCGACTCGTAGCTCGAGTTCGCCGGGAAGTACGCGAACCACCCCGGATGCTGCCAGTGCACGATGCCCGGCATCACCACGCGGTCGAGGTCGGCGAGGATCCGCGCGATCGGCTCGCCCTGCTCGGGCGCGCGGTCGGGCAGCATGGCGCGGATCGCACCCGGCGGCGGCAGGTGGGCGACGGGCCGCGACGCGAGGTTCTCGCGGTAGTCGGCGATCCAGTCGATGAGCGCGTGTCCGGCGCGGCGGAAGGCCGCGGCGTCGAGCGGGCCTCCCTCGGCCGCGGCGCGCGCGGACTCCACGGACGGCGCGCTTCCGGTGTCGATCGCCTGCGGGTTCGGGTGCGGTGCCGTGGTCATGACCTGCAGCGTAGCCCGAGCGCCGCGTGCCGCGTGCGGGAATTCACCGCCGTCGGTCGCTCCCGCGCGCGGGTCACGCCGTGGTCGGTCACCGTGTGGTCGGTCACCGTGTGGTCGGTCACGCCGCGTGGTCGATCACCCCGCGACGAGTTCCCTGTCGACCTCGCGCGCGAGCTCGGCCATCAGGTCCGCCGAGAGGTCGAGCCGAAGGCCTGCGCTCGCGAAGAGCTCGGGCAGGGGCCGCGAGCCGCCCAGGGCGAGCCCGCGGCGGTAGTTCTCGAGCGCCTGGCGCTGGTCGCGCCGCGACTGGATCCACATCTGGATCGCGCCGGTCTCGGCGATGCCGTACTCGATGTAGTAGAACGGCATGCCGAAGAGGTGCAGCTGCCGCTGCCACGCGGCGTCGCGCGCCTCCTCGCAGCCGTCCCACGAGACGTCGTTGCCGAAGCGCCGCATCAGGCCGCGCCAGGCCTCGGTGCGCTCCGCGCGGCCATGGCCCGGGTTGGTGTAGATCCAGTGCTGGAACGCGTCGATGGTCGCGATCCACGTCATCACCGAGGGGAACCGCTCCAGGCGCTCGCGCAGCGCGCGGCGGCACTCCTCCGCGCCGTAGAACTCGTGGTGGTACGGCAGCGTGAGCAGCTCCATCGACATCGACGCGACCTCGGCGAACTCGGTCGGCGCGTTGCGGTAGTCGACCAGCGGGTCGTCCTTCGACAGGATCGAGTGGAACGCATGCCCCGCCTCGTGCACCATCGTGACCAGGTCGCGGTGCATGCCGGCGGCGTTCATGAAGATGAACGGCGTGCGCGAGTACTGGCGCTGGTACTGGTAGCCGCCCGGGGCCTTGCCCGCGCGCGACTCGAGGTCGAGGCAGTCGCCCGCGCGCATGGTGTCGAACATCTCGCCGAGCCCGCCGCCCATCGCGTGGAACATGCGCGAGCAGCCGTCGACCAGCTGCTGCGCGGTCTCGAACGGACGCAGCGGCCCGCGCCCGTGGGCGTCGACGCCGAGGTCCCACGGGCGCAGCGGCGAGACGCCCAGCTGCGCGGCGCGCTGCTCGTCGAGCCGGCGCTGCATCGGCACCAGGTGCCGCTCGATCGCCGCGTGCATCGCGATGCAGTCCTGCGGGGTGTAGTCGAAGCGCTTGAAGCGCCGGTGCTGGAAGTCACGGAAGTTCGGGAAGCCCGCGTTCAGCGCGATGCGGTGGCGCAACTCGACCATGCGGTCGAAGATCGCGTCGATCTCGTCGCGGTCCTGGAGCCGCCGGTCGTTGATCGCGCGCCAGGCGCGCTCGCGCAGGGCGCGGTCGTTCTCCTCGAGGAAGCGGCCCATCTGCGGCATGGTGCGGACCTGTCCGTCGAAGTCGACGCTCATGCGGCCGGCGATCTGGTTGTAGCGCTGGTCGAGCTCGGCGAGCTCGGTCTCGAGCGGGATGTTCTCCTCGCGGAAGAGCTCGATGTCGACGCGCAGCGCGCGCAGCAGCACCTCGTAGCGCGCGCGCGGCAGCGCGTCGGCGTGCGGGCTGGTGGCGATCTTCCGGTCGAGTGCGCTCGCGAGCGGCTTGAGGCGCGGGTCCACGTCGCGCACGAACGCGAGGTACGCGCCCTCGGCGGCCTTGTCCTGCGTGTTGCGCGTGGTCGCGATGTAGAGGTTCGCGGTGCACTCGGCCACCAGCGCATCGAGGTCGCTGCGGTCGAGGATGAGCTGCTCGAGGGCGTCGGCGCCGTCGACCGCGCGCGCGAGCAGCTCGCGGTAGTGCGGCTCCAGCGCGGTGAAGTCGGTGGCGTCGAGGTTCGCGGGCGCGTAGGGGCGGGGGGCGGCCATGGGACGCGGAGGATACCCGTTTTCGGCGCGAATCCGCGATATCCTGCGCGGATGCCCTCGGTCGTCCGCGCCTTCGCGCCCTCGAAAGTCAACCTCGCGCTCTCGGTCGGCGCGCCCGGCGCCGACGGGATGCACCCGATCTCGTCGTGGATGGTCACGACCCGCTTCGGCGACGACCTGACGGTCAAGCGCCTGGCCCCCGGCACCCCGTCGCGCTACGCCATCGAGTGGCACGAGGACGCCCTCCGCAAGACCGAGATCGACTGGCGGATCTCGAAGGACCTCGCGGTCCGCGCCCACCTCGCGCTCGAGCAACGCCTGCAGCGCGAGCTGCCCGTGCAGGTCCGGCTGCAGAAGCGGATCCCGGTCGGCGGCGGCCTCGGCGGCGGTTCCTCGAATGCCGCGGCGATGCTGCGCGCCCTCGACGCGCTCTTCGACCTCCGCCTGCGGGTCGGGTTCCTCGAGCACCTCGCGGAGCCGCTCGGCAGCGATGTGCCGTTCCTCGTCCAGGGCGGCAGCGCGATCGTCGAGGGCCTCGGCGAGCGGCTCGCGCCGTCGGCGGAGCACCGCACCCACCTCGTGCTCGTGTTTCCCGACGCGCAGTGCCCGACCGGCGCGGTCTACCGCGCCTTCGACGGGCTGCGCGCCGAGGCCCGCGTCGATGCCGACCGCGTGCGCGGGCTCGCCGCGGTGGGCGCGACCGCCGGGGAAGGCGCCAGCGCGCCGTTCAACGACCTCGCCGAGGCTGCGTGCCTCGTCGCCCCGCGCCTCGCCGAGGTGCGCGCCGCCGTCGAATCGCACGCGCGCCAGCCCGTGCATGTGAGCGGCTCGGGCTCGACGCTCTTCCTCGTGTGCGACAGCGCCGTGCACGCCGACGTGCTCGCCGACTCGATCGGCGTGCGGCTCGGTCTTCCCGCGGTGTCGACCGTCACCGCGCGCCCGCCGGTCGAGGAGGTCGACGGCGAGCCGCGCGTGGTGGAGCCGATGGACGGCGACGACGACTGAACCCGTGCGATCGACCGCGGGCTCCGCATGCGGGGGTTCCGCATGTGCGGTTCCATATGTGGGGTTCCGCATGCGGGTTCCGGCTGATCTCCGCGGCCGCGGGCGTCCGCGTCGCGGTCATCGGGGCTCGCTTTTCGCAGCCTGGGCGCGCGCATCGACCGCGTGGGCGCGTAGACTCACGACCCATGCTCTGGCAGCCGTCCCTTCCCGAACGCTACCTCAAGGCAACCGAAGACGAGCTTTCGCGCGCCATCTCCGTGCGCAGGCAGGAGCTCGGCGCGAAGCTGCTCGTGCTCGGGCACCACTACCAGCAGGACGACGTCATCCGCCACGCCGACCTCATCGGCGACAGCCTCAAGCTCTCGCAGATGGCCGCGGCCGAGGCCCCGCGCCGCGGCGCGCGCTTCATCGTGTTCTGCGGCGTGCACTTCATGGCCGAGACCGCCGACATCCTCACGCCCGACGATGTCGAGGTGATCCTCCCCGACCTCTCCGCCGGTTGCTCGATGGCCGACATGGCGGCCTACGACGACACGGTCGACGCCTGGGAGGCGATCCACGCCGCCATCGGCTCCGGGCGGCAGCGCGTCGTCCCGATCACCTACGTCAACTCGACCGCCGCGATCAAGGCGTTCGTGGGCGGGCACGGCGGCGCCTGCTGCACCAGCTCGAACGCCAAGCGCGTGTTCGAGTGGGCACTCAAGGGCGGCGACACGCCGCTCGCCCCGGGCGAGGAGGTCAAGATCCTCTTCCTGCCCGACCAGCACCTCGGGCGCAACACGGCGAAGTCGCACGGCTTCGTGACCGAGGTCGACGTGGCGCAGGGCGGCGAGTTCCGCGGCCGCGCCGCCGACTGCGCGCTGTGGAACCCGAAGCTCGAGAACGGCGGCCTCACCCCCGCGCGGATCCGCGAGGCCAAGGTCCTCCTCTGGGCCGGCCACTGCAGCGTGCACAAGCTCTTCCGGCCCGAGCATGTCGCGGCGGCGCGCCGCGAGGGACGCACGGTGCTCGTGCACCCCGAGTGCGCGCAGGAGGTCGTCGACATCGCCGACCTCGCGGGCTCGACCGAGTTCATCATCGACACCATCGACGGCGCCGCGCCCGGCACCAGCTGGGCCGTGGGCACCGAGGTCCACCTCGTCGACCGCGTCGCGCGCCGCGCCGCGCAGCGCGGGGTGCATGTGCGCATCCTCAGCGAGTGCCAGTGCCTGTGCACCACGATGTACCGCATCGACCAGGCGCACATGGCGTGGTGCCTCGACCAGCTCGCGGCGGGCAAGGTCGTCAACCGCATCGCGGTGCACCCCGACGCCCGCCGGCTCGCGACGCTCGCGCTCGAGCGCATGCTGCGGCTCGCGCCGACGCGCGGCGTCCCGGTCGCGGTCGACTGAACGGGCGGCCGGATCCCCGCACGCACCTCCGCGTTCCCCGATCGCGCGGGAATTGACCGCGCCGCCCCATCGACGCTCGCCGCCGCAGATACTGTGCGTCTCCGCCCACGCACGCCGCCCGCGCGCATGGGAGCGGAACGGAAGCACCTCGGGCCCCGAGCCGGAAACCATGCGTCGCAAGAAGCTCCTCATCGCGCTCTCGTCCGTCATCGCGTTCATCCTGCTGCTCGCGGTGCTCGCGCCCACGCTGCTCTCGGGCTACGTGCGCGGCGTGGTCGAACGCGAGGTGGCCGCGCGCGTCAACGGGACCGTGGCGGTCACCGCCATCGAGCTCGGGTGGTTCTCGTCGCAGAAGGTCGCGGGACTCGTGATCGACGGCGGAGCGGAGATCGGCCGCATCGACATGGGGATCGAGGTCTCCGAGGGCCTGCTCGCGCTCGCGCGCGGCAGCGACATCACGCTCAAGCTCGCGGGCGCCGTGGCGACCTCGTTCGACGCGCAGGGGCGCATCGGGCTCGCGCGCCTCGCGAAGCCGGCCGCGGCGGGGGGCCAGGATGCCGCCGCGCCCGTGCCCGCCGGCTCCGGAGGCACGCCGCTCGGCACCCGCACCCTCCGCATCGAGCTCGCCGGGATCGACCTTTCCGCGACCGGTCCCGACGGCGCCGCCTACGCGCTGGAGAACCTCGACGGCACCGTCTCGCTCGCCGGCACCGACCTCGCCGTCGCACTCGACGCCGTCACCCGCGCCTCCGGCCGCGAGGGCGAACTCTCGGTCGACGCCGACGCGTCGCTCGCGTTCCGGCCGGACGGCAGCGCCGACATCGCGCGCACCTCGGGCAAGGCGCTCGTCGCCGCGAGCCGCATCACCTGGCCGACCGCCGCGGGCGAACTCGACGCCAGCACGCTCCGCCTCGAGCTCTCCAAGTCGGCGCAGGGCGAGGTCGCGCTCAAGGCCGATGTCGTCGCGCGCGTCGCCGGCAGCAGCGAGGCCACCCTCCGCGCCGATGTCGCGCTCGGCACGCCGTTCGACGCGGCGGGCGCGTTCGCGCTCGACCCCTCCGAGGTGATCGCCACCGTCGAGGCGCGCGGCGTGCCGATGGCCGCGTTCCAGCCCTTCGCGCCGGTCCTTGCGGCCGGAACGCCCGGCGAGACGCGCGTCGACCTCGCCAAGGACATCGGCGACACCGCCGACCTCACCATCGTCAAGCGCAAGGGTGACGGCGCGCGCGTCGCGCTCGAGTCGCGGCAGCTGCAGTTCGTCTTCGAGGGCGCCGTGGCCCCCGACGGCTCGAGCATCGAGAACGGCACGATCTCCTCGCGTCTCGCCGTGCGCCCCGAGCTGCTCGCGGCGTTCGGGCTGCTCGAGTCGACGCCGCTCGAGGCATCGCTCCGCGGCGAGCGGATCGGCTGGAGGAAGGGCGACGACGCCATCCGCGCCGTGAGCGGCGCGTTCGAGGCCGAACTCGCGAAGCCGCTCGCCTTCCGCCTCGCGGCCGACCCGCTCGCGTTGCGCGCCGACACGCTCCGGCTGAACCTCGACAAGGCGCCGGCCACCGGCGGCGCCTCCGCCACGGTTGCGCTCGCGGGCCGCTACGGCGAGCGCGGCGACACCACGCTCAGCGCCACCGCCGAACTCGACCTCGCCTCGCGCGCGCTCACCAAGGGCGCGCTCGACGCCACCGCGCGGCTCGACCCCGCGTACCTCGAGCGCGTCACGGGCGGCGCGGTCGCCGCGCGCGGCAAGGATGCCTCGCTCCGGATCTCGGTGCCCGAGCTCGCCTACATTCCGAGTGAGGAATACAGCGGCCTGCGCGCGCTCATCGCCCGCGCCCGCGTCGAACTCTCGGGCGCGCTGTCGGTCGAGGGCGCGGGCACGACCGCCGCGGTCAACGACCTCGGCCTCGACCTCGCGATGCCGCGCGGTGGAAAGCCCGGCACCATCGCCCTCGGAGCCCGCGTCGACGGCGCGGCCGTGCGCGTCGAGCAGCGCTTCGGACCGCTGCCCGCGGGTGCGCTCGACCTCGCGTCGCTCGCGCCCGAGGGCTCGGTCGCGGTCGACGGGCTCGATCCCTCGTTCATCGCGCGCCTCGCGCCCGCGGCCGCGCGCCAGGTCGGTCTCCTCGGCAGCGGTCCGCTCAAGCTCGACCTGAAGAACCGCACCGATCGCGGCGCCGTGCTCGCCGACTTCTCGCTCGACGCCACCGCGCTCGACGCCTCCGGCGCGATCTCCTACCGCCCCGATGCGATCGCCGCGACCAACCTGGTCGTCGAGTCGACGCTCACCGCCGAGGCCCTGGCGTCACTCGACCTCGCCTCGCTCGGACTGGGCGAGGCGACCGAGATCGAGCCCGGCGCACGCATCACGCTGCGCGCGCCCACGATCGCGCTCGCCCGCACCGCGGGTGCCGACGGCGCGCCCGGCGCGTGGGCGCCCGCGGGCGATGTCGCGCTGCGCGCCACCGTCAACTCGTTCCGCATCCGCCGCGCCCCCGGCATCGTCGCGCCGCTCGGCATCCACGCCCTCGACGCCACCGCGAGCTACGCCTTCGCCGACGAGCGCGCGACCGTCAACGGCATGGCCTCGCTCGGCGGTGGCGGCACCGCCGGCAACCTCGAGTTCGCCCTCGCGTGGCGCAAGCCCGCCGAGGCCAAGCTCTTCGCCGGCGCCGAGGGCTCGCTCGCGCTCACCGCGTTCGACCTCGCGCGCTTCGAGCCGAGCTTCGGGCTCGAGGCCGGCCAGTACTCGGGCATCCTCGGCGGCCCGGGCGCGCTGCGCATCACCTTCGCCGAACGCGGCGCGCCCAGCGCGACGGTCGCGCTTGAGTTCCCGAAGACGCGCGGCAACCTCGAGCTCAGCGCGCCCGAGGACGCGAGCGGCCGCTCCGCGCGCGTGCGCGGCGCCCTCTCGGCCGACCTGTCGGCGGAGACCTTCACCAGGCTCGCCGGCCTCGGCAAGGATCCCTCGCGGCGCGTCACCCAGCCGGTCTCGCTGTCGATCGACATCACCTCGGCGTCGGTTCCGCTCGACCGGAGCATGAAGCCGCAGGTGGCCTCCGCCGCGATCGACGCGAAGGGCGCGCTCAGCGCCGTCCAGTTCGAGTCGGTCGACGCCGCGGGCAAGAAGGTGACCCTCTCCACCGGCGCGCTCGCCCTCACGGTCGCGAGCACGCGGTTCGCCGAAGAGGTCGTCGTCCGCGTGACCGGCACCGAAGCCGGCGCCTCGACCGGCACCCTCGATGTCGATGCGCGCGTGCGGGGCATCGTCGCGCCTGCGCCTGCGCCTGCGACCGCGACGGCCACCGCCACGGCGGAAGGCGCGCCCTCACCGAAGGCGAATCCGGTCGTCGACGCCACCATCCGCGCGACCCGGTTCCCCGCGGCCACGATCGACGCCCTCGCCGCCACCGGCGGCGCCGTCGGCCGCTATCTCGGCGACGCCATCGACACGCAGGTCGACGCACGCGACCTCTCCGCCACCGGCGGCACCCTCGCGGTCGCGCTCCGCTCCGACTTCGCCACGCTCGACGCGCCTGAACTCTCCATCGCCGATGGCGCGCTCACGGTCGCGCCCGCGAAGCCCGTGGCCGCCACCTTCGCGCTCTCGCCCGCGGTGCGCGAGCAACTGCTCGCCTCCATCAACCCGGTGTTCAGCGACATCTCGACCGGCGCGCCGGCCAAGTTCGCGCTCTCGGCGCTCTCCTGGCCGCTCGACGGCGACCGCTCGAAGTTCGACGCGGCCTTCACCCTCGAGACCGGCGAAGTTCGGCTGGTCAACTCCGGCACCGTGAGCGGCCTGCTCGCGCTCGCCTCCGCGGGACGCACCGACGGCTTCGAGGCGTTCCTCGATCCGCTGCGCGGCACGGTCGCGAAGGGGCGGCTGACCTACCGCGACTTCGCGCTGCGCGCCGGCAAGACCGCGCAGGGCACCTGGCGCAACTCGCTGGTCTTCACCGGAGACATCGACCTCGCGTCCAAGCCGATCCGCGCCAACTCGATCGTCACCGCGATCCCGCTCGCCGACGCCGCCAACTGGTCGAAGGACGCACGCGGCGTCGTCGACGCACTCAACGCCGCCAATCCCGAGCTCGTCAAGGCGCTCGCGGTCGGCATCGAGCTCTACGGGCCGCTGTTCGATCCCGCCGGCAAGCCGGTCGCGCCCTCTCGCCGCGTGAAGCTCCCCGAGATCGGCGACATCCTGCGCGACAACCCCGGCGCCATCATCGACGCCGCAGGCGGCATCGCCGACCTGTTCCGCAAGAAGAAGAAGGACGAGGCTCCTCCGGCCGCACCTCCGAAGTGAAGCGCGGCTGGCGGCCGGTTGCGCGCCGCCACGCTCCCCGCAAGGCGGGCGATTCACTCGCCCGACTTGCCGCCACAGCGAGCAGCCGTCTACCCACAACGCCACATCTCAGCCCGCCGCGATTCACTCGCGGCGCGGCTGGCGGCCGGTTGCGCGCCGCCACGCTCCCCGCAAGGCGGGCGATGCACTCGCCCGGCTTGCCGCCAGAGCGAGCAGCCGCAGCTGCGAGCGCTCCTACATCGGCTTTTCGCCCACCGTCTCGTCGTACACCTGCAGCAGCTTCGTCTTGTCGAAGATGAGCTCCTGGCGCGACAGGCCGGTGACCTCGTAGTGCGGGGTCAGCTCGATCGCGTCGACCGGGCAGGCCTCCTCGCACATGCCGCAGTAGATGCAGCGCAGCTCGTCGATGTCGAACTGCTTGGGGTACTTCTCGCGGTCCGACCAGGGCGACTCGTCGGCCACGATGTGGATGCAGTTCGCCGGGCACGCCGTGGCGCACATGAAGCACGCCACGCAGCGCACGCGGCCGTCCTCATCCTTGTTGAGGCGGTGCACGCCGCGGAAGTAGGGGCGGTACTGGCCGCCTTCCTCGACCGGGCGGTCGTCGCGCTTCTGCTCGGGGTACTGCAGCACCCAGATGTTCTTCTTGTTGCTGCCGCCGCGGCCGATGTTCTCGAAGCAGTGACGCAGCGTGGTGCCGAGACCCTTGAAGATCGAGGGCAGCAGCAGGCTCTCGCCTCGGGTGAGGCGGGTGGGGGTCACGTCGATGACTTCTTCGTCTCGGGTCGCCATGGGGTCGGGATGGTACGGTGTAGGCGTGACGGACGAAAGCCGACCAGCACCCGATCGACCGGCGGAGCCCCAGGGGCGGACGCCATCGCTGCCGAAACCCCCGGCGCCGAAGTCGAGCGCCTTCTTCTCGAGCGTCGACGCGTCGATGCTCGGCCTCGGCTCGCAGATGCTGAGTGAAGTCGTGGCCGGCGTGCTGCTGGGCTACGGCCTCGACTACATGCTGGGCACCCGGAACCGCTGGATCGTGGTGGGCGCGATCGCGGGCGTGGTGGTGGCGATGGTGACGGTGTTCCGCATCGCGCTGCGCCCGCGGACGCCGCGCCGCACTCCGCCGGGGAGCCGGCCAGCCGCGCGCACCTCCCCAACCGCCGGCCCGGGCGGACCCCGACTCCCAGCGCCCGACCCCCAGCAGCACCGAACCGACGGAGACGCGCCCTGATGCCGGACCACGATCACGCCGACGCACGCACCCGCGACGCCGGCGGCCCCGCATCGACCCCTCGGTCGACCAGCGCGGCCGTCTCCACGCTGCCGCCCTATCCCACGGCGCGCCTGCTCGGCACCATCGGGCTGAGCGCCCTGGCGCTGGTGGCCGTGTGGACACTCGTCCTCTTCGTCGGCGACCTGGATATACAGGTGTACCGTGGTGGAGTTATCGGCCTCATCGCCGCCACCGCCGCCCACCTCGTCGGCACGATGGCCGGCGCTGCGCTCGCACCAGCCAAAGGCTCGATGGCCGCCTATCTCGCCTCGACCCTCGTGCGCTTCATGCTCACTCCTGCGTTGGCGGTTTCGTTATACTTTCTCCTCCCCGTGAAGCCCCAGCCCGTCCTGGTTGTGGCGGCAGCGGGGTATCTCCTGATCCTGGCCGCCGACATCGGAACCATGCTCAAGGCGATGCAGCAGCGATCAGGAAACGCGTCCGCTTGACGGCCGCGCAGTTCCCGCGATGAACCACACGGCACCTTCACGCAGGTGAGGTTGTCGAGATCCCGACAGGCGACTTCGTGAAGGTTTTCACGAAGCGCAGCAGAAGAGCCCACATGAGCCTTTCACCCAGCCTTCTCTCGATCACCGACGCGATGACCGGTGTGCTCGCCGCCGGCGGCAACCCGATCGACCACGTCGTCGACAAGGATGTCCATGGCCTCGAGTTCGCGGGCATGAAGGTCGCGCTCAGCGCGATCTCGCTCGTCGTCGGCGCGGCCGTGGTCTTCGTCGTGCTTCTCCTCGCGTCGAAGCGGATCCAGACCGGCCCCGCGTCGATGGGCACCGACCGCTACCTCACCAAGGGCCGCGTCGCCCAGCTCATCGAGGTCATCGTGCAGGGCCTGCGCGACGGCGTCATCGAGCCGCTGCTCGGCAAGGAGACGACCCGTCGCTTCCTGCCGTTCCTGCTCACGCTGTTCTTCTTCATCCTCACGCTGAACCTCTTCGGCATGATCCCGTTCATGGACATCCAGGAGTTCGTCCATGCGCTGATGGGCCACGAGCACAAGGTTGGCGGCGGCGAGACGCCGGTGAAGTTCGGCGGCACCGCCACCGCGAGCCTCGCGGTCACCGCGGGCCTCGCGACCCTGAGCTTCTTCGCGATCCTGTACCAGGGCTTCCGCGACCTCGGTCCGAAGGGCTTCTTCGAGCACATGGCCGGCGGCAAGGAGCTGCTCTACGGGCCGCTCATGCTCAAGCTGGTGGTGCCCATCATGCTGGTGGTCGAGATCCTCGGCCTCTTCATCAAGCCGGCCGCGCTCGCCATCCGTCTCTTCGCCAACATGGTCGCGGGCCACACGCTGCTCGCGACGCTGCTCGGCTTCGGCGCGATGGCGCTCAACGCCAAGGGCTGGGGCATCGCTGCCCCGATCTCGGTGGTGTCGATCATCGCCGCGGTGCTGATCTCCGTGATGGAGCTCTTCGTCGCGTTCCTGCAGGCGTTCGTGTTCATGTTCCTCACCGCGGTGTTCATCGGCATGATGAGCCACCACGGGGACCATGGCCACGAGCACGGCCACGACCACGACCACGACCACGCGCATGGACACGGCCACGGCCACGCCCACGCGCACTGAATACGCCAGGACCAAACCCGGGCCCGTGGGAGGCCCGGCTGAATGATCCCCATCCTTCAACCGGCGCGTCCCACGGCGTCCGAGACCGAACCACCTCTTTGGAGCACAGTCAGCAATGAGCAAGATCAGCAAGATCGTCCCGTTCGCCGCCCTCGCCGCCTTCATCGCCGCCCCGGCCTTCGGTGCCGACGGTGACACCGCCGCCGCCGGCGCCGGCATGACCAAGGGCCTCGCCGCCATCGGCGCCTCGCTCGGCGCCATCGGCGCGGGCATGGGCATCGGCCGCATCGGCGGCTCCGCTGTCGAGGCGACCGCCCGCCAGCCCGAGGCTGCGTCGACCATCCAGACCCAGATGATCCTCACCGCCGCGCTCATCGAAGGCGTCGCGCTGTTCGCGGTCGTCGTCGGCCTGCTCGCCGTCCTCGGTTGATCCGGGAACGCGAGTCGATGCGCATCGCGCGCTGAAACACCCCGGTCCGGACGGGGAAACCCGTCCGGACCGCTTCGACAGAAATCCCACCCGCGCTCCTCCCGACCGCGGAACCACGAGCACACACCATGACCGACGCTCTCACTCTCGTCCCCGCCACGCTCGCCGAAGGCGCCGTCAACCCGCTCGCGTTCAAGCTGCTCTCGTACGGCACCGCGATCGTCGTGACCCTCGGACTGTTCACGCTGCTCGCGACGCTCGTGTGGCCCAAGATCATCGCCGGCCTCGACGAGCGCTACGCGAAGATCAAGGGCGAGATCGACGCCGCCGAGCGCGCCCGCCACGAGGCGGAGAGCGCCCAGCGCAAGTTCGAGGAGAAGCTCCGCCAGGCCCAGGAGGAGGCGACCCGCACCATCGCCGAGGCGCAGGCCACGGCGCGCAGGGTCGCCGACGAACTGCGCGCCCGCAACGACGCCGAGCTCGCCGACATGAAGGCGCGCGCGCTCGCCGACATCGCCTCGGCCCGCGAGGCCGCGGTCAAGGAGCTCAACGACCACGCGGTCGCGCTCGCGGCCACCATGGCCTCGAAGATCCTCCGCCGCGAGGTGAGCGCCGGCGACCAGTCGCGCCTCGTCTCCGAGAGCCTCGCCGAACTTTCGCGCGCCCGCAACTGATTCCGAGCGAGGCTACCCAGATGCCAGCAACCAAGCACATCGACGAGATCGCAACCGTCTACGCGCAGAGCCTCCTCGAGGTCTGCGACAAGGCCGGCGGCAACGCCGTGGCCGAGGCGTGCTCCAGCGAGCTCCGCGACCTCGCCGAGATCATCCGCGGCGACCGCAGGTTCGCCGAGTTCCTCAAGACCCCGATCGTCGGCAACGACAAGCGCAAGGCGGCGCTCGAGAAGATCGTCAAGGGCCGCGTGAGCGACCTGGTCTTCCGCTTCGTCATGGTGCTCGCGAACCACGGCCGCGCCGGCCGCATCGCCGATGTCGCCGACGCGTTCGACTCGCTCATGCAGGAGCGCCTCGGCCGCATCGAGGTCGACATGTTCACCGTCGACGGCAAGGCCAGCGACGAGGTGATCGCGACCGTCAAGGCGCGCGTCAAGGAGGCGTTCGCCAAGGACGCCGTCCTCCACCAGTACAGCGACCCCGCCATGATCGGCGGCGTCAAGCTGCGCATCGGCGACCAGCTCATCGACGGATCGGTCGCCACCCAGCTCCGCAGCATGCGCGAGAGCGTCTCGACCCGCGGCTCGACCAGGATCCGGTCGCGCGTCAACGACTTCCTTGCCTGAACCAGAACCAACCCGCACGAATCAAATTCAGCTACCGCAGGGCAACCGCCCAGCATCCACGAGGACACATCCGTGAAGATCAAGAGCGACGAGATCACGACAGTCATTCGCCAGGAGATCGAGCAGTACTCGGGCAAGCTCGAGATTTCCGAAGTCGGCCAGGTGGTCGAGGTCGGTGACGGCATCGCGCGCGTCTACGGCCTCTCCAAGGCGATGGCCGGCGAGCTCATCGAGTTCCAGGGCTCGGGCGGCAAGGTCATGGGCCAGGTGATGAACCTCGAGCTCGACACCGTCGGCTGCGTGCTCTACGGCGACGCGACCTCGATCCGCGAAGGCGCCACCGCGCGCGCGACCGGCAACCTCCTCGAGGTTCCCGTCGGCCCCGAGCTGCTCGGCCGCGTGGTCGACCCGCTGGGCAACGCGATCGACGGTGGTCCCGCGATCAACGCCTCGGGCCGCCAGAAGGTCGACATCGTCGCCCCCGGCATCGCCGCCCGCCAGCCGGTCAAGGAGCCGCTCCAGTTCGGCATCAAGGCCGTCGACTCGATGGTTCCCGTCGGCCGCGGCCAGCGCGAGCTCGTGATCGGCGACCGCAAGACCGGCAAGACCGCCGTCTGCCTCGACGCGATCATCAACCAGAAGCAGTACTGGGGCACGCCCGACGCGGTCGTGTGCATCTACGTCGCCGTCGGCCAGAAGGACTCGACCGTCGCGGGCGTCGTCGAGACCCTCAAGAAGAACGGCGCGATGGACTACACCATCGTCGTGAACGCGGGCGCCTCGGCTGCCGCGCCGCTCCAGTACATCGCTCCGTACGCGGGCTGCGCGATGGGCGAGTACTTCATGTGGCAGGGCAAGGAAGGCAAGACGCCGAAGCACGTCCTCTGCGTGTACGACGACTTGTCGAAGCAGGCCGTGGCGTACCGCGAGCTCTCGCTCCTCCTCCGCCGCCCGCCGGGCCGCGAGGCGTACCCGGGCGACGTCTTCTACCTGCACAGCCGCCTGCTCGAGC
>CAMBUI010000005.1 GCA_945870915.1 Candidatus Kuenenia stuttgartensis | reverse complement strand
TTCGCCACGCAGACGGCCTTCCGCAGCGCGGGCTCGCCGACGCGTTCGCCCTGCCAGTCGCGGCCGGCGTACGAGGCCATCGCGATCGGTGCGGCGTCGAGCAGCGGACCGTCGCCGCGCGCGCGGAGGCAGTCCTCGACCATCTGCCGGTAGCGCGGCTCGAACACGCGGATCCAGTCGGCGGTGTGCGGATAGATGGCGACACCCGCGAGCGGAAACAGCGCGATCGGTCGGGAGAAGTCGATGTGGAACTTCACGGCCATGGCGCGATGCTACGCGCGTCGCGCGCTGCACGCCACAGGC
This sequence comes from Candidatus Kuenenia stuttgartensis, assembly GCA_945870915.1. GTDB lineage: Bacteria > Planctomycetota > Phycisphaerae > Phycisphaerales > SM1A02 > QWPT01. The sequence continues at coordinate 30,996 of CAMBUI010000005.1, read as the reverse complement.
GATCCGCCCGCGGTGAACGCGGCGGGCGCGTCACGCGGCGAGCGTCGCCTGCGCCTCGGCGAGCTTCTCGGCGAGCTGCGAGCGCACCGCGTCGAGCTGCGCCGGTCCGATGCCGAGCGATTCGAACGCCTCGCGCGGGATCGACCGGTCGAGGATGTCGGCGTGGAAGCCGCCGTTCTCGGTGGCGATGCGCTCGGCGATGTAGATCAGCCACGGCACCTGGCGCGACTCCGCGGGGGCGCACATCGGGTCGTGGTGGTGTCCGCACGCGACCGCGAGCGAGCGCGGGAACTTCCACTGCTCGCAGAGCGCCTCCCCGAAGTGGCAGTGGTCGGCGCCGAACACGGCGCGCTCCACCATGCGGAAGTCGATCAGCGGGTTGCCGTCCGCGTCCCACTGCATGTCGCCGAACACCTTGACCAGCTTGGCGCGGTCCGACTGCAGCGCGACCATGATGCCGATGTCGTGCATGAGTCCGCCGAGGAACGCCTCGTCGCCGGAGCTCATGCGCGCCTCCTTGGCGAGCAGGCGCGCGGCGGTGGCGACGGCGATCGAATGGTCCCACAGTTCCTTGGCGTCGAAGCGGTCGCACAGGGCGCCGCCGCGGAACAGCTTGGCCAGGCTCGCGGCGATCGCGATGTTCTTCACGGCGTTCAGGCCGAGCATCGAGATCGCGCGGTTGATCGATCCGATCTGGCGGGGAAGCCCGTAGAACGCGCTGTTCACGACCTTGAGGATGCGCGCCGAGAGCGCGGGATCGCGGCCGATCAGCTCGTTGAGGTCCTGCGCGCTCGAGTTCGGGTTCTCGACGAGCTCGATGATGCCGAGCGTCACCTCGGGCAGCGTCGCGATGTGGCTGAGCTGCTTCACGGCCGCGTTCGCGACCTGCATGTGCGTCTCGTGGTTCTGGGATTGCATCGTGGAGCTCACCGGAAAGTGGAGCCTGGACTCGGCTCCGGCTGGATCGGCGCGTTCCGGACCCTTCCGCAAGGGAGAACGCCGCATCGTTGATCGGCCGCTTCGCGCCGCCGGTTGACGCCCTCGGTCGGGAACCCCGCGAAGGCGGCGAGTTCCCACCGCCCCGCCGACGGATTCCGACGGCCGATAGCGGGCGATATCGGGACGTGCCCGCGCAGGCGGAACTTGCATCCCGCGCAGGCGGAACGGGCGCCCCGCGCAGGCGGAACGAGCGCCCCGCGCAGGCGGAACGGGCACCACCCGCTAGAAGCTGTTCAGCTTCGCCAGCGGATGACGCGCCGGATCGAGCTCGGCGAGCACGCGCGCGATCCGCGGACCCGCGGCACCGTCGCCGTACGGATGCACCGCTCCGTCGACGCCCCGCGCGAGCGCGGAGAACGCCTCCGCGAGTTCCGCCGGCTCCGCGACGGCGCACTGCACCACGTTGCCGGCGCGCTCGCGTCCGCGCTGCCGGCGACCGATGTCGATCACGCGCGCGCCGAGCGCCGAAGCCTCGATGATCCCCGCGCTCGAGTTCCCGACGAGCGCGCGGATCTCCGGCCGGCGCAGGAGCGCCACGAAATCCGCGCGCGGAAGGTGCTCGGCGATCCGCATCGATCCACAGCGCTCCGCGATGGCGCGCGCGATTCCCGCGCGGCCCGGATCCGAGTTCGGGGCGAGCGCGAGCACGCGGCCGCGCGCGATCGCCGCGTCGAGCGCGGCGGCGGCGTCGTCATGCTCGGTCTCGTCGCTCCGGCCGCAGGGATGCATGAGGAACACGAACTCCGGCGCGCCGAGCGCGGCGTATCGCGCGTCGTCGAGCGGCGCGATCGCGGCGAGTCCGTCGATCGAGGGCGACCCGACGAGGTGCACCGTCTCCGGCTGCTCGCCGAGCGCGAGGATCCGGTGCGCGCTCTCCGCCGAGGCGGGGAAGTGCACGTGCGCAAGCTTGGTGATCGCGTGCCGCATCGACTCGTCGGCCACGCCCTCGGCGCGGTCGCCGCCGTGGATGTGCGCCACGCGGATGCCGCCGATCGCCGCAGCGCTCGCGGCGGCGAAGGCCTCGATGCGGTCGCCGAGCACGACCACGATGTCGGGCGCGAGCACGGCGAGGATGTCGGCGATCGCCGCGATCCCGCGTCCGACCGCGCGCGCGTCGGCGTTGCGGCCGGTCTCGCCCGCCACCTGCATGGGGAACTCGACGAGCGCCGGCGCGTAGGCGCGCACCTCGTCGATCGTCCTCGCCGGCGCGAGCAGGTGCGCACCGCCCGCGAGGATGTGCAGCGACAGGCCGCGCTCGGCGCGGATCGCATCGCACACCGGCCGCAGCAGGCCCCATTCGGCGCGCGTCCCGGTCACGACCGCGACGCGCCTCACGCGAGGTCCTCCGCGACCAGCACCCGGTCGGCGGCGACGCCGCGCGCGAGCGTGCGCCCGACCGTCTCCTCGAGCAGGCTCGGGGAGAGTCCCGTTCCAGGCCGCTTCACGCAGAGGTCTCCGCGCGCGAGCACGCTGCCCGCCGCGAGGTCGCGCGCGGCGACCAGCGACTGGCGGCTCACCGCGCGCACATCGCGCTCGAGGTCCTGCAGCTCCTTGCGCGGCGCGCCCACCATGCGCGCGGCGCGGCGCGCGAGGCGCACGTACTCCGCGAACTGCGCCGGATCCAGGCTCGCGGAGTGGTCGGGGCCGGCCGCACCGCGGTCGTAGGTCAGGTGCTTCTCGAGGATGCACGCGCCCGCCGCCACCGCGACCGCGCCCGTGTCGGTGCACGCGGTGTGGTCGCTGTAGCCCACGGCGCGTCCCGTGATCGCGGCGATCTCGTGCATGCCGCCGATAGCGGCGCGGTCGTCCGGCGCCGGATAGCTCGAGGTGCACTGGAGGAACGCAAGCTCGGCCACGTCGTCGAGCCACGCCGCGCCCTGCGCGACCTCCTCGCGCGTGGCGGCGCCGGTCGACACGACCAGCGGTCGCCCGAGGTCCGCCGCAGCACGCAGCAGCGGGCGGTTCACGAGGTCGGGCGATGCGGTCTTGAACGCGCTCCACGGCTGCCCGGCCGCGTGCGCGAACAGCGGCAGCGAGAAGACCGTCACCATCGGCACGATGCCCGCGGCGATGCACTCGCCGGCGAGCGCGCCGAGTTCGTCCGGCGGCAGCTGGAGTCCGCGCAGGAGGCTGCGCGGGTCGCGCGCGCCGCGCTCGCGCTGGTACGCGGCGAGCACCGAGTCGAGCGACATCAGCATCTCGGCGTCGAACATCTGGAACTTCGCGGCATCGGCACCCGCGGCCTTCGCGGCGTGCACGAGCTCCCGCGCGCGCGCGACGCTCCCGTCGTGATTGACGCCGATCTCGGCGATGATGAACGGGTCGCCCCACGCGCCGACCGTGCGTCCTCCGAGCTGGATCGTCCGCCGCTCGCTCATGTCCGCACCTCCGTGCGCGGCGCCTGCCGCAGGATCGCCTCCGCCACCGCCATGTCGACGGCGGTGTCGACATCGACCACGTCGCCCTCGGCGGTCTCGATGCCGCGCCGGTCGCGGCCGAAGAACGCGTGCGGCACGCCCTCGCGCACGTCGAACAGGCTCGCGCGCCGCACCGCGATCACGCCGCCGTCGGGCATGAACAGCGGCGGCAGCTCCTGCCGGCGGTACACGCGGTTCTCGACGAACTGCGCCACACGGCCGTCGCCGTCGAGCCGCGACATCCAGTACGGATGCGTCTTGCCCACGCGGTAGTAGCTCTGCACGCTGTCCGCGCCCGTGGCGCGCAGCCGCGCGACCGCGCGGTCGGCGAGGTCCGCGGGCCGCACCGGCACGTTGCCGTAGAGGATGACCACCACCTGCTCGCGCGCGCCGCTCGCCTCGACGGCGTGGCGCACGGCGCTGTCGACGGTGGCGGTGTCGTCGGCGAGCGGCGCCGGCCGCATCACGACCCCGACGCCCTCGCCACGCGCGATCGCGGCGATCTCGTCACCGTCGGTCGAGACGATCGTGCGCCCGATGCTGCGCGACGCGCGCGCGAACCGGATCGTGTGCGCGATCATCGGAACACCCGCGACCGGCAGCGCGTTCTTGCGTGGAAGTCCCTTGCTCCCGGCGCGCCCGATCACGACGGCGAGCACGCCGTCGGCATCGCCAGAGGGGTTGTGCGCGGCGTCGCTCACGGGATCCTCGTCCTCAGGTCCTGGTGGGTCTCGCCGAACTCGCGGCGGATCTGCTTGCGCCGCGACACGAGGTCGCGCCACAGCTGCAGCAGCGGCCCGCGGTCGACGCTCGCGAAGATGCGGTCGCCGCGCAGGTCGAGCTCGGACAGCGGCACCGTTCCGTCGGACAGCACGAGCATGCGGCGCAGCATCTCGCGCCACATCGCGCGGCTCGGGGCGAGCGCGCTCGCAAGCGGATCGGGCGGGTGCTCCGGCGACGCGTCGAACGGCGGCACGCCCTCGATCACCGGCGTCCCGAGCAGATGCTGCCACCGGTCGAAGAAGCCGTCGATGTCCTCGTAGCTCTCGACGCGGCGCTGCAGGCGCGGGACCACCCACGGAACCGCGTAGACCGCGCCCCCGCCGAGTCCCGCGAGATGGCGGCGCGACGCGAGCAGCCGCTCGGCGTTCTGCAGCACATCGCGGTGGCGGTCGATGCCGTGCATGCGGCGGTAGGTCTCGCCGCAGTCCGCGTCGATCTCGACGCTCACCACATCGACACCCGCCGCCGCGACTTCCTCGATCACCGCCGCGGGTGCCAGGAGCTCGGTGCGGATGTGCACGCCGCGCACGCCGCCGGCCTTCGCCATGCGCACGAACCGCGCGACATCGGGGTGCAGCAGCGGATCGCCCGCGCCGCAGAAGGTCATGACGCAGTCGCGGCTCTCGGCGACCTGCTCGACGAGCCGCGCGAAGCGGCGCTCCGTCATCACGGCGCGCTGCACCGAGCCCATGCGGTGCGGGCTCGACGCACCCGAGCCCTGGCGCCCCGTGTTGAGCTCCACCATCAGGTGCTGCGGCGTGTAGTACGGCACGGTGTCGAACAGCTGGCGCTCGAGCAGGTCCACCGCCGCGCGCGGATCGATGCTCGACACGCCGCCGCCGCGTTCGCTCAGGCCGGGCTCGATCGCACGGCGCATGCGGATCATGTTGCGCGGCGTGTCGAAGACGGCGCGCACCATCGAGCGGCGCACGACGTGGTCGATCTGCACGCAGACATCCTTCGAGATCGGATCCTGCTGCGGGCGCGTCGGCTCGTAGCCGAGCAGCCATCCGATCGAGGCGCGGCGCCCGCCCTGCGCGAGCTCCGCCATCAGCGACCGCTCGACGAGCACGCCGCACAGCCCCGGAGGCGACTGGTTGAACACGATGCGCAGCAGGTCGGGCCGCGTGCGGTGCCGGCGCACCAGCCCGTCGCAGCCGTCGTCGCCCGAGACCGACACCAGCGGCCAGTCGGGACCGACCAGGATTCCCGCCGTCACGCCGAAGCGCACCATCGCCTCGTAGGCCGCGCGCGGCGCGAGGACCTCGTCGTAGATGGTGGTGCCCGCGATGCCGCCGCGCCACGAGCTGTCGCTCCAGAGCCGCGCCGACGCGATCGCCGCGCGCTCGGGCCCGAACGGGCTCCCCTGCGTGCGGTGGATCTCGATCGGCAGGCCGATCGCACGCCGGTCGATGAGCGAATCGAGGTCGAAGCCCTCGGGCACGAGCAGCACGATCGACGCCGCCTCGCGCGACTTCCCGAGCCGCTCCAGCGTCCACTGCATCGCGGTCTTGCCCGCGAGCGGCTCCGCCAGGCTGCGCGGCGTACCCAGGCCGCCGTGCCACGGATCGACGGGCACGATGAACGCCGCCCGCACCTCCGCCGCCACGCTCGCCTCGCCGAGCACGCGCCCGAGCGCGCCGTCGGCGCCCGCGGAAACCTCGGCCTCGTCCGGTCCCTCGTCGACGGCCTCGCCCTCGAGGCGGCGCACCGCGGCCTCGAGCGCCGCGGCGTATTCGGTCGCGCACTCCTCGATCCAGCGCACGTTGGCGAGGTCGCGCTCGAACTGCAGCCGCTGCCGCTCCTCGGGCGCGATGCCGCGGGACTGCTCGATCCGCCGGTCCGCCTTGGCGCGCTTGAGCACGCCGAGCTGGCTGAATTCATCGAGCATCCGCAGGGTCTCGAGCCGCGCGCCCACCTTGGCGCGCTCGGTCTCCACCGTCCTCCAGAGCCGGTCGTCGCGCTCGGTGCGCGGCGCGGCGCCGATCAGCTGCGCGATCGCCTCGCCGGTGCGCCGCGACGCCTCGCCGATCACGCGCACGTCGGCGAGCACCTCGCGCAGGCGCTTGGCCGCGGCGCCGAGGCGGGCCGCGTCGAGCCCGCGCGACGGCGCGGGGATCGGCGGCACCGCGCGGCCTCCGAACACCGCGAGGGTCTCCGCGAGCCCGCGCACCTCGGTGCCGGCCTTGCGCACGCCGCCCTCGGTCGCGTCGATCGTCGTCAGCCCGCGCCGCTCGTCCTGCAGGAAGAAGTACTCGAAGCGCTGGAGGTAGGTCTCCATCTGCGCGTCGGTGTAGATCGACTTGCCGTGCACGTCGCGCCGCTTCACCAGGTGCGAGCGGTGCCGCACGATGCGCGTCCACTCGAGGTTCTCCATGGTGTTGAACGGATTGAGCTCGGGCGCCCACACGTCGTCGATCGCGGTGCCGCGCGCGTAGTAGACGCCGTCGGTGAAGCCGAGGTCCTGCCCGATCATCGCCACCGGATTGCAGCCGAGGAAGCGCGCGATCTGGTAGCAGAGGTGCGCCACCGTCGCGCCCGCGGGCAGCCGGCCCTTCGCGGGCACCGTCGTGCCCGACAGCGGCCCGAGCAGCGCATCGAGGTGCGGCGCCGAGATCGTCCGCACCGGCCCGGGATAGCTCTCGGCGATCACCGGATTGGCCTGCGGATCGAGGATCAGCGTGGTCTCCGCGACATCCTGCTCGCGCAGCCCCTCGTAGAAGCGCCGCGAGATCTGGTGCCAGTCGAGCGCCGCGACGAAGTGCGGCCGGATGCCCTCGGCGAGCAGCGGCTTGAGCACGGTCTGCGTCGCGACGATCACGCACTGCTCGCGGATGCCGGGCCGCGCGAGGAGGTGCAGGTTTCGGCGCAGGCTCGGGCCCGCGCTCACCACGATGCCAAGGCGGTCCTTCGCGATGCCCTCGAGCGGCGCCAGCCCCTCTCCACCCACGTAGAGCCGCGCATTCCGCAGGATCGAGCGGATCGTGTGCGCGCTGCGCGCGAGCGCCGTCGCCGAGGTCACGCGCGCGGCGCGCACGGTCTCGGTGATGTTCTGCGCGAAGTCCTTCGAGAACGGCGCGGTGCGCGCGCGGCTCGCCGGATGCTCGACCAGCTGCACGCCCTGGATCAGCACGCCCTCGGCGCCCGCGAAGCGCTCGGAGTAGCGGCCCAAGGGCTCGGTCCCCGTGAAGAACAGCATGTTGGTGCGCTCGAACACCGCGCTCCAGTCGACCACCGACAGCACCGCGCGCAGGAGCGCGAGATCGGGCTCGAGCACCGCGACCAGGCCGGAGCGCCCGAGACGCTCGGCGAACTGCGCCACGTGGAAGCCCAGGCCGAAGCCGAGCACCGCGACCACAGCCTTCTCGCGCGTGTCCACCGAGTCGGCGAGGGTGACGGCCTCCTCGCGCGGCGCGTGGCGCGACGCGAGCGCCCGACCGCCGAGGGCGGCGACCGGCGAGCCGTCGGGCGCGACCGTCCACTCGAGTTCCGCGGGCGCCGTCGCCCGCAGGGCATCGACGGCATCGGCGTTGCGCGCAGCGAGCGCCGCGAGGTTGCGCTCGAGCATCGCCGCGCTCGCGGCCGAAGGGATGCCTGTGGTGGAGGTGGTTGCCATCGTGCGAGACACCGCGAAAACGCGAGGCGCGCCCGCACGAAGCCGACTCCCGGCCGGGCATGGACGCGGCTCCGCCGCAACGGCCTGCATCGGCCGAGTCCTGGAGAAGCATGCAGAAAATGCGCGGTTCCGCGCACCCCATTCGTCCCGTCGCGGCCTTTGCTGCGAGAATCGCCCCATGACCTCCTGGCTGTTCGAGAACCCCGTCCCCATCGCGGTCCTGATGGCGGTGATCGCCGCGATCCTCGCCTGGCGCTCGCGTGCGGGCGGAGGGCGCCGCGAGCTCGCCGCAGCCGGGGTCTGCGCGCTGCTCGGGCTCGCCGCCATCGGCGCCGCGCGGCTCGTGACCACCCCCGGCGAGCACGCGCGCACGGTCGTCGAGGACCTCGTGGCCCTCGCCGAGGAGGCCGAGGTGCAGCGCGCCGCGGCGCTGTTCGCCCCCAACGCGGTCCTCAACTACGGCCGCCGCGAGAACTCCGGCGTCTCGATCGACGCGATCCGCACGGCGCTCAACTCGCTCGCCGCCTCCAACCGGATCGAGTCGAACCGCATCACCCGGCTCCGCTTCACGACGGTCGACGACCGCACCGGCGAGGTCGAGCTCTCCTGCTCGACCTCCACCGCCCGCTCGCTCACGGCGGTGCCGACCGACTGGATCATCCGCGTGCGGCGCATCGGCCCCGACGCGGATGCCGCCGGCGCCTGGAGGATCGACCGCATCACCTTCGAGCGCGTGTTCGGGCAGGCGCCGACGCCACGGATCTGGTGATCCGCACGAATCCGCCGCGGCCCGCGCCGCCGCACCGCAGCCCGCGCCGCCGCACCGCAGCCCACGCCGCCGCACCGTGCCCCGCACCGCAGCCGCGGACTCACCGGTTCGGATCGACGCCGGCGACCCCCGCCGCGGGCGGCAAGAGCGCAGGCACCGGCACGCGCTTCAGCAACCGCGCGTCGCTCTCGGGATCGTGCACCCCCGCGCGGATCTCGCGGCCGGAGAGCCGCCGGGCGCCGTCCTTGAAGTGGAACGCCCGCACCGCCGTCGCGCCCGGCGCGAGCGTCGAGACCAGCTTCCGGTCGGAGACGTAGCCGTCCGCACCCGCGAACGCCTCGACATCGATCGGCGCATCCGACACGTTGGTGACGCGGAGCGTGAGCACGAGGTCGATCGCCCCGCTCTCGATCGAGCGCGCGAGGCGCCACGACGGATCGACCACCGCCTTGCGGTAGCCGACCTCGAGCGGGCTCGACAGCCGCGCGCGGAACGGCTCATCGGCCGTGCCCGACACCTCGACCTCGATCGGGATCGCCCCCGCCTCCGTGCTCCGCGGCACGCTGAAGCTCACGGGTATCCGCACCTCGCCTCCCGGCGCGATGTCGAACCGGTGCGTCTTCGGCGAGATCTCGAGCGCCGCGGGCCCGAGCACGGCCAGCGTCCCCGCGAGCGTGCGCGTCCACGGATTCGCGAGCACCAGCACGCCCTCCTGCGGCGCACGCCGGCTCTCGGCGAACACGGGATCCACGCGGAAACCCGTGCGCAGCAGGCACATCTCGCGGCTCACGCCCTCGACGAACAGCGGCTCGCGTCCGACGCGCAGCGCATGCCCGCGCGTCGTCGGCGGCAGCACGCGCGACCGGCCCCAGAGGTCGGTCGCCCGCACAGGCTGGGTCCCGAGGTCGACATCGACCGCCACCTCGCGCTCGCCCGCGTCGCTCCACAGGACCAGCGCGGGACCGCGCGCGCCGTCGGCAAGGACCGCGCGCACGCCCTCGGCGACGGGAATGTCGGCCACGAACCGCCGACCGCACAGCCGCGTCGAGATCTGGCGCCACGCCGCGAGCTCGAGCGCAGGGCCCGGCACCGGCGGCAGCGACTCCTCGCGCACCTCGACCGACACCGCGTCGAACCCCGCGCGCCACGCGTCGATCGCGCGCAGCGCGAGGTCGATCGCACGCTCCCCATCATCGACGAGCCCCGCGGGCAGCGGAACGATCCGCACCATCCCGCGCGCACCTGCCGCGAATCCCTCGTAGACCTCGGCACCGCCCTCGCGCCACGCCGGATCGGCCACGAACTCGAGCACATGCCGCTCCCGCTCGACCGCCGCGGCGAGATCCGCCGGGACCGGTTCCTCGGGCGCCCATGGGACAGTCACGAGCGGACCCGCCACGGCGCTTCCCATCGTGCGCGCGATCCCGGACAGCCGCGTCGCGAGGTCCGGACGGCCGCCGTCGACCGGCTGCGAGCCGATCAGCCACTGGTCCACCCGCTGGCCGAAGGCGAGCAGCCACGGCTCCAGCGCCGGACGCCACCGCGACTCCTCGAGCGCGAACAGGCCGAGCGCATCGTCGCTCTCGATCCGCACCGCGTTCGCCAGCCGCGCCGGCACCGCGCCGATGCGGAACATCGGCTCCACCCGCCGGTCGAGCAGCCGCCCGACCAGCGGCCGCAGGCGCTCGATCTCGGCCGTCGGATCACGGGTCTCGGTCGCCGCACTCCACACCGGCAGCACCACGAAGGCGCTGCGCGCGAGGTCCATCACCGGCTCGATCGGCATGTCGACCGCGCCGAGCGACACGCCGAACCGCGGCGGCTGGTCGGGCTCGAACGGATCGTCCGGCAGCACCGCGAAGCGCGCCAGGCGACGCGCGATCTCGCTCCGGCCATGGGAGAACCTCGCCTCGGCCTCGTACCACCCGGTCGGCAGCCCGGGCACCCCGAGCACGACCTCGCGGTCGGCGGGCACCGTCAGCTGCTTCTCGAAGACCGTCTCGCCCGACGCACCGCGCACGCGGACATCGACCGTCGACGCCTTGACCATCGGATCGTCGCACCGGACGCGCAGCCGGGCCTCGCCCGCCGGCGCCACGATGCCGAGCGCCTCGGGCTCGAACCGCACCGACGGCATCTGCCACACCTCGATGTCGTCGAAGTATGCCCGTCCCTTCACATCGTTCTTCGCGACCTCGAACCGGTCGCCGTCGACGCCGTTCTGGAGCCCCGGCTGGACGACCTCGAGCCAGATCTGCAGCGACTTCGCCTCGGCCGGCACCGGCGGCGGCTGCACCTCCAGCTGGCGCCACTCGGTCTCGGCGCGGATCAGGTCCGACGCGTAGATGCCCGCGACCGCCTGGTCGTCGCCCTTCATGAACCGCAGGCTGACCCGCACGGCCGCGTGCCGCAGGCCCTCGGTGCGGATCCAGGTGCGCAGCAGCAGGTCGGCGCCCACCGAGATGCCCTCGAGCGGAACCGACCGGAACCGCACCATCGAGCCGCCGTCGAGCTCGAAGCGCACGGCGTAGCCCTTTCCGTCGTCGGCGCGGCCGATGCCCTCCGCGATCGTGACTGTCCCGAACGGCGAGTAGCCGATCGCGGTCGGATCCGGCGGCGGATCGAAGCCGACCGGCACGCCGGGATTGAACTGGGCGCTCTCCTCGAAGTCGAAGCGGGCCACGAGCCGACGCGGCGTGACATTCCACCCGTCCCGCGGCGCGGGCGGCTGGCCATCACCCCGGCCTTGGGGCTGCGCGCCGGCGATCGGACAGACCGCGGCAGGCGCCCCCACGGCAACCACCGCCAGCGACATCGCGAGCATCGAATGGGCGAGGACCTTCGTCACGGCTCGTACATCGGCATTCTCGGACACGCGCTGCAGCGCCGAACAGGACAGGCATGCACCCGCACCGAACGCGCCGAACGGGACAGGCATGCACGACCGCGACCGACGCGACCGGCAGACGAACGCGGTACGGGACAGGCATGCACGGCGCACGGGCCGGCGTACCCGGCCGGGCGTACGGGACAGGCATGCACGGGCGTACGGGACAGGCATGCACGCCCCCGTTCGGAGAATCACCCCCACCCCACCACCTTTCGCCCCGCCCGCCGCCCGTACCATCGCGCCCCGCATGATCGATCTCCGCAGCGACACCGTGACCCGCCCGACCCCCGCCATGAAGGCCGCCATGATGGCCGCCCCCCTCGGCGACGATGTCCTCGGCGACGAGCCGACCGTCCAGGCCCTCGAGGCGAAGGTCGCCGCCCTCCTCGGGAAGGAGGCCGCCCTGTATGTCCCGTCGGGCACCATGGCCAACCAGCTCGCCATCCGGTCGGTCTGCGAGCCGGGCGACGAGATCATCGCCCACCGGGACAGCCACATCATCCACTACGAGACCGGCGCGCCCGCGGCCCTCGCCGGGTGCATGGTGAGCCCGCTCGACGGACCCGGCGGCCTCTTCGAGGCGCATCAGGTCCGCGCCGCCATCCGCCACCGCGACCAGCACAACCCGCTCTCGCGCATGCTGCTCCTCGAGAACACCCACAACAAGGGCGGCGGCACCGTCTGGCCCGTCGCCCAGTTCGAGGCCGTCGCCGCCGCCGGACGCGAGTGCGGCCTGCATGTCCACATCGACGGCGCGCGCCTGATGAACGCCTGCGTCGCCCTCGGGGTCGCGCCGACCGCCTTCACGGGCCACGCCGACACCGTCTCGCTCTGCTTCTCGAAGGGCCTCGGCGCGCCGGTCGGCAGCGCCCTCGCCGGCAGCGCGAAGCTCATCGCCCGCGCGCGGCGCTTCCGCAAGATGTTCGGCGGCGCGATGCGCCAGTCGGGCCTGCTCGCCGCGGCGGCGATCCACGCGCTCGACCACCATGTCGCGCGGCTCGCCGACGACCACGCCAACGCGCGCCGCCTCGCCGCCATCATCGCCGCGACCGACGGCCTCGTCCTCGAGGGCACGCCCGCCACGGTGCCCACCAACATGGTGTTCTTCACCATCGACGCCCGCCTCGGCACGGCGCAGGAGTTCTGCGCGCGCCTCGCGCAGCACGGGGTCGCGGCGATCGGCATGGGCCCCGGTCGCGTGCGCATGGTCACGCACCTCGATGTGTCGGGCGCCGACATCGACCGCGCCGCCGACGCGATCCGCGCCGCAGCGGCCCTCACTGCCCGCCACGCCTAGCCACCCCGTCCACGCCCCGACCCAACGCCCGTTCCAACGCCCGCCCCCCCGCGCCACCCCCATGCACGCCGCCATCTTCGACCTCGACGGAACCCTCGTCGACAGCTACGACGCCCACTTCGAGGCCTGGCGCCTCATCAGCGCGCGCCACGGCGTCGCGGTCACCGTCGACGACTACTACTCCCACTTCGGCCGCCGCAACGAGGATCTCCTGCGCGAGTGCTGGCTGCGCGCGGGCCGCGGCCAGCTCACGCCCGACGAGATCGCCGCGCTTGACCACGAGAAGGAGGCCGCCTACCGCGAGATCGTCGCGGTCCGCTTCCCGATCATGGACGGCGCGCGCGAGCTCGTCGCGTCGCTGCGCGCCGCCGGCTTCCGCACCGCCGTCGGCTCGTCGGGCCCGCCGCTGAATGTGCAGCGCGCGATCGACGGCCTCGAGCTCGTCGCCGCCTTCGACGCCGTCGTCACCGGCCGCGATGTGAAGCGTTCGAAGCCCGACCCCGAGTGCTTCCTGCTCGCCGCATCCAAGGTGGGCGTCGATCCCGCCCGCTGCGTCGTCTTCGAGGACGCGCCCGCAGGAATCACCGCGGCGAAGGCCGCCGGCATGAAGTGCATCGCCATCACCTCCAAGGGCCACACGCCCGAGCGCCAGCGCGACGCCGACCTCATCGTGCCCACCGTCCGCGATGTCACCGTCGCTGCGGTGCGCGCGCTTCTCCACTAGACTCGCCGACCTTCACGGAAACCCCGCCTCACGGAGCAGTCCATGGACCCGCGCTACACGAAGCTCGCCGACCTCCTCGTCCGCCACTCGACCAAGCTCAAGAAGGACGAGCATGTCCTCATCGAGGCCTTCGACATCCCCGTCGAGATGACGATCGCCCTCGTGCGCGCGGTGCGCGAGGTCGGCGCCCACGCCCATGTGGCCGAGCGCTCGGCGCGCATCATGTCGGAGCTCTACCGCGGCGAGGAGAAGGGCCTGCAGGTGTGGGCCGACAACGACCTCCACCGCATGAAGCAGATGCAGGCCTACATCGGCCTCCGCGGCGGCCACAACGTGAGCGAGCAGTCGATCGTGCCCGGCGAGCAGATGAAGCTCGCGGCGCGCACCTACTCCAAGCCCGTGCACTTCGAGCAGCGCGTCAACCACACCAAGTGGTGCGTGCTGCGCTGGCCGAGCCCCTCGATGGCGCAGCTCGCCGGCAAGAGCACCGAGGAGTTCGAGGACTTCTACTTCAAGGTCTGCTGCATCGACTACGCCAGGATGGACGCCGCGTGCGCACCGCTCAAGGCGCGCATGCAGCGCACCGACAAGGTCCACATCAAGGGCCCGGGCGAGACCGACCTCACCTTCTCGATCAAGGGCATCGGCGTGGTCCCCTGCTGCGGCGAGTACAACATCCCCGACGGCGAGTGCTTCACCGCGCCCGTGCGCGACAGCGTCAACGGCGTGCTCCAGTACAACACCCCCACCGTCTACAACGGCCAGAGCTTCGAGAACATCCGCTTCGTATTCAGGAACGGCAAGATCGTCGAGGCCACCTGCCAGGGCGACAGCAGGAAGCTCAACGAGATCCTCGACACCGACGAGGGCGCGCGCTACATCGGCGAGTTCGCCATCGGCTTCAACCCGCACATCACCCACGCGATGAAGGACATCCTCTTCGACGAGAAGGTCGCGGGGTCGTTCCACTTCACGCCCGGCCGCTGCTACGAGACCACCGAGAACCACAACCGCAGCGAGATCCACTGGGACCTCGTGTGCATCCAGCGCGCCGAGTTCGGCGGCGGAACGATCAGCTTCGACGGCGAGGTCATCCGCAAGGACGGGCTCTTCGTGGTCGACGATTTGAAGGCGCTGAATCCGGACGGAGCTTGATCGCTCGCAGCTGCGGCTGCTTGCGTGGTCGGAGCGGTCGCCGCTGCGGCGGCTCCCTCTGGCGTGATTCGCGCGCTCGGGCCTCACATAGCGTGATCGGCACCAAAGCGAGCAGCCGCAGCTGCGGGCGCCCAGAAAGGACAACGCCCTGCTTGCACAGGGCGCCGTCCCGTAGGTGTCAACCGTTTCGCGGCGTCACGCGCGCGCGCGGTGCGCGAGGTCGCGCACCAGCTGCAGCGCGGCCTGACCGCGGGCCTCGTCGTGGCGGTGGATGCCACGGCGGGCGAATGTCGTCATGCGCGCATCGTGCGACTTCACGCCGCGCATCTTCATGCACATGTGCTCGCCCTCGACCATCACCACGACGCCGGCGGCATCGAGGTGCTCGACCAGCGCGTCGGCGATCTGGTCGGTGAGCCGCTCCTGGAGCTGCGGACGGCGGGCGAAGACCTCGACGGTGCGCGCGAGCTTCGACAGCCCCACCACGCGGCCGTGCTTCGGCAGGTAGGCCACATGCGCCTGGCCGTGGAACGGCAGCAGGTGGTGCTCGCACACCGAGAAGAAATTGATGTTGGTGACGGTGATCAGCTCGCCGGACGCCTGCTCGAAGGTGCGCGCGAGGTGCGTGCCCGCGTCCTCAGCGAGACCGCGGAACATCTCGGCGTAGGCCTTGGCGACGCGCTTCGGGGTCTCGAGCAGCCCGTCGCGATCCGGATCCTCGCCGACGGCGAAGAGGATCTCGCGCACCGCGCGGGCGATCCGCGCCTGGTCGACCGGGAGGGCCGCACCCGCCCGCATCGCCGCGGCCGGGGAAACCGCCGCGTGCATCGCGCGCTCGTGATCCGCGGCACTGTCCGATGAATCATCGTCGTGCGCGCAGTGGCAGGCGTGGGAGGAAGCGTGGGAAGAAGCGTGGGTCGTGCCGCAGCCATTCTGAAGGCTGTGGCCGTCGGGTTCGGTCCCGTACCCGTGTCCTGCGAGGTGGAGCGCGTTCTGCGGAGCAATCATGTGCCCGAGGGAATCGCCGACCCGTGCCGCGCGGATTCAGCCCGCGCGCTCCCACGCCGGAGAAAGGCGGATCGGCGGCTCCCTGGCCGATCCTGCACGGGACCTCGATCGCAAGTCCATTCCCGAACGCTACTTGCCCTTCTTGTAGACATCGTCGGCCGCCTGCTCGAGCTTCTTGTTGTACTCGGCGACGTCCTCGTTGATGACCTTCTCGGCTGCCTGCTTGGCCTTGCCGAGGGTCGACTTGGCGGCGGGCTCGCCCTCGCCCGTGGCGGCCGACGACTCGGCCTTCCTGGGCGTCTCGGCCACATAACCACCGCCGCGCGGCTCGTCGACCGGCTCCTGCTCGCAGCCCGCGAGGCCGAAGCCTCCCGCGACCAGCGCCGCGACGGCCACGATCGCGCCGACGCGCGAGGCGCCCCGCGACCCGTCCGACTCCGTGCACAAACGGCTGCCCGACTTCATGTCCGACTTCATGTCCGCGCCTCCCGCAGTGTGTCCGTTCGATTCGCCCGACCGACCCCGCCGCCGCATCCGCGCGGCGAAACCCGGGAAGCGGGCAGAGCCTGTCCGCCGCCGATGCTAGCATCCGCGCCCTACCTCTGGAGCTCTACCCATGTCGAAGTTCAGCAACACGAAGTCCTTCCTGGCCGGGTCCGTCCTCGCCGCGTCCTTCCTCGCCGCGCTCTGCGGCCTCGCACCCACCATGACCGCCGAAGCACAGACCGACTACACCACGATTCCCTCCGATCCCGCCGAGGTCGAGCAGACCCTCACCGCGAGCAAGGTCTCGCTCGGCCAGGCGATCGCCACCGCCGAGAAGGCCGCCAACGGCACCGCGATCGACGCGCGCGCCATGCTCGCCGACGCGCTCAAGTACGAGATCACCGTCGCGTCCGGCGGCATCGCCCGCAAGGTGATCGTCGACGGCGCCACCGGCGCGGCCACCGCGCCGACCCTCACCATCCAGTCCGCGATGGAGATCGCCGGCAAGAAGCACGACGGCGTGATCCGCTGGGCGACCTTCGACTACCTCGCCGAGCCCGCGGTCGCCAAGGTCATGGTCTACGGCGGCGCGAAGGCCTTCGAGGTCGTGATCAACGCCACCGACGGCACGATCGTGAGCGACACCGAGAAGCCGCGCTTCCCCGGTGCCGCGATGGCCGGCGAGCTCACCGATCTTCCGAGCGGCCTCAAGTTCTTCGACCTCGTCGAGGGCACCGGCGCCGCCCCGAGCGGACCGAGCGCCACCGTGAAGGTCCACTACACCGGCTGGCTCACCGACGGCACCAAGTTCGACTCGAGCGTCGACCGCGGCCAGCCGGCCGAGTTCCCGCTCGGCGGCGTGATCCCCGGCTGGACCGAGGGCGTCGGCGGCATGAAGATCGGCGGCAAGCGCAAGCTCGTGATCCCGTTCAACCTCGCCTACGGCGAGCGCGGACGCGGACCGATCCCGCCCAAGGCCACGCTGATCTTCGATGTCGAGCTGCTCGAGATCAAGGAAGCCGGCGCCGCTCCGGCAGCCCCGGCCGCGCCCGCGGTCAAGCCCGCCGGCAAGTGAGCCGACCCCGCGTCGGATCGCAACCGACAACCGCATCAACGAAGCAGGCGAGCCGCATGGCTCGCCTGTTTCGTTCCATCTCGATGCATCCCGCTTCAACAGGCTTCGCCGGCGCCGGGCCCGAGCTGCGGACGACGCCGCGCCCAACGCCACGGCCGCGCCGCACGGACACCTGCGGCATGTCAGCGCGCGGCCGCGCCCGACTGCCCCGCGTACCGCGCCTCGATCGCCATCACCTTCGCAAGCCGCTTCTCATGCCGCGCCTCGTGCGTGTACTCGGCCGCGAGATACGCGCGCACCATCTCGCTCGCGACCGCGGCGCCGACCGTGCGGCCGCCGAGGACGAGGATGTTCATCGCGTCGTGCTCGACGCCCTGGTGCGCCGAGTAGGTGTCGCTGCAGTTGCCCGCGCGCACACC
The DNA here is from genome assembly GCA_945870915.1 of Candidatus Kuenenia stuttgartensis. Lineage (GTDB taxonomy): Bacteria > Planctomycetota > Phycisphaerae > Phycisphaerales > SM1A02 > QWPT01. The sequence goes on along the minus strand of CAMBUI010000005.1, from coordinate 13,358 downwards.
TGGGATCTTGTTCGCCGCCACGCTCGCGCCGATGCCCGAGCCGCAGAACAGCACGCCGCGCGCGACATCGCCGCGCACGACCGCAAGCCCGAGCTTCTCGGCGAAATCGGGATAGTCGACGCTGTCGGTCGAATGCGTGCCGAGATCGACCACGGCGTGACCCGCGGCCTCGATCTCCGACTTCATCGCTTCCTTCAGCGCGAAGCCCGCGTGATCGCTCGCGACGCCGACCTTCACTGCGCACCTCCGCCATGCGCCGCGGCGACCGTGCCGCGCACGCGCGCAAGGCTCCTGCGCGCCGCATCGGCCACGCGCTCGGGCGTGAAGCCGAAGTGCGCCGCGACATCCTTCGCCGGCGCGCTCGCGCCGAAGCCGGTCATGCCCACGCACTCGCCGTCGAGGCCAGCGTAGCGGTCCCAGCCGATGGTGCTCGCGGCCTCGCACGTCACGCGCGCGCGCACCGCGTTCGGCAGCACGCCCATGCGGTACGCCTCGTCCTGCGCGTCGAACAGCGCCGTGCACGGCATCGAGACGACGCGCGCGCGGACGCCTTCCTTCGCGAGGATTTCCTGCGCCGCAACGCAGAGGTGCACCTCGCTGCCCGATCCGATCAGCAGCACGTCGGGCGCGCCGCCCTCGCAATCGCTCAGCGTGTACGCGCCGCGCGCGCAGCCCTCGGCCGACGCGAACTTCGCGCGGTCGAGCGTCGGGAGATTCTGCCGCGTGAGCGCGAACGCCGCGGGATGATGGGTCTGCGTCATCACCGAGCGCCAGCACTCGACGACCTCGTTCGCGTCGCACGGACGGAACACGCGCATGCCCGGCACCGACCGCAGGCCGACGAGCTGCTCGATCGGCTGATGCGTCGGACCGTCCTCGCCGACGTAGATCGAGTCGTGCGTGAAGATGTGCATCACCGGCAGCTCCATGACCGCGCTCAGGCGGATGCCGCCGCGCGCGTAGTCGCTGAAGATGAGGAACCCCGCGCCGTACGCGCGCAGTCCCGACAGCGTCATGCCGTTGCAGATCGCGGCCATCGCATGCTCGCGGATGCCGAAGTGCATGTTGCGGCCCCCCCACGCGTCCTTCTGGAAGCTGCCCGCGCCGTCGAACGTGAGCAGCGTCTTCGTGCTCGGCGCGAGATCGGCGGAACCGCCGATCATCCACGGCACGTTCCTCGCGATCTGGTTGAGCACCTGCCCCGACGTGTTGCGGCTCGCGTTGCCCTTCGCATCGGCGGGGAACGGCTTGAGATCCTTGTCCCAGCCTTCGGGAAGCCCGCGCGCGAGCATCGTCCGCACCTCCTCGGCGAGCCACGGATACGCCTTCGCGTACGCCTCGAACCGCGCGTTCCACTCCGCGCCGTCGGCCGCGCCGCGCGCGCCGAGCTTCTCGTTGAACCGCTCGCGCACGCCGTCGGGCACGAGGAACTTCGCGTCCTCCGGCCAGCCGTAGCCGCGCTTGGTCGCCTTGATCTCGTCCTCGCCCAGCGGCTCGCCGTGCGCGCTCGCGGTGCCCTGCTTCCTGGGCGAGCCGTAGCCGATGTGGCTGTCGACGATGATCATCGTCGGCCGATCGGTCGAGCGCTTCGCCGTCTCGTACGCGCGCACGAGCTGCTTGAGGTCGTTGGCGTCACCGACGCGCAGCACGTTCCAGCCGTAGCCCGCGAAGCGCGCGGCGACGTCGTCGGAGTACGCGAGGCTCGTCTTGCCCTCGATCGTGATCTGGTTGTTGTCGTAGATCCAGCACAGGTTCGACAGCCCGAGATGGCCCGCGAGCGACGCGGCCTCGCCCGAGATGCCTTCCATCAGGCAGCCGTCGCCGCAGATCGACCACGCGCGGAAGTCGAACAGCGGATAGCCCGGCCGGTTGTAGCGCGCGCCAAGCCACTTCGACGCGATCGCCATGCCAACGCTCGTCGCGAGGCCCTGGCCCAGCGGACCGGTCGTCGTCTCGACGCCCGTCGTGAGATGCGACTCGGGATGCCCCGGGCACAGCGAGCCCAGCTGGCGGAATCGCTTGATGTCCTCGAGCGGCACCGCGAGCTCGCCCGTCGCGCGACCTTCGTGATCCAGCCGCTTGACGCCCGCGAGATGGAGCATCGAGTACAGCAGCATCGACGAGTGGCCGTTCGACAGCACGAAGCGATCGCGATTCGGCCACTGCGCATTCGCGGGGTCGTAGCGCATGACGTCCTGCCACAGCGCATACGCGACCGGCGCCAGCGCCATCGGCGTGCCCGGGTGGCCCGAGTCCGCCGCCTGCACGGCGTCCATCGACAGCGTGCGGATGGTGTTGATGGCGAGGTTGTCGATGTCGGCGGTGCCGACGGGCGTGCCGGCGTGCTGAAGCGGGAATGCAGTCATGGAGGTGCTCATCGCGGATTCTCCTTCGCTGGAGTCGGAGAGGTGTGGCCGGATCGGCGTGTTCGGAGTGGCGTCTCGGACTGTCCAGTCGGCGTCCGAACGACGGGTCGGATGGTACGGCGGCACGGCGTGCCGTGCAGTGCGGTGCGCCTCGCAGCGTCCAGCTCGCGCCGCGCCCGGCGCACGAGGGGTGAACACCGCGCGCCCGCGTTTCCTTCGACGGCTCGGCGCGATGCGACCGGTGCACGCCCGTCCCATCGGGCCCCCTGCATGTGGCCCCGTGCATGCCTGTCCCACCAAGCCTCCCATCGGGCTCTCCCAACAGGCCCCTCCCCGTGGATCAGCGCCCGTCGAGCGGCTTCGTGCCGCGTTCGTCGCCGTCCCTCGCCGGGCGCGCCGGGCGCACCTCGACATCGTCGAATATCGCCCGCTTGGGCGGGGTATCGAGATCCTCGAACTGGTCGTCGCGCGCCGCCCACACGAACGCGGCAAGTGCCGCCCCGCCCACGAGCAGCGCCACCGGAAGGGCCACGAACACGAGTTCCATCAGCGTCGCTCCTTTCGCGCGGTGCTCCCCGCCGCCGGATCGGTCGCGGAGAGCCCATCCATCTCAGGCAGTTCGAACGACGGGATCCGCAGCGCAAGCACGAGCACCGTCAGTCCGCTCAACGGCATCAGGATCGCCGCCACCAGAGGGTTCACGAGCCCCGCGAACGCCAGCACCCCGCCCGCCGCGTTGTAGAGCACCGACACGGCGAGGTTGATCCTGATCGCGCCCATCGTGCTCCGCGCCCCGACGAGGAAGCGCTCGAGCGGACGCAATCCCCGCGCGGCGAGGCACACATCCGCCACATGGTGCGACGCCTGCGCGCCATTGCGCACCGCGACGCCGACATCCGCCGCCGCCAGCGCGGCGAGGTCGTTGACACCGTCGCCGACCATCACCACCGGCCGCGCGAAGTCGCCGCGCTGCACGAACGCGAGCTTCTCCTCGGGCGAAAGCCCTCCGTGCGCGTCGCGACCCTCGATGCCCAGCGCCTTCGCGACCCCCATCGCCACCACGGGGTCGTCGCCCGACGCGAGCACGATCCGCCATCCCGCGCGCCGCAGCCGCGACACGGTGCTGCGCGCATCCGGCCGGATCGGATCGCCGATCGCGACCACCGCCTCGACGCGGCCTTCGACCGAGACGAAGAGCGGTGCGAGCCCGGACGCCTTGCATTCGTCGGCGAACGCACCGAACGCCTCGCCAAGGACCGCCGAGCGGTCGCGCATGAACCGCGCGCTTCCCACCCGCACCAGGCGCCGACCCACCCGCGCCTCGATGCCGAGTCCGGGGAGCTCGCGCACATCGCGCGCCTCGGCGGCGTCCTGCGCGTCCGAAGTTCCTTCCTCCGCACCCGTTCCGAACGCCTCGACCACCGCGCGGGCGATCGGATGCGCGCTGTGCATCTCGACCGCGGCAGCCGCCGCGAGCGCCGACTCGGATCCGATCCAGCGGATCGCCCGCGTCCTGCCCTCGGTCACCGTCCCGGTCTTGTCGAGCACCAGCGTGCCGGCCTTCGCCGCGCGCTCGAGCACATCCCCGCCCTTGACCAGCACGCCGCGCCGCGCACCCTTACCGATTCCGGCGACGACCGCCAGCGGCGTCGCCAGCCCGAGCGCGCACGGACAGGTCACGACGAGCATCGCCACCGCGCGCGCCATCGCCTCGTCCGCGCCGACGCGCGACCACCACCACGCGACCGTCACCGCCGCCGCCACCACGATCGTCGGAAGGAAGAAGGCCGACACGCGGTCCGCCAGCTCGACGATCGGCGCGCGCCGCTCGCCCGCCTCGCGCACCAGTTCCAGCAGCCGCGCCGCGCGCGTCTCGCCGCCCGCGACCGCGACCTCGATCCGCGCCGGCGACTCGAGGACGCGCGACCCGGCGTACACCGGACCGCCCCGCTCGACCCGCACCGGCTGCGACTCGCCCGTCAGGTGCGACAGGTCGAAGTGCGCAGCCGGCGTCACCAGCCGCCCGTCGGCCGGACACGACTCGTTCGCGGGGATCTCGACGATGTCCCCGGCCTCGAGCGCATCCATCGCCACTTCGATGATCCGTTCACGCGACATGCCCGACATGCCTGTCCCATCACGCGTCGCGCTGGGGCGAGACATGCCTGTCCCATCACGCGTCCCATCGCGCGTCGCCTCCACGGCGTCCACTCCCGCTGCGGACACGATCGGCTCCCTCACCACCTTCCGCGCCACCGACGGCACGATCGCGAGCAGCAGCTCGACCTGCTCGCGCGCCCGCCGCTGCCGTCCGTACTGGACAAACCGGCCGACCAGCAGCAGGAACACCAGCATGGCCGCGCTTTCGCAGTAGATCGAGCCTGTCCCGGACACCGTCGCGACGATGCCGGCGACGACCGCCGCGACCAGCCCGAACGCGACCGGGACATCCATGTGCGGCGTCCGCGCCCGGAGCGCCGCCACCGCGTTCGCCAGGAAGATCCGCCCCGGCCACGCCACCGCAAGCACCGCCAGCGCCACCGAGCACCACTGGAAGAACAGCCGGAATGGGACAGCCATGTCGGCGAGCAGTCCGCCGTAGAGCGCGAACGCCACCGCCATCGCGTTGCTCGCGATCGCGCCGGCCACGCCCATCCGAACGATCCACGCCCGGTTCGCCGCGCGCTCGCGCGCCACCGCCGCGGGATCGCCGAACGGATGGAGCTGGTACCCAAGTGCGTCGAACCTCCGCGCGATCGCCGAGAGCTGCACCGCACGCGCGTCCCACACGATGCGCGCGATCCCGCGCGCCGAGTCGATCCGGACAGCCACCACGCCGCGCACGATCCGCGGCATCGCCTCGAGCAGCCAGATGCACGCGCCGCAGCGGAGCCCATCGATCCGGAGCTCCACGCGACGCATGCCTGTCCCATCCTTGCCTGTGCCATCCACGCCTGTCCCATCCAGACCCGTCCCACGCATGCCTGTCCCATCCACCCCACCATCCTGCGTCGTGTGCGACGCCAGGAACCGCGCATCGTCGAGATGCTCGAAACCGCGCCCGGTGACCAGGGCCGGCTCGTCGCCGCCCTCGTCGCCGCCCTCGCCCCGCGCGCGCTCGCGGTCGCGCATCTCGTAGTACTGCTCGAGTCCGCACTCATGCAACGCACCATGCACGGCGCGGCATCCTCCGCAGCAGAACTGGAGCGGATCCCCAGCCCGCGCCTCGACGCCAGGCACGGGAAGCCCACAGTGGGCGCACGCGTGGTCCACCGTCATCGCGTTGCCATCCGCACCCGTCGGCGTGCCGGCGACCGCCGGGACGGATCCCACCCGTCCATGTCGCGATCCAGACCCCTTCGATTCGGCGCCGCCCCCCACTCCACGATCGTGGCCATGGTCCATCACGGTGCGCCAACCTTTCCCGCCGTCGCCGCGGCATCTTGCTTTTCGCGGCAGCACAGCGGAAGCTCGCCGGCCCTCGCCTCGGCCTCGCACGCGAGTTCACCGATCGATGCACCGGCGCCCGCAGCCTTCACGGCGCGGACCTCCGACATCGCCGCCTCCGCCACCGCGCTCCGCGACACCGCCGCGTGCACGCCGACCGCCATCATCGCGAGACCGGCGATCACCGGTGCCGCGCGGCCGAGCCTCGCGAACGCCATGCGCGCGCCATTCGCGGCGATCACCAGCGCCGGAACCGTGCCCAGCCAGAACGCCGCCATCACGAGCGCGCCGACCAGCGGCGACGCGCTCGCCGCCGCGATCGCCGCGAACGCGTACAGCCATCCGCAGGGCAGCAAGGCGGTCGCCAGCCCGATCGGAATCCCGCGATGCCTCGGCGGAAGCCGCAGCGTCCATGCATGCACCCGCTGCGCCATCCGCACCAGCGGCATCGGAACCCCCGCAGATGGGACAGGCATGTCGAACGCCCTCGCCACCGCCGCCGCGCCGAACAGCGCGATCACCGTTCCCGCCGCGATCGCCGCGACCCGCTGCACGCCGATCAGCACCCCCGCGTCGTCGACCACCTGGCCCGCCAAGCCCGCGAGCACCCCGACCGCCGCGTACGACACCAGCCGCCCGCCGTGGTACCCGAGCTGCCGCGCCGCGCGCGACGCGTCTCCCGCAGCGCCGCCACCGACCGGCCCGCTCGCCGCGAGCGCGAGCCCGCCGCACATTCCCGCGCAATGGGCGCTGCCGAGCAGGCTCGACAGGAGCACGGTGCCCGCGAGCGCCATCACGCCATCGGCGATCACGGGCTCAGCCAGAGTCTCAGCCATGCTCTCCGCCAGGATCTCAACCATGGGCCGCCTCCTCCGCCGCGGACGCGGCCGCGCCACCGCCGCGCACTCCGGTCAGGAACCGGCGGAACGCATCGGTGTAGCGCAGTCCGCCCTGCTCCACCGTCACGCGGAACTCCCACTGCCCCCCCACAGGCGACTCGAACGAACCCGCGAACTCACCCGAGCCCTGCCGCGAGAGTGCGACGCGCTGCCGCAGCTCGGCGGCGCGGATCGGGATGCACTCGACCTGCACGCTGCCCGCCTCGATGCGCGCGGCGTGCTTGTCCTCGATCCGCAGCGCGATCGTGCGCCGCGCCCCGTCGGAGCTGATCTCGGGCGTCACCACCCAGCGCAGCCGCTCGTTCAGCGCGCGCTGCTCGCGCTCGGCGTTCCACGACGCGGCCTTGGTGTCGTAGTTCGGCTCCATCCCGAGCGGATGCCCGACCACCGCCGACAGCACCGTCACGGTGCCGATCGTCACGGTCATCCCCAGCAACAGGACAGGCACGAACATCCAGCGGTTCGCCGTCATCCTCGAGAGCGTGTTCACCGGGCACCTCCATCGTTCGAAGCGGCCGCGCCACCACCGAGCGGCGCGATCACCAGCGGCCCCATCACCCCGGCGCGCACGACCCCGCGGAACGCGCCCTCGCGGACGCCCTCCTCGGCGACCGTCAGCTCGACCTCGCGCCGCCCGCGCACGAACTGCGCCGGCGCACTGCGCACCACCACGTCGATCTCGCGGCTCGCGTCGCCCGCCACCTCGACCCGCTCGCCGCGGATCAGCTCGACGCCATCGCCGCCCGCGACCGCATAGGTCAGCGCGCCGCGCGTCCGGTTGTCGATGCGCAGCCGCACGATGCTCTCGACGACCTCCGCCGCCGTGCCGGCGTCCTTGATCGCGTACGGCGTGCCCTGCGTGCGAAGGATCGCCACCGCGGCATCCTGTCTGGTCGCGATCATGTACGCCGCGGCCACGAGCAGCCCGGCGAGCAGCGTCGGATAGACGACCAACCGCGCGCGCAGACCCTTCCGCGGCGTCGCCTCGAGCGCGCGCTGCGACGAGCATCGGATGAGCCCGGTCGGCCGACCGAGTTTGGTCATCACCGCGTCGCAGGCGTCGATGCACTGCGTGCAGTGGATGCACTCGAGCTGCAGGCCGTCGCGGATGTCGATCCCCGCGGGACAGGTCGTCACGCACATCCGGCAGTCGACGCAGTCGGCGCGCCTCGCAGGCTCGAGCGCAGGCATGGCCACCGGCGCAGCCACAACCGCGGGCGCAGTCACGGCCACCGGCGCAGCCTCCCCGTGTCCACCACCATCGCACCCGCCGCCGCTGCCGCACCCACCCTTCCGGTCGCATCCACACGCGCCGCCGCACCCTTGCGCCGCGGCCTTCGCCGCCTGCCTGCCCCTCGGCTCGCCGCGCCGGCGGTCGTACCCGACGATCAGCGAGTCGCGGTCGAGCAGCGCCGACTGGAGCCGCCCGTACGGACACACCAGCGAGCACATCTGCTCGCGGAAGAACGCGAAGTCGAACATCATCAGCAGCGTCACCGCCGCGAAGACCGCGAACGCCACCGGATGCGTCGCGGGCGTGCCGGTGAAGATCCACGAGGTCAGGCGGTCCGCGCCCACGAACCACGCGAGCAGCGTGTTCGCCAGGTGCGCCGACACCACCAGGTACACGGCGTACATCGCCGCGCGCCTCCACGGCGAAACGGAGACCTTCGGATTCGCATACGCCTTCCCGAGGAAGAACCGCTCCACCGGCCGGTACACGAACTCCATGTACACCGTCTGCGGGCACGCCCATCCGCACCAGACCCGGCCGAAGATCGCCGTCAGCAGGAACACCGTGACGAACACCGCGAGGAACAGCACCCCGAAGAGCAGCGTTTCCGTCGGCCGGAACACCGCACCGAAGAAGACGAACTTCCGATCCACGAGGTCGAGCAGCACCATGGGCATGCCCGACACCTCGATCCACGGGATCACGGTGTAGAGCGCGATCAGCACCCACGCCACCGCGAGCCGCTTCCTCCACCACCCGCCCGGGCTCGGCTTCGGGCGCAGCCAGCGCCGCCGGCCGTCCTCCTCGAGGGTCGCGAGCACGCGGCCCTCGGGCTTGAGGAACGGTCCCGGCTCCGCACGCGCCGCGCGCGCCGGTTCGATGACTGGAAGTGCGATCGTCCTGCTCATGGTGCAACACCGTTCCCGCGCGCGTGGCGCGCGACCACCGCTCCGCCGTCCCGGCTACCGACCTGCCGCGGCGTCCGCAACGGTCGGATCGACCGACGCGGTCTTCTCCGCCGGCGACTCCGGCGCGGCGACCGGCACCGTCCACGCGCCCACCTGGTCGCCCTGGGCCTTCAGCGGCGACGCCGGGCTCGAACCGCGAAGGCTCGCCACGTACGACGAGAGCAGCACCAGCTGCACCTCGCTGAACCGCTTGCCCCACTTCGGCATCCCCTTCGCCTCGACGCCGTCGCGCACCACGCGGAAGAGATCCTCCGGCCGCTTCACGTTGATGTAGAAGTCGTCCGTCAGATTCGGCCCGGTCTTGCCGCCTCCGTCAGGCGCATGGCAGGTCGCGCAGTTGGCGCGGAACATGGTCTGTCCCGCGAGCAGCTTCTGCCGGTCGGCCGACAGCGCCATGATGGTGGCGTCGTCGGGCTTCAGGTCGCCCAGCTTCGCGGCCTGCATCTCGTAGAACGAGCCCACCTCGGTGTCGTACTCCTCGGCCACCGTGCTGCCGACGCCGCCCGCGTGGTAGTACGCGAAGTACGGCACCGACAGGACGATCGACGCCCAGAAGATCGCCGACCACCAGAACGGCATCGGGTTGTCGTACTCGCGGATGCCGTCGCAGTCGTGGTCGAGCAGGCTCGCCTCGCCGTGCTTGCTGGTCTCAGCGGACATTGTTGGTACCTCCCTTGCCCGACTCGTCGAGCGGAATGCGTGCGTCCTGCTCCCACCGCTTCGTGCGCGACAGGGCGAGCCGCAGCACGATTCCGACGAAGAGGACCATGAAGAAGATCAGCGACAGCTCCGGCCACGACATCGCGAGGATCGCGCCCATCACCGGCCACCTCCCTGCGCGGCATCGGGCACCCCGGCATTGGCGACGCTCGTCGCGTCCGCCGCAGGCGCGGCGACCGGCTTGTCGAGGTCGGTTCCGATGCGCATCAGGTAGGCGACGAGCGCCACGACCTTGCGGTCGCCGATGCCCGCCGGGCCCGCCTCGGCGACGACCTTCGCCGCGATCTCGTCCGCCTGCTTCCGCGCGAGCACCTCGGCCTGCGCCAGCGTTTCATCCGAGTAGGGCACGCCGACGGCCTTCATCGCCGCCACCGAGTCGGCGGCCTGCGCGAAGTCCAGCGGCTTCTCCAGCAGATGCGGGTACGGCGGCATGATCGAGCCCGGGCTCGTGTCGGTCGGGAGGTTCATGTGCCGCACGTGCCAGAGCGGCGACGGGATCTTGCGCCCCGTGCGCGCGAGGTCCGGCCCGATGCGCCGCGATCCCCAGAGGAACGGATGGTCGAACACGAACTCGCCCGGCTTCGAGTACTCGCCGTAGCGCTCCGTCTCGGCGCGCAGAGGACGGATCATCTGCGAGTGGCAGTTCACGCAGCCCTCGGAGATGTAGATGTCGCGTCCCACCAGCTCGAGCGGCGTGTACGGCTCGACGCTCGCGATGCGCGCCACATCCGACTTGCGGGTGAAGAGCGGCACGATCTCGCCAAGGCTCGCGACCACCACCCCCACCGCCACCAGGATCGTGAAGACGATCGGAAGCCCCTCGTACCTGCGGTGCCACCGCAGCTGCGAGAACACATCGAGCTTGCGCGCAACCGGCAGCACGTAGGTCGGCGGGAGGTCCGACTCCGGGATCGGCGGCTCGCGGAAGCCACCCGTCAGCCGCGCCGCCTCGTAGACGGGAACCTCGTACGCCTTCGGCCGCTTCATCCAGGTCAGGATGAGGTTCGCGCCCATCAGCACCGCACCCGCGAGGTAGAGCGTGCCGCCCACCACCCGGATCCAGTAGAACGGGACCAGCACGTTCACCGTCTCGACGAAGTCGGGGAACTGCAGCAGGCCGTCCTGGTCGAACGCGCGCCACATGAGGCCCTGCGTCAGGCCCGCCCAGTAGATCGCGACCACGTACAGGAGGATGCCGATCGTGGCCGTCCAGAAGTGGAGGCCGACCCACGAGGGCTTCGCGATCGGCGCCTGGAACAGCCGCGGCGCCAGCCAGTAGAACATGCCGAAGCACATGAAGCCGACCCACCCGAGCGCACCCGCGTGCACGTGCGCGATCGTCCAGTCGGTGTAGTGGCTCAGCGCGTTCACGCTCTTGACCGAGAGCAGCGGACCCTCGAAGGTCGACATGCCGTAGAACGTGATGCCCACCACGAAGAACTTCAGCACCGGATCCTGCGCCACCCGGTTCCACGCGCCGCGCAGGGTGAGCAGTCCGTTGAGCATGCCGCCCCAGGACGGCATCCACAGCATCACGCTGAAGAGCATCCCGAGGGTCGAGGCCCACTCCGGCAGCGCCGTGTAGTGCAGGTGGTGCGGGCCGGCCCAGATGTACAGGAACACCAGGCTCCAGAAGTGCACGATCGACAGCCGGTACGAGAACACCGGCCGCTCCGCCGCCTTCGGGAGGAAGTAGTACATGAGCCCGAGGAACGGCGTCGTCAGGAAGAAGGCGACCGCGTTGTGCCCGTACCACCACTGCATGAAGGCGTCCTGCGATCCGGCGTAGATCGAGTACGACCGCGTCCAGTTGGCCGGCATCACCAGGTTGTTGAAGATGTACAGGACGGCGATCGCCACCACCGTCGCGATGTAGAACCAGATCGCGACGTACAGGTGCCGCTCGCGGCGGCGCAGCAGCGTCCCGACGAAGTTGACCGCGAACACCACCCACACGCAGACGACCGCGATGTCGATCGGCCACTCGAGCTCGGCGTACTCCTTGCCCTGCGTGATGCCGAGGGGGAGCGTGACCGCGGCGGCCACGATGATCGACTGCCAGCCCCAGAAGTGCATCCAGGACAGGATGTCGCTGAACATGCGCGCCTTCAGCAGCCGCTGCGACGAGTAGTAGACCGCCGCGAAGATCGCGTTGCCCGCGAAGGCGAAGATCACCGCGTTGGTGTGCAGCGGGCGAAGCCGCCCGAAGCTCAGCCACTCCATGTTGAGGTTGAACCGGGGATCCGCAAGCTGCAGGGCGACGATGACGCCGACCAGCATGCCGACCACGCCCCACAGCATCGAGGCGCCCATGAACCAGCGCACGACCTTGTCGTCGTAGCTGAAGCGCTCGAGGACGCCGGCCGCTGCGATCCGACCCGCTCCGGCCTTGGAGCTGCTCGGGAGTGACACCGCTTCGAGTTGAGTAGCCATCGTGTTCCTTGCCTGACTGTGCGGATCGATCTCAAGGTGAAATCCCGATCCGCGTTTCCGCATTGAGGACGCCATGCTTCCGCTGGATTCGGCGCCCGCGCCCATCCCCACCGGGATCGACGCTTCCCTATCTCGGATATAGATATCCTGATTTCGCCGATTTGCAACCGCCCCTTCAGGAGGCGTTCAACCCAGACACCCTCGAAAGCCGATTTCTTCATCAGTTCATGAGAAATCGGACTCCGCTTGCGCAGAGACCGGGGGGCGAACCTCTCTTCTCCAGCGACAGGAACAGTTGCCGCCGACTGGACATCGGCTGGCAGACAGGGACTCGCCTCGACGCCTGGACAGCGTTGAGGCAAAGAAGTCCGGACAGTGGCCGCGAGTGGGTCGGACAGCCCCTCGAAGAGCCCATCCGAACCGATCTGTAGGACGCGAAAGTCCTACCTAGCGCGAGCCGCTCGAAAGAGCGACTCGCGCTTTGCTTTTTGCCGCTGCGGCCGATCGTGGTGGGATTGGTGCCCCGTGCTGTGTCCCGGCGCGTGCGGGTCGCCAATGTTCCTTCGTGACCCGATTCGCGAAGGTCGCCTCGGGCGCGTACGTCGCCGGGGCGCCTCAGGCACTCGGTCACTCGGGCCACTCGAGCCGCCAACCGTGCGTGGGACCTCACCAGCGCTTGCCGAGCTCCGGGACATCCCAACATCCCGCCTGGTTCGAAGCTCAAGGCTCGACCAAAACGGTCGCTGGAAAAAGACAACCAGCCTCGCGAGGAACGCGAGGCTGGCTGTTGTGTATATCAAGCAGCAGTTGGATACCTTTGTCACCTGTCACCAGGCGACTATTCCTCGAGGTTACCCTCTTGAGGAGCGAGGTTGTCTTGACGGATTCACGACCCGGATCTCTCCGGGCGACGTGTCTAAGTACATTCCCTTAGAAAGGAGGTGATCCAGCCGCAGGTTCCCCTACGGCTACCTTGTTACGACTTAGTCCCAGTCACCAGCCTCGCCGTGGACACGCATGAATTTGCGCGGCTTCGGGCGCTGCCAGCTCCCATGACTTGACGGGCGGTGTGTACAAGGCTCAGGAACATATTCACCGCGGCGTAGCTGATCCGCGATTACTAGCGATTCCGACTTCAAGGAGGCGGGTTGCAGCCTCCTATCTGAACTGGGGCGGACTTTAAGCGATTTGCTCCACCTTACGGTCTTGCATCGTTCTGTATCCGCCATTGTAGCACGTGTGCAGCCCCAGGCATAAGGGCCATGAGGACTTGACGTCATCCCCACCTTCC
>CAMBUI010000004.1 GCA_945870915.1 Candidatus Kuenenia stuttgartensis | reverse complement strand
CGGGAGATCTCGATGGCCGCGTTGAGGTCCTTGCGCTCGACCTCGCCGAAGAAGCGGTTGAGCGCCTTGCGGTCGCGCTTGCGCTGCTCGTTGAGGAGGAAGAACACGCGCTCGAGCACCACCGCGAGGGCGAGGATCGACGCCACGAGGATCGGCCACATGATCGGGCCGCCCTTGATGAAGATGTGCACGAGGTTGGTCTTCTGGACCAGCGCCTTGAGGGCGCCGCCACGCGACGGGTCGAGCGCGAGCGTGCCCTCGCCGGTCGCGACGAGCGCGCCGACGGTCGGCTCGAGCGCGCCCTCGAGCGGACGGATGAGCGGCTTGTCGGAGCCGGCCTGCGGGACCGCGATGCCCGCGTTGCCGCTCGAGGCGCGGAAGAGCGCGACCGGGCCGATCATCGCGAACTGTCCCTCGGCCACGGTGCCGAGCATGTCGACGCCGACGCCGGCGAAGCGCATCCCGCCGATCGCGTCGAACGCGCGGCGGATCGAGCCGTCGACGAAGGTCGTCTGGCGCTCGAAGCGCTGCGGCATGGTGAGGGTCTTGTTCTCGACGGCGTCCTTCGCGGTGGCGACGGCCGCGCCGAAGACCTGCATCTCGACCGGGTTGACCTTGGTCTCGAAGGTGCGCGCGTACTCGTCGAGCAGGTTGCCCACGTACGAGAGCTCGTCCTGGCGGGCCTTGATCTCCTGGCGGATCTTGGCCATCTCAAGGGCGCCCTCATCGACGAGGCGCGACATGCGGTCGCTGTCCTTGCGGAGCTCGGTGACGCGCTCCTCGAGGCCGGTCAGCTCCTGCGAGAGCGGGAGCTTCTCGGCGGCGACCTGCTCGCGCAGGCCGTTGAGGTCGGCGATGCTGCGGGCGAGGCGCGCGTCGGCGCTCTGCGACACCTTGGTGAGGACCTTGCCGCCGGCGGGGTCGGGCGACTGCGCGGCCGACGGCGCGGCGAGGCCGGCGACCGCCGCGAGGGCGAGCGCCGGAAGCCCGAGCACCGGGGACATGGAGCGGATGGTGCGGTGGATCGTGTTCATTGGATGTTCACCGGAAGCGGCACGAAGGCCGGGGCGTGCTTGCCTTGGATGATCTCGAGCGCGGTGAGGATGCCGTTGGCGGCGTTGGGCGCCGACTGCCACTTCCAGCCGTCGGCGGTGGGACGGCCGATGCCGGCCTCGCCGCGGGGCGAGATGTAGTACGCCTGCGCGAGGCCGACATAGATGCACTGGACCTCGGCGTTGGTGCCGTCGGGCAGCGCGCGGACCTCGTACACCACCGTCATCTCGCTGTTGGCCTTGTTGACCTCGTTGAGGATGCCGAGCACGTTCTGGAAGCGCTCCGCGACCGAGACCTTGGTGGTCGCCGCGTCCTCGGGAAGGCGCGCGAACAGCGGCTGGAGCTTCTGGCGAACCGGGTCGGGCAGCATCTTCGCGAGCTTGCGGACCTCGGTCTCCATCGTGGTCACCGAGGCCACGAGCTGGGCGGCGGCGGCCTTGAGCTGCTCGCGCTCGGCGATCAGCTCGTCGTAGCCCTTCTTGGACTCGGCGACGTTGGTCTGCGCCTGCTTGATCTTCTCGTCGAGGGTCGCGACCTCCTTGGCGACGAGCTCGATGCGGCCCTTCAGGATCTCCTTGCCCTGGGTCCACTCGTTGCGCTCGCGGCCGATGATCTGCTGGGTCTCGATCCACTTGCCCATGGTGATGCGGGTCTCCTCGAGCGTGGGCTCGGAGGCGGTCCCGGGGGTCGCCGAGGGCGGGTTGCCGGCGGCCTGGAACGGCGCGAGGGCCGCGCCGGCGGCGCCGAGCGCGAGGGTCAGGGCGAGCGCCCCGGCCGGTCGCGGCATGCTGCGGAGAAATTCGAGTCGTCTCATGGTGTTGCTCGATAAACGCGGTCGGAACGCGCGGCGAACGCCGCCCTGCTGAAACAGGACGCGCACCCTAAATGGGGCGCGAACGCCCTTTGCTAAGCGGTCGCTTTGATTGGGTGAATGACGGGTTCAGGAATTGTGAAGGCGCTCGCCCCGCCGGGCGTTCGCGCGCGCGGTGCAGGCGAGGACTCCGCCGCGCGGCCTGCAGGCCTCGGCCGTCAGACCGCGGCCGTCAGACCGCGGCCGTCAGACCGCGGCCTTCGTCGCGGAGACCTCGTCGCGCGACATCCGTCGCCTGGTCCTCACGACGCGACCTTCATCGCGGGCCCTTGTCACCACGGCGCCACGAGCCCGGCGCGGATCGCCGCGACCTTCGCGTCGACCGCGGCGTCGGGGGCGACGCCGGTCCTGGCCATCGACACCAGCGTCTCCACCAGCGCCTCGGCGCGGGGACGGGCGTTGGGGTTCGTCGACCCGTCCTCGAGCGCGCGCAGGTAGGTCGCCCGCGCGGCGTCGGCGTCCTTGAGTTCGGCGTAGGCCGCGGCCACGGCGCGCAGCGGCCGGGCGCGGTAGATGTCGACCACGCCGGTGCGCCCCGCGTCGTAGCGCGCGAGCGCCGCCTCGAGGTCCTTGCGCGCCGCTTCGCCGTCGCCGTTGCGCACCTTTGCGCGTGCGATCACGGACGCCTGGTACACGGCGTCCTCGGTGAGCCAGGTGTTCGACGCGAGCACCTCGCCCGCCTTCTCGATGGCGACGCGCGCCGCGGCCTGCTCGCCGCGCGACGCGAGCAGCTCGGCCGTGCGGGTGAGGTTCGCGATCCGCAGGTCGTAGGCGAGCTGGGCGTTCGCGGCCGCCATCAGCGCCTCGATGCGCGTGCGGCGCTCTGGGTCGCCCAGGCAGTTCGGGTAGAACTCGAACGCCACCTCCATCGAGTTGCGCACCAGGTCGAAGTTCTTCGTCGTGATCCACTCCTCGAGCGCGGCCATCTGGGTGTCGAAGTACTCCTTCGAGAAGGACTCCCCCGCTCCCTTGCCGGCGCGCGCCGCGGCCACGCGGCCCATCTCGGGCTCGCCGACGCCCTTCTCGAGCTTCGCGGCCTCGCCGTCGTCGCCGAGCCACGCGTACACGCGCGCCACGGAGACATTGATCCGCTCGCGCTGCCAGTCGAGGACCTTCGGCACCACGCCCAGCGCGCGCTTGGCGAGCATGCGCGCCTCGTCGGCCTTGCCCGCCTTCGCGGCCTCGAGCGCGGTCGCGGCGAACACCTCGCCGCGGCGCCAGCCGTCGATCGACGAGGCGAGCATGGCGGCGCGATCGGGCACGCCGATCGCGATGAAGGCCTCGGCGGCGATCGCCTGCATGCGCGCACGGTCGCGGGCCTGCCCCTCGGCGGGAATCGTCGAGGCGACCTCGAACGCCGTCTCGAGCATGGCGCGCCGCGCCTGCGGATCGGCGAAGCCCGGAAGCACGGCCGGGGCTGCACCACCGCCGGCGGCCTGGGCCGAGGGCGCGGCGCCAACGCCGGGCGCCGCGGCCGGGCGGTCATCGCCGAAGGCCGTCGCCGAAGTGGCGAGTGCGAGCGCGAGCAGGATCGAGGCGGGCTGGAGGCGAGGCGAGTGCATGGCTGTGGTTCCGTCGCGTTGTTTCGTCGCGTGTTTCCGTGGCTTGCTTCCGTGGCGTACTTCCTACGGCGCCGAGCGTACCCGACACGACCGCACGGGTTCCATTCTTCGGGCACGGGTGTTCGGGCACGAGTTCTCCGGGCGCGAGCTCTCCGGGCGCGAGCTCTCCGGGCGCGAGCTCTCCGGGCGCGCGGGGCGCGCGCCGCGGGCCTCTCCCGCCGATCCCCAAACGCCATCGCGCCCGCCCGAGGAGGCCGGAGGTTGAACTCCAGCCTCCCGCGGGACGGGCGCGATGCACACTCTCATTCGCAGGCCGAAGGACCCGCGCAGTTCACTTCACTTACGGGCAGGCGCCCCACGAGCCGAGGAGCACGGCGAGGTCGGCCGCGCCGACGCTGCCGTCATCGTTCAGGTCGATGGTCGGGTCGTTGGTGCCCCAACCGCCGAGGATCTCGGCGAGGTCGGTCGCGCCGACGCTGCCGTCGCCGTTGAGGTCGGCCGGGCAGGGCTGACCGATCACGCAGCCGCCCGGAGGGGCGACGTTGTAGCCGTAGGCGTCGGCCGCGGTCCAGCCGCAGAGCCAGTTCTCGGTGGAGCTGAAGGCGCCACGGTAGGTCACCGGGGAGAAGAAGCCGTCGCTCGGGGCCGTGCCGGCCGCGTTGAGGGCGTCACCCGCGGCGCGGGGGTCGAGCGAGATGACCGGCTTCACCGCGAGGGTGACGGTCGGGTTCACGACGGGGCCGCGGGTGATGCCGGCGATCGGCATCGAGGTCGCGGTCACGTTGCTGTTGCCCTTGGCGCGGACGCCGCGGGCGTCGGCCTCGGTGTAGGCCGCGGTGTTGATGTTGTTGAAGAACACCGAGTCCTTGAGCTCGTTGAGGTTGCCGTTGGTCTGCGCCTGGTAGAAGGCGGCCGGGTTCGCCGGGGCGTTCACGGTCGGGTAGATGTTGAACGGGGTGGTCCAGGTCGACGCCCAGGTGTGGGTGCCGTTGAAGCCGTAGCCCGCACCGCCGTCGCCGTCGACGTTGTCGATGGCCACGAGGCGCTCGCCGAGGTCCATGAAGATCGACTGACGGACCTGGACGCGGGCGTTGTCGCGGTACGCGATGCCGTGGTCGCCGCCGTTCGAGCCGGTCGCGTTCGAGCCGTTGTTGCCGATGACGGTCATGTTGTACATGACGCCGGTGGTGACGGGCTGGTAGTCCGACTGCTCGGCGCCGTCGATCTCGATGCAGTTGTCGCCGGTGCCCGAGCCCTGCGCGGCGTTGGCCGAGTAGCCCTGGACGATGAGGCCGAACTGCACCTTGCCGCGCCAGCCCTGGTCGATGTCCAGGCTGTCGTCGCCGATGTTCCAGATCGAGATGTACTGGAGGTTGACGGTGCCGCCCCAGATCTCGATGCCGTCGTCGACGTTGTTCATGATCTCCATGTGATCGATGATCGTCTCCTTGCCGACGCCGCCGAGCGAGAGGCCGTTGAGCTCGTTGTTGAGGCCGATGACCTTGCCGCCGTAGCGGAACGAGCAGAACGCGAGGGTGCCGCTGTCGTCGAGGTCGTCGCCGCCGCCGTAGAGGACGTTCGGGTCGGTCGGGCTGGTGCCGACGAGGCCTTCCATCGCCGCGACGTTGGCCGCGTTCGGGGAGGCGGTGTTGGCCGCGACCGCGTTCTCGGAGATGTAGCCGCGGCCCATGACCGTCAGGTTGCCCCACTCGTTGCACACCGGGCGCCAGGTGCCGGTCTTCGGGTCGCCGGCGGTCCAGGTGGCGACATCCTGCTTCGAGGTGAAGATGATCGGCTCGGCCTGGGTGCCGACCGCGTTGATGCGCGCGCCGCGGGTGATGGCGAGCGAGCCACCGGAGTCGCTGGCGATCACGGTGCCCGGCTCGATGGTCAGGGTCGCGCCCGGGAGGACGAAGACCTGGCCCTGGAGGTTGTAGGTGTTGTTCTTGGTCCAGATGGTCGAGGCCGAAATGTTGCCCGAGACGAGCACTTCGGCGGCGAGCGCGTGGGACGAGAGCACCGTGGCTCCGGCCATCGCAACGACAGTGGCGAGATTCTTCTTCATGGGGGGATCCGTCTTTCTCAATGCAACTCTGAGCGCGAGTGAGGGCGACCGGCTGCCTGCTGCACGCAGTCCTGCGATCAACGAGACCACAGTCGGGCGCCTTCACGATGGAAACTAGCCTTGCTTCATTCACATCACGTGAATTGCCGCTCCGCTTCGCGATGGGTTTCCGTGAAGGAAGCCGCCATGCGTCGGATTGACAGGGCGAAAAGTAGACCGCGAGTGTGTGCGGATCGTTCAGAGATGGTTCGACAGCGGTGCGGATCGCGCCGATCGGCGTGTGCGCGGCGTCAAGATCGCGTGAAGGACGACGGCGCGCGCCGACGGATGGTTCCATCGGCGCGCGCCGCGATGCGAATGCAAGTCGTTGCCTGGAAGGAGTCAGCGCCAGCCGTTGAGGATGGCCGCGAGGTCGCCGCCGTCGACCGAGCCGCTTTCGTTCAGGTCGTACGGCGGGTAGTAGGCGCCCCACGCGTTCAGGATCTCGGCGAGGTCCATGCCCGAGATCTGCGCGTCGAAGTTGAGGTCCGACGACTGCAGCGAGAACTCGCGGCGGCCCCAGACGAAGCCGAACGGCGCCGGCTCGTTCGCGGTCAGGAACATGGTGAACTCGGCGCTCAGGTAGACGTTCGGCGAGTCGCCCGAGCCCGACCACTTCGGTGCGCCCGCCAGGTCGCGGAAGCGGAAGTCGAAGAACTTCACGTTGGTCGCGCTCGCGTTGAGCCGCACGAGCGCCTCGGAGGCCGTCGACACGAAGCCGGCCGCACGCGCGGCGTTGAGCCTCGCGAGATCGGACGCGAGGTTTCCGCGCGGGATGAACGGCGGCGAGACCTCGGTGGTGTTGGGCGCCCCGAGGGTCACGCGCACATTTCGCGCGGTGCCCTTGACCGGATCGGCCATCACGATGTCGAGCTTGACCGCCGGCGTCTGCGCGATCGTGCGCGCGCGCAGGAATGTCCAAGGCGCGCCGAGCGCGAGCTGCGCCGAGCCGATCGCCGACGAAAGCTGCGCACTGCTCGCGCGCGCGACCGGCTCGCCCTCGAACCCGTCGGCGAGCCGCACGCCCGCGATGGCGTCGGTGTTCACGCTCACCAGGTCGTCGAACCGGGTGAAGTAGACCAGCAGCGTGTTGGTCGAGACCAGCTGGATGAACCGCAAGCGGTTGAGCGACCGGTTCATCGCCGTCGCGGCGATCTGCGCGGCCTGCCCGTAGGTCGCGGTGCAGAACGGCAGGCGCGGCACGACCGGCAGCAGGCCGGCGCGCTCGAAGTCGGTCAGCGGCGCGGCGGTGATGCTGAGCGGCACGCCCGACACCGCGTCGAGCGTGAGCGTGTAGCCGATGTCCATCTTGACCGTGGTGCCGAAGACATCGACCTGCGTCGAGGAGGTCACCGGGTCGGTGAAGAACTCGATCCGCGTCGTGAGGCACGACGGGACGAACGCCGACATCGTGCTGGCGGCCTGGTCGAAGCTGATGAAGCTCTGCGCGAGCGCGATGGGCGCGGCCGCGAGCGACAGACCACCTGCCAACAGCAGCGGCCCGAACCTTCGGATGCAGTTCATGGGGGACCCCGGGGAGGAGCGGCGGACGAGGCCGCGGAAGAACACACGCGAGGCGAGACGAACACCTCGATCCGCAGGAACGGACTTGGTTGAATATGGCGCGGAAACCGAGCCGATCAAGGGACTTGCGTAGTTATCATGAAATGACGCCTGCGGGATCGCGCCCCCCCACCCCGGCGCGCGGCGCGGCGAGAATGTCGGATTGCAGCGGGGTGCATCGGGGTGCACCGCTGGCCGATGCCCCGCCCGAGCTTCCGCCCGAGCCTCCGACCGAGCCCCCACCATGGCACAGCACGCATCGCCCGAGAACGCTTCGCCCGCCGGCGCCGCACCGACCACCCTGACCGAGGCCCCCCGCCCGCGCACCCGCGACCTCGCGATCGCGGTGCGCTTCGCCTTCGCGCAGGTGCAGCAGTCGCAGGCGCCCGCGATGGCGGCGAACCTCGCGTTCAGGACCCTGTTCGGACTTCTTCCCGTTCTCGTGGTGGCGACGATCGTCACCCGTGCGCTGCTCGGCGACGGGTTCATCGAGCTCGTCCACCGCACGATCGATCTCCTCGGACTGCACGAGGTCAAGGTGGTGCCGGCGGACGGCAGCGGCGCGGCGTCCGACGCCGCCGGCGTGCCGCTGGGCTCATGGCTCGAGTCGCTCGCCCGCGAGGCGGCGAACATCGACCTCTCGGCGATCGGGTTCGTCGGCGCGCTCGCGGTCGTCTTCAGCGCGGTGTGGACGATGGTCGCCATCGAGTCGAGCTTCAACACGATCTACCGGGCGCCGCAGGGCCGGCCGCTGATCCGCCGCGTGCTCATCTACTGGTTCGTGATCACCGCAGGACCGGTGCTGTTCGCGGCGGTTCCGTTCGCGTTCACCACGCTCACCGACCTGGTGGGCGCCGACAGCAACGCGGCACTGCTCGCCGCGCGCGTGTTCTCGGCCGTCGGCGCGTTCGTTTCGCTGTGGCTGCTGCTCGGCGCGGCGTATGCCACGGTGCCCAACACCAAGGTCGATGTGCGGGCCGCGATCCTGGGCGCGCTCGTCGCGGCGGCGATCGTCGAGCTCGGCAAGCGCTTCCTCGGGGCCTCGCTGGCGGGGTCGTTCGCGGCCAGCCGGCTCTACGGTTCGCTCGGGCTGGTCCCGCTCTTCATGCTGTGGGTCTACCTGATGTGGCTCGCGGTGCTGTTCGGGCTGCAGACGGCGGCGATCCTGCAGGGGCTCTCGCGCGGCGGCCGCAGCCTCGCCGCGGCGGTGACCGCGCCCGACCTCTTCGAGCCGTCGCAGTCGATCGGCTGCTACCGCGCGATCTGCGCGCGCTTCGGGACCGGTCGCGGGGCCTCGGTCGACACGCTGGTCCGCAACTGCGGCGTGTCGCCGGCGATCGCGCGCGAACTGCTCCTTCTGTTCGAGCGCCACGGGCTCGCGCATCGGATCGAGGGCGGCGCCAGCCGCTACGCCCCGTCGCGACCGCCGGCGACGGTCACGCACGCCGAGGTGCTGCGCGTGGGCTTCGCCCTCTCCGATGGAGGCACCGAGGCCGGTGTGCGCGACGAGATCGCGGAACTCCGCGAGGCGCAGCTCACGCGGCTCGGCAGCGCGCACTTCTGAGCGGCCGATCCCCCGCGGGACTTACGGGCACGCGCCCCACGAGCTCAGCAGCGCCGCGATGTCCTGGGCGTTCGTGGTCTGGTCGCCGGTGATGTCGCCGCCGGCCTTGCCCCACGAGCTCAGCAGGATCGCGATGTCGGCCGCGTCGACGAAGCCGTCGTTGTCGAGGTCGGCCGGGCATGGGTCGCCGCCACCACCGCCGCCGCCGCCACCCGCGGCCAGTTCCACCACGGCGATGTGGGTGTAGCCCGCACCCGCGTCGTTGAGGTCGTTCCAGCGGCCGTTGGAGCCGAGGAGCTCGGCGTAGTGCTCGACGCCGCCCGAGTTGTTGGGCTCGCCGGGATTCCAGTTGGTGAACTTCGCCGGCGAGCCGTCGCTCCAGCCGAACGCGCCCTCGGTGCCGTTGTCGGTGAAGCCGATCCACACGCGGCGATCGATGCCGCCGAGCTGCCCGAAGGTCGACCAGACGAAGTCCTGCTCGGCCTGGCTGTTGATCGAGACCAGGTGTCCGCCGAGCTGCACCGCGAACGACTCCGCGCCGCTCCAGGTGGTCGCGGCGATCGCGAGGTAGCGGATGCCGGTCGCCGGGTCGGTGACGTCGGCCAGCGGCGTGAACGGCGTGATGCTGAGCGTGCCCGCCCCGAAGCCGGTCGCCGCGTAGGCGCCCACGCGGACGAGGTAGGTCTGCCCCGCCGTCACCGCCACCGAGAGCTTGGTCTGCGTGCCGCAGCTGTCGTCGGCGCAGGCGATCACCGGCGAGGCGCAGTCGGCCCCGCCGTAGACGGCGATCTTGGTGTCGAGCGTCGCTGCGCCGCAGTTGCCGATGTCGACGACCGTGGTCTCGGGCGCGGTGAAGCGGAACCAGACGTCGTTGTAGATGTTCTGCTCGTTGAAGAAGTTGCACAGGACATCGGCGGCGCCGTCGGTGGTCGCGCCGACCGTGGTGTACGCCACCGCCCCGTAGCCCTTGACCGGCTGCGCGTCTGCGCACGCGTCGGCGCCCTGGGCCAGGCAGCGCCCCGCACCGGCCGCGACGACCGCGACGACGACGGAGGCCCGGAGGCCGGGACCGAGGATGGACCGCAGCGAGGAACGGCGGATCGCGCAGGGCGCGGCGGAGGCGAAGGCGGGGTGCGTGTGCATGGAGGTCGATCGCGGAGGGAGGTGCCGGCCAGTGTCGGCCAGTGTCGGCCAGGAGCGGCCGGTGTCGGCCAGGAGCGGCCAGGAGCGGCCGGTGTCGGCCAGGAGCGGCCGGTGTCGGCCAGGGGCGGCCAGTGTCGGCCAGGAGCGGCCGGTCCCGAAGCATCCGCCAAATACCCCTCCGCGCAAGCCGCGAATCCGCGTTTTCCTGCACTGGCCTGCACAGACCCCACCCCGCATCCCTTCGAAAGACCTAGATTTGGCGCGCCGATCGGCAATAGAGCCGATCGAATCCCGTTCATCCCGCCATGCCGACCGACCACCACTCCATCCTGTCGTCGCGCGCCATCGCGGGGCTGCCTGCGGCCGTCGCCCCCGTGTCGGTCGCCGCCGTGTTGGTCGCACTCGGGCTGTGTCCGATTGCCTCCGCGCAGATGATGGCCGACGACCCGGCGAAGCCCATCGACGCGCAGTACGGCGCGCCGATGGAGAAGGTCGACACCGGGGAGATCCCCGTCTCCTTCGACGAGCGCGCGCCGACCGCCGACGAGGTGAAGTTCTTCGAGGCCGAGGTCCGCCCGCTCCTCATCACCCACTGCTACGGCTGCCACTCCAGGACGGCGAACCTCGCGAAGGCCGGGCTCCGGCTCGACACCCGCGACGCCACGCGGCGCGGCGGACGGAGCGGACCCGCGGTGGTCCCCGGCGATCTCGACTCGAGCCTGCTCGTGCGCGCCGTGCGCTACCACGATGTCGACTTCCAGATGCCGCCCGACGGACGCATCTCCGACGAGGAGATCCGCACCCTCGAGAAGTGGGTCGCGATGGGCGCGCCCGATCCGCGCGACGAGAAGCCCGCGAAGGCCGCTGGCAAGCCCGGCGAGGCGTCGCCCGGCACCGCCCACCGTTGGACGAAGGACGACATCGCGGAGGGCCGCACCAACCACTGGGCGTACCGCCCTGTCGTCGATGCGGCGCCCCCGGCCGTGACCGACCCCGAGTGGTCGCGCACCGCGATCGACGCGTTCGTGTTCGCCGAGATGGACGAGCGCGGGCTCACCCCCGCGGCGCCCACCGACCGCCGCACGCTCCTCCGCCGCGCGAGCCTCGACCTCACCGGCCTCCCGCCCTCCGAGGCCGAGCTCGCGGCGTTCGAGGCCGACACTGCGCCCGACGCCTTCGCGAAGGCCGTCGACCGCATGCTCGCCAGCCCCGCGTTCGGCGAACGCTGGGGCCGCCACTGGCTCGATGTCGCGCGCTACGCCGAGTCGAGCGGCAAGGAGGCGAACGTCTTCTACCCGCACGCCTGGCGCTACCGCGACTACGTGATCGACGCCTTCAACGAGGACAAGCCCTACGACCTGTTCCTCACCGAGCAGCTCGCCGGCGACCTGATGCCCGCGGCGAGCGACGCCGACCGCGCCGAGAACCTCGTCGCCACCGGCTACCTCGCCGTCGGCACCAAGAGCCACAACGCGCGCGGCAAGCCGCAGTTCCAGATGGACCTCGCCGACGAGCAGCTCGACGCGGCCACCCAGGGCATGCTCGGCCTCACCGTCGCGTGCGCCCGCTGCCACGACCACAAGTTCGATCCGATCACGCAGAAGGACTACTACGCGGTCGCCGGGATCTTCCTCTCGACCGACACGCGGTACGGAACCTTCGAGGCGCAGCAGAACAACCATCCCGCCGGCCTGCTCGAGCTGCCCGCCGAATCGGGGCTCCCGCTCGGCCCCGCCATGCGCCGCGACCAGCGCGGCCTGCTCGCCGCCGCGCAGCTGCGCACCGCCGAGGAGGCCAAGCGCAGCGAGGAGATCCTCGCGCAGGCCCGCGCCGCGCGTCTGAAGGGCGAGGATCTTCCCGCCAACATCCAGCAGCAGATCGTGCGCGCCCGCGCCACCCAGGGCGCGACCCGCAACCTCGAGAGCATCACCGAGCGCTTCGGTCCCGAGGGCGAGCCCACCGGAGCGAACCTCCGGGCCATGGGTGCGGCCGACCGCGACCGCGCGCTCAACGCCCGCATCCTCGACCGCGGCGAGCTCGACAAGCCGGGCGAGGTCGTCCGCCGCGGATTCGTCGAGTTGCTCTCGACCGGCGACGACCCGCGCATCGCCAAGGGCAGCGGCCGCCTCGAGCTCGCGCAGTGGATCGCCCGCGACGACAACCCGCTCACCTCGCGCGTGTGGGTCAACCGCGTCTGGCTGCACCTGTTCGGCCAGGGCCTCGTGCCGACCCCGGACAACTTCGGCATGAGCGGCCTCCGGCCGAGCCATCCCGAGCTCCTCGACCACCTCGCCGCGCGCCTCGTCGCCAACGGATGGAGCACCAAGCGCCTGATCCGCGAGATCGTGCTCTCGCGCGCCTACGCGATGTCGAGCGCGTACGACGCGAAGGACGCCGAGATCGACCCGGACGGCACCTACCTCTGGCGCATGCCCAAGAAGCGCCTCGAGGCCGAGGCGATCCGCGACTCGATGCTCGCCGCATCGGGTGCGCTCGTGCGCGCGCCGCGGCTCGGCTCGCCGATCGCGTTCGTCGAGGGCGCCGCGCGCGGCCCCGCGGTGGAGCGCCTCCTCGGATCGACCGACGGCACCGGCGACAACCACCGCAGCGTCTACCTCCCGATCGTGCGCGACCGCGTGCCCGAGGCGCTCGAGGTGTTCGACTTCGCCGAGCCCGCGTTCGTGACCGGCCGCCGCGACGCGACCAACGTGCCCACGCAGGCGCTGTTCCTCATGAACAGCGCCGAGATCACGCGGCTCGCCGACATGTTCGCCACCCGCGTCATGGCCGCCGGCGACGCCGAGGTCGAGCGCATCCGCGCGGCCTTCGCCATCGCCTTCGGCCGCGCGCCCGCGCCCAGCGAGATCGCGGCGTGCCGCGACTTCCTCGACGACTTCCGCAAGGCCGCCGCGAAGGACGGCCGCGCCACCGCGAAGGATGGCACCGCCGCCGCGGGCTCCAGCGGCCGGAGCCGGGTGGCCCGTGCGCGCGACGCCGCCGCCGCGAACGGACAGAACCGCGAGCCCGAGGCGCTTCGCATCCGCGAGCGCGCCCGCGAGCGCCTCGAGGCGATGCGCAACCCGCAGAAGCCGGCGTCCCGCGCCCCCGACGCCGAACAGACCGCGTGGAGCGCGCTCTGCCAGGCGCTGTTCCTGTCCGGTGAGTTCCGCACCGTCGACTGACGCGTGCCGGTGCCCGCCGAACGCCGCGCCGACCCCGACGCCCTCCTCCCGACGACACTCCTTCCTACGCCCCCTCTCGACGCCCACGCACCCGCGAGCCTCCCATGAGCGACCTCTGCTGCAACCGTCTTCCCCTCGCCTACTCCCGCCGCGACATGCTGCGCTACGCGGCGTGCGGCTTCGGCTCGGTCGCGTTCGCCGCGATGGCCGCGCGCGCGAACGGCTTCACGACGCTGCTCGGCGACGGCCGGGGCGATGACGACGGCGCCTCCAGCAGCCCGCTCGCCCCGCGCAAACCCCACTTTGCGCCGCGCGCCAAGCGCATCATCTTCCTGTGCATGGCGGGCGCCCCGAGCCATGTCGACACCTTCGACCACAAGCCCGAGCTCACGCTCAACGACGGCACCGTCTACCGCGGCAACTCGAAGCTCCTCGGCAGCCCGTGGAAGTTCCGCCAGAGCGGCAAGTCGGGCCTGTGGATCAGCGACCTCTTCCCCAACCTGCAGAAGCAGGCCGACGAGCTCTGCCTGCTGCGCGGCATGAAGGCCGAGATCCCCGCGCACGCGCAGGCCTCGATCCAGCTGCACACGGGCTCGTTCCAATTCGTGCGTCCCTCGATGGGCGCGTGGGCGCTGTACGGCCTCGGCACCGAGAACGAGAACCTCCCTGGCTTCATCGCCATCAATCCGCGCGGCGACAACGGCGGCTCGCAGCTCTACGGCAGCGGGTTCCTGCCCGCGGCGTACCAGGCGACCCCGGTGCGACTGGGCAACGGCCGCAACGCCGGCTCCGGCGACGCGATCCCGCACATCGACAACGAGCGCCTCGGCAACGCCATGCAGCGCGAGCAGCTCGACCTGGTGCAGCGCCTCAACCGCGAACGCCTCAAGCGCGAGAAGGACGACGCGCAGCTCGAGGGCGTGATCGAGAGCTACGAGCTCGCGTTCCGCATGCAGGCCGAGGTGCCGGACCTGGTCGACTTCTCCGACGAGAAGAAGGAGACGCTCGAGATGTACGGCGTGGGCGAGCAGCCCACCGACAACTTCGCGCGCCAGTGCCTGCTCGCGCGCCGCTTCGCCGAGAAGGGCGTGCGCTTCATCGAGGTCAGCCACGGCGGCTGGGACACCCACCGCAACCTCCGCGACGAGATGGCCAAGCAGTGCGGCGAGATCGACAAGCCGATCGCGGCGCTGCTCGCCGACCTCAGGCAGCGCGGCATGCTCGACGACACGCTGGTCCTCTGGGGCGGCGAGTTCGGCCGCACGCCGTACGCGCAGAACGGCGACGGCCGCGACCACAACGCCAAGGGCTTCACCATGTGGATGGCCGGCGGCGGCGTCAAGGGCGGCCTCTCCCACGGCTCGACCGACGACATCGGCGCCGAGGCCGTAGACGGCGTCATGGACATCCACGACTGGCACGCGACGGTGCTGCACCTCGGCGGCCTCGACCACGAGCGCCTGACCTACCGGCACGCCGGCCGCAACTTCCGCCTCACCGATGTGAAGGGCAAGGTCAACACGGCGATCATGCGCGCCTGACGGGCGCCCGCGCGCGGAGCAGGCACGGGATGCGGCCGCGGGCCTGCGCGCGCTTGTGCGCACGCCCCGAAACAGCGACACTCCGCCCATGAGCTTCGACGAAGACGAATGGACGGTCATCACCAAGGACTCGAACGGCAACGTCCTCAAGGACGGCGATTCGGTCGTGGTGATCAAGGACCTCGATGTGAAGGGCGCCAAGACCACGATCAAGCGCGGCACCACCTACAAGGGCATCCGCACGACCTCGAGCGCCGAGGAGATCGAGGTGCGCGAGGGCAAGCAGGTGTGGGTGCTCAAGACCTGCTTCGTGAAGAAGGGCTGACGCGCCATGTCGACGCTCGCCGGACTCACGCCTGAACTCGACGCCGCCGTGCGCAACGAACTGCGCGAGGGCGAGGAACTGTGGTACGCGGGCATGCCGTCGCCGTCGCGCATGGGCCGCAAGATGTGGCCAATCGCCCTGTTCGGCCTCTTCTTCGGCGGCTTCGCGGCGTTCTGGATGACGATGGCGGCGGCCGGCGCCTGGTTCGGCGGCATGCAGTCGTCGGACGACGCCGGCTCGAAGGTCGCCGTCGGCGTGTTCATGCTGTTCCCCCTGTTCGGACTGCCGTTCCTGCTGGTGGGAGTGGCGATGATCTCGTCACCCTTCTGGGTCGGCCGCAAGGCGCGGCGCACCGCGTGCTGCGTGACCAACCAGCGCGCGATGCAGGTCGCGTGCGGCCGCTCCTTCAAGGTCCAGTCGTGGAGCGCGCAGGATCTCGACGGGATCTCCAAGACGCTCCACCCCGACGGGACGGGCAGCCTGATCTTCGCGTCGTCGCTGGTGCGGGGCGCCAAGGGCCGCACGCGCTCGGTCGCGCACGGGTTCTACGGCGTCCCTGATCCGCGCGGCTGCGAGGAAGCACTGCTCGCGCTCAAAGCGACTTCTCGCAGCGCTTCCGACCCGCGAACAGAAGCCTGACCTCGGGGTCGACCACCAGCTTCGCGGGCTTGAACGCCGACTGAATCACGACCGGCACGCTGCCGCCCGCGGCCACGCGCACGACCGTGTCCTCGAACTGCGTCGCGTTCTCGCCCAGCGCGCGCACGGTCACATCCACCGTGCCCTTGCCCGTGTTGCGAAGCTCCGCGGTGGTCGTGAACGCGCCATCGGCGTCGTCGGCCTCCGCATCGGCGATGTCGAGCTCGGGCAGCGTGGTGCCGTAGATCCACTGGTCGACGAAGAGGCCGAAGGCCACCTCGTCGGGCGCGAACGGCCGCAGGCTCTCGACCATGTCCTCGATGAGCGGAAAATCGAGCCCTTCGGGGGTCTCGACGCCGTTCTTCCACTTCGCGACGAACGACTTCAGGCCGGCGAGCATCTGCTCCTCGCCCATCAGGTCGCGCAGCATCCAGAACACGAGCCCCGCGCGGTTGTAGGTCACGACCGTGTCGCCCGGCCGCGTCCCGTCGGTGCGGTTGATCGAGCGCTCGTTGTCGGCGCGGCGGCCCTCGGTGTAGGCCTTCTCCCAGCGGCGGCGGAGCGTCTTCGCCTGCTCCTCGCCGAGCTCGTGGTGGACGAGCATCATCGCGCTGAACTCGGCGAGGCCCTCGCTGATGATGTTGCCGCCCGGGCCCTTGCCGGGCATGACGATGTTGCCCCACCACTGGTGGCCCGACTCGTGCGCCACGATGTAGAAGGCGACGTCGAGCGCGCCCTCCTGCTCGAGGTAGCCGTCGGCGCCCTTCGCGACGGGACGCGACATGTAGCCGATCCCCTCGGAGAACGAGATGTTGCCCGGGAACCCCTGCGCATAGCCCGCGAGCCCGGGGAACTGCGTCACGCGCAGGTTCTCCCACGGATACGGTCCGAACCACGCGCCGTAGTTCCTGCGCGCGGCCGACAGCGCCTTCACCATCGTGTCGACGTTGTGCGGCGTGCGCGCGGAGTAGTACACGGTCGCGGCCTCGCCGGTCTTCTCCTCGAGCGGTCCGCCGACGATGTTGAAGAAGCGCACGGGGTGCTCGGTCTCCCACACGGTGCGGCGCCGGCCGTCGACGACCGTCGACTCCTTCTCGACGCCGACGACATTGAGCTTCCAGTCCTCGGGTCCCTCGACCGCGAGCCGAACCTGCGTCGCCCACGCGGGGCCGAACGCTGGATCGACGCGCCGCTTCCAGTGATCGACCGGATACTCGCGTGCGTCGCGGCTGTTCTCACCGTCGATTCCGACGCCCTCCGCAAAGCCCACCACCGGCAGGAAGCTCGGGCTGAAGCTCGTGAGCACGACGCCCGACGGCAGGATGAACTCGCTCGTGCCGCCGCCCGAGCGCGACCAACCCTTGGGAAACTCGCCCTTCATCGTGAAGGTGACGGTGACGGTCCCGTTGCGCGCGAGCGGGCGCGCGGGCGTGATCACATGCAGTCCGCTGCGGTTCTCGATCGACGGCAGCGGCTGGTCCTTCTTCTCGGGATCGGTGGCGACGCCATCGACCGTCCAGCCGCTGGTGGTGAAGTGCGAGCCGACCGTGATCGGCACCTCCGCCATCGGCGCGAGGTGCGGATTGCGCAGCACATAGGTCGCCGAAACCTCGAGCGAGCGCGACTCGGGATACAGCCTGACCTCGCCGTCGACCTTGTCGAGCGCGGGAACGGGCACATCCTCCCAGGTCTTCGAGTTGCGCTTCCAGTAGGCCTTCCGCGCCTCCTGCTCGGGCGCGCCCTCGTATCCGCCGCGCACCGAGAGCCCGGCGTAGGTCGCGAGCGCCACCACGGGAATCGCCGCCACGACGGGCACGATCGACGCGCGCAGGAACGCCGCGGGCCTCATGCTGTCGGCCACCGCGCGCAGGTCGGGCAGGCGCCGCGGCCACAGCGACAGCGTGGCCACGATGAAGAACGCCGCGAGCGAGAGCACGAGCAGGCGGTTCACCGCGATCGCCGGCCACATGAACGCGAGCCGGTCGAGCTCGCTCCACTGGATGCTGCTCCACATGTGCCACTTGGTCGCCCAGTTCATGTATCCGAACTGGGTGGCGAAGCCGGTGCCGACGAGCGCGCCGAGCGCGACGCCGTACACGACGAAGCGGTTGCGCAGCACCGCGTACAGGAACGACACGAACGCGCCCCACACGATCAGCGTCGGCGCAAGCAGCACGCCGAGGATCAGGAAGAGGACGGGCACATCGAGCTCGACGGCGATGCCCGTGTCGAACATCTGCTTGCCCAGCACCATCGCGATGGCGAGCGCGGCGCAGCCGATGATGAAGAGCGCCATCGCCGCGTTCGCGAGCACCTTGCCCGCGAGCACCGCGGCCGTCGGCACGGGCGACGCGCGGAAGATCCCGCTCAGGCCGCACCGCTCCTCGCGCACGAGGCTCTCGACGGTGTAGAAGAGGATCAGGAAGCACAGCAGCAGCGTGAGCGTGTCGAACGCGCCCGCGGCCGCGGCGCCGGTCGTCATGAGGAGCTCGGTGTCGAGCGGCCCCTGGCGGAAGCTGGTCGCCGCCCACGACTGGATCAGGATCAGCGGTCCGAACAGCCACACGCCGGGCGAGCGCAGCAGCGCGCGCGTCTCGTAGCGGAGGACGTCGACCGTCGCGGTCACGAAGCCGGGCGCGCGCGTCGTCGAGGCAAGCGGTCCGCCGCGCGCGGCGATCGCCGCGTGGTCGGCGAGCACCGACGCCGCGTGCAGCCGGCCCGCCTCGGCGAGCAGCCGCTCGACCTCGCCCACGCGCAGGTCGTCGTGCTCGGTGCGCGCCAGGCGACGGCCCGTCGCCCACACGGCGCCGAGGCCGATCGCGCACAGCGCCACGCGGCTCGCGGCGAACAGCGCGTCGGGCGCGAGCGGCGCGGTGTTGTAGAAGGCGACGCCGCGGTCCTCGCTGATGAAGGTGCGGGCGAACCAGCGGAACCCGGTGGGATCGACGCACTGGAGCAGCCGGTTCACCCACATCGGCATCCACTCGGGATTGAAGGTCCACACCAGGAAGATGCCCGACACGACGATCACCACCGGCAGCGCGAACACCAGCACGGGCTGCCGCGTGCGCACGCCGAGGTACATCGAGATGCCGCCGACGAACAGCCCCAGCGGCAGCCCGAACAGCAGCATCGGGAACAGGTAGTTCCACGCGCTGAAGTCTCCGCGCACGCGCTCGGCGGGATCGAGCGGGATCAGCTCGTAGAAGCCGACCTGCAGCAGCAGCCACAGCGCGAGGATCGCGGCGAGCACGCCGAACGCCCCGAGGAAGCGCGAGAACGCGTACTCGACATGCGAGATCGGCGTCGCGGCGACCAGCCGGTTGATGCGGCGGTCGAAGTCGCCGAGCACGGGCATGCCGCACGCGACCGCGATGAAGAACGGCAGGATCAGCGCGAACAGCGCCACATCCGCGAACGCCAGGTTGAACGCCGAGTTGATCGACACCTTCGCGCCGCCCGTGTCGGCGCTGCCCGTGCTCACCTGCACGCCACCCATCACGAAGCCGAACGACATCAACCCGAACACCGCGAGCATGATGATGTTGAGCGGGCGCTTCCAGCAGGTCCTGAGGTCGAGCAGCGGGAACGCGAGGAACCGCGCGATCACGCCGCACCCCCGATGGCGGCGGGCATCGCGCCCAACGGCACCGCGCGCGACAGCGCGGGCGGCACCTCGTCGGGCGGGCAGCGCATGAGCACGAGGTACGCGTCCTCGAGCGTGCCCTGGCTGCGCTGGAATCCGGCGGGCGCGCTGCGGCCGTTGGCGCAGAACACGCGCACGCGGTTGTTGCGGCCCTCGTTGAGCACCGCGCTGATCACGCGGTGCTCCCTCGAGAACGCGGGCAGCTCGGGGTCGGCGACGAAGCCCTCGAACACGAGTCCGTCGACCGCCCTGCGCGCCGCGGTCGGCGTCGTGTCGGCCACCACCTCGCCCGAGCGGATCACCGCGAGCCGCGGGCAGAGCGTCGACACGTCGTCGACGATGTGCGTCGAGAGCAGCACCACGCGGCCCGCGCTCATCTCGGCGAGCAGGCGGTAGAAGCGCTGGCGCTCCTCGGGATCGAGGCCCGCGGTCGGTTCGTCGACGATCAGCACGCGCGGATTGCCCGCGATCGCCTGCGCGAGCCCGAGGCGCTGGCGCATGCCGCCCGAGTAGCCGCCGACCTTGCGCTTGGCGGCGCCGGTGAGGTTCACGCGCTCGAGGAGCTCGTCGGCGAGCGCCCCGCGGCCCTTCGGCCCGGTCACGCCCTTCATCTTGAGCAGGAACTCCAGCATCGCGCGGCCCGAGAGGTCGGGATAGAAGCCGAAGTCCTGCGGCAGGTAGCCGAGCCGCTCGCGCATGAAGCGCGGGTTCTCGACGACATCGGTGCCGTCGAGCAGCACCTTGCCCGCGGTCGGCTCGATCAGCCCCGCGACGATGTTCATGAAGGTCGACTTGCCGGCGCCGTTCGGTCCGAGCAGGCCGAACATGCCCTCGGGGATCTCGAGGTCGACGCCGCGCAGCGCGCAGACCGGGCCGGGATGGATCTTGACGAGGCCCCTGATGGAGAGGCAGGCATGCGAGAGGTGTGCGTGCTGCATTCGGATTCGCTCAGTTCCTGGTGTCGGTCGCGCCGGCCACGCGCACCTGCACGCGGCCGTTGCTGGTTTCGATCGTGGCCTTGGCCGATGCGCCCGCGGCGTCACCGACCGTCATGCTCTTGCTCCCATCGTGCTTGCGGACGCTGCCGCCCTTCAGGTCGATGGAGCCGTTGCTCGTCTCGGCGGTCACCACGCCCCTCCACGAGGCGGGAAGCACGAGCGACACCGCGCCGTTCGACGAATCGAGCTCGACGTCGCCCGCCGCGCCCTCGGCGAGCGCCGCCTCGATGCGGCCGTTCGAGGTCCGCGCCGACAGCGAGCGCACGCCCGAGACCACGATCGCGCCGTTCGACGAGCGCGCGGTGACGGGGCCGTCGTGGCCATCGACCGAGATGCGGCCGTTCGAGGTGACGAGCGTGGCCTGGCCGGAGAAACCGGCGCTGGCGATCGCTCCGTTGGAGGTCACCACCTCGATGCCCGAGAGGTCGGCGGCACGCACCGTGATGCTGGCGGAGTCGTCCGGCCAACCCCACGAGACGCCGCTGCGCGCGGGAAACTCGACCGACACGCGCACGCATCCCGCCTCGTCGCGCACGGCGACGAGCCTCGACTGGGCGAGGCGCCCGTCGGCCTCGGCCTGCGTCGCACCCGAGCACCGGACCTTCGCCTCGACGCGCACCTCGGCCGACGACGGATCCTTGATCAGCTCGACGCGGCCGTTCTCGGCGCTCACGAAGAGCGACTTGCCGTCCGCGACGGACGAGGACTGCGTGGTTTCAGCCTTGAACGCGCCGGCCATGCAGCCGGCGAGCCCGAGTCCGGGCAGGGCCGACAGCAGCAGGACGCCCAGTCGCCGGGAGGCGCGGCGGAAGGTCGAGATCGACGGAATCGAGCGGTGCGGCGTGTTCATGGTGTTCATGGGATCAGGTCGCGGAGGGGGTTCACTTTGCGGGCGCGCTGCTTGGCAACACCAGCTTGTGGATTTCAACGCCGATTGCGTAGCCGACGACCCCGTCCTTCGCCGGCACGAGGCGGATCTTGTTGACCGCGTTCCCGAAGTCGGCCGGCGTCCAGGTCCTTCCGCCGTCGGTGGTACCGAATCCACGCGGCATCGCGCCCACCCAGCCGCGGTCGGCATCGACGAACGCGATCCCGAACTCGCGCACCTTGTGGTCGTCGACCAGCGGGATCTCCACCCAGGTCCTGCCTCCGTCGGTCGTCTTGGCCACGAACCGCTGGGAGGCCGATGGATCGGGGTTGTAGGACTGCACGGTGCAGTAGCCGACCTCCTGCGTTGGAAAGCTGAACTTCCATGTCGTCTCGAACGGGCGCGTCGACCGGTAGACCTCGCGCCAGGTCGTGCCGCCGTCCTCGGTGGCGAGGATGAGCGCGTGCGACTGCGCGACATCGGCGTGCGTGGCCGACGCGAGGAATCCCCGGCGATCATCGAGGAACTTCACATCGAACGCCATGGCGCCGAGGTCGGGAATCCTCCCCTGCTTCCAGGTCTTGCCGAGGTCGTCGGACCAGATGAACGCCGTGGGCCCGCCGACGCGGCCGACACCCACGATGCGCGGCCGATGGTCGAGGTTGCCCGCGTTGATGAACGGAACCTGGACGACATCGAACGCGCAGAGGCCGACCACCGGCGCGCCCTCGATCGATGCGACCGGGTTCCAGGTCGTGCCGCCGTCCTCGGTGCGGTAGAGCGGCGTCGCGTCGGTCACGCCGGGGAAGTACCCGGGGCCGATGTTGCCCATGACCGCGACCTTGTCGGTCACGAACGCGAGGCAGCGCACGAAGGTCCCGGGCTTGGCGAAGACCTGCTCCCACGACGCGCCGCCGTCGGTGGTCCTGAAGATCTTGCCTGCGCCGTTGCCGTAGATGCCGAGTTCGGGCGTGACGAAGGAGATGTCGTCCTGCTTTCCCTTGTAGGGCTCGCTCGCGAGTTTCCTCCACTGCGGCAGCGCGTCCTGCGACGCGCCGGCTGCGGCCATGCCGAGGACAGCTGCTGCGATCAGGGCCTTCACTTCGTACCTGCCTTTCTCCTAGGTTTCCTGGCGGTTGCGGCGTCGGGACCCGGGGCGGATCTCGCGGCGGGCTTGGGATCTGACTTCGGAGCGGACTTCGGAGTGGACTTCGGGCCGGACTTCGCGTCCACGCCGTTGCGCTTCGCTCCGCGCTTGCGCGTGACCGGCATCGCGATCACGGCCGCGAGGTAGAGCCGACCCTCGCGGCGGGCCTTGCGCGCGTCCATGTAGAGCTTCACCCGCATCATCATCTCGCGCAGCTCGAGGAACTCCTCCTGCGTGAGCCACGCATGCTCGATCTTGCCGATGATGTTGCGCTCGTCGCCCATGCCCACGAGCTCGCTCGCCGCCGCCGAATCGCGCGCGGTGCGGCTCGCGATCTTGAGGATCGACTGCATGGTGTCGTTGTAGGCCTTGTTCGCGGTGCGGCCCGCGACCTCCTTGAAGCCGACGCGGAAATCGTCGGCCACGAGGTCGTACACCTGCTCGAAGCGCCGTCCGCTGCGGCGGACGCCGGCCTCGACGACGAACCCCGCGCGCCTGAGCTTGTCGATGTGGCGGTAGAGCGTGTCGGCCGGCCGGTCGAGCGCGGCGGCGATCTCGGCGATCGAGCAGGGCGCGATCATGCGCATCGCCTCGACGATCTCGAGGCGCACGGGGGCGACGAGGACCGTCCAGTGCTTCGGCTGCGCGACATGGTGGATGGCGGGACGGGGCATCGCCTCAGGATAGACAACTGTTGTCTTTCGTCAAGTAAAGCCAACGGTTGATTTCCGCCGGCGCGCGAACGGCGCCCGCCGCGGTACGCTCCGCGCCGTGCCGCCGATCGACATCACGCCCCTCGACACGATGTACCTGGGAATCCCGGGCACCGCGATGGCCTTCGCCGTGCGCGGCCCGGAGGGCGCGGTGCTCGTCGAGTGCGGCTGCGCGGTCGCGTTCGAGGGCCTTCGCGCGCAGCTGGCGGCGATCGGGCTCGCGCCGCGCGACCTGAAGGCGCTGTTCGTCACGCACATCCATCTCGACCACGCGGGCACCGCCGGACACTTCGCGCGCGAGGGCGTGCCGGTGTTCGCGCATCCGCGCGGCGTGCGGCATCTCGCCGAGCCTGCACGGCTGATCGCGGGCTCGCGCGCCGTGCATGGCCCCCGCTACGACCGCTTCTACGGCGATCCGCTCCCGATCGCCGCGGACATGCTGCACGCGGTCGGGCACGGCGGCACGGTCGACGTCGCGGGCCTGCGACTCGAGGCGATCGAGACGCCGGGACATGCGCGGCACCACCATGCGTGGGTCGCCGGCGCCGCCGGCCGCGCGGCGGAGCTGGTGTTCACGGGCGACGTGCTCGGGATGATCTCGCCGGCATCGGACTACATCTCGGTTCCCGTGCCGCCCTCGGACATCGACATCCCCGCATGGCGCGAGTCGGTCGCACGGCTGCGCGCGCTGCCGCGCGGCATCCGCGCGGTGCTCACGCACGGCGGCGAGCGCGCGCTCGGGCCGCACATCGATGCGTTCGTCGCGCGGATGAACGACGAGCTGCCCCTGCTCGCCGAGGTCGTGGAGCTCGCGAAGCGCGATCCGGCCGGGGCCGACGCGCGGTACCGCGACTTCCTCGTGCCTCGCGCGCGCGACGGCGGCGTGCGCGAGGAGCTGATCGCGGCGCTGCTCGGGCAGGCGTTCCGCGTCATGAACATCGCCGGAATCGCGGAATCGACGGCGGCGGGCCGCTTCGCGTCCTCACTCTGAACCGGCTCCGCGCGCTAGCCGTGGATCGACTCGAGGAACCGCCCGAGGTGCCGGTTGATGAACCAGTCGAGCGCGGTGCGCGTGGCGTGGGCGTCGACGCCCCACAGCGTCACGCTCGGCTCGAGGAACTCGAGGTCGGCGAGCACCTGCAGCTGGCCGTCGACCACATACGCCTTCGGCAGCCGCGTCCCGTAGTAGGCGCTCGCGGCGTTGGCGCCCGGCTCGCCGATGGCGATCGCGGGCTGGAGCAGCAGCTCCTTGTCGTTCAGGTACCAGAGGTCGGTCATGACCATCGGGATCAGGCGGTCGTCCTCGTCGGGGATCGCCTGCCGCTGCCACTGGCGGATCGCGGCCACGAGGCGGTTTGCCAGCGGGCGGTCGGCGATCTCGCTGCGGAGGTGCGCGCCGACCACGACGGGCAGCAGCCGCGCGGTCTCGATCTCCATGTCCGGCGGCATGACGGCCCACGCTGCGTCGATGGCCGAATCGGCGAGGCCCTGCGTATGGGGAAGCGACGGCTGCGAGGGCTGGTGCATGGAGCAGTCCTATCGGCGCACCGGGGCGGACAGGCACAACCGTCGCCGCGCCGCCGGCCGCCCGCGCGGGCGACGCGCGTCACTCGCGCATCGCAAGATCGGTGCGCGGCTCGGGATAGGTCCAGCTCGAGAGCAGGAGGCGCAAGGGATCGTCCGGCCCCGGCATGTCGGTCTCCGCATCCCCGCCCGTCTCGACGCCGACCGACTGCGCGGCTCCCTTCGCCGCGTCGACGGCGAGACCCTTCGCGCGCCGGCGGAGCCCGAGCCCGGTGATGCCCCGCGGCGCCTTCGTGCGCCCGGTGCCGGGCTTGCCGAGCATCATGGGCAGGTAGAACGACCGCACGTTCCCCGGCTTGAGCAGGCGGATCTCCATTCCGCCGCCGGCGAGCGTGACCAGCAGCATCGCGTCGTCGACGGTCCAGACCTCGCCCTTGCCGTCGCGAATCCAGCCTGCGCCGATCACCGCGTCGGCGCCGAACAGGCGCGGCAGGTTGAGCTTCCGGCGGAGCCACGGATCGCGCACGATCAGGTACAGGCCGACCGCGACCATCGGCACGCTGTACCAGAGCGACCAGTGCAGCGGCGCGCCGCTCCGGAGCGCCCCGAGCAGCTGCACCCACGACGAGGTCGACTGGAAGATGAGCATCAGGCCGAAGACCGAGGTACCCGCGGGCACCGACGAGGTCGCGAGGATCTCCGGCTCGGGCAGGCGCCCGCGCGGGGCGAGCGACCGGACCATCCTGTCGAGCTGGATGACCTCGAGCAGCGCCTTGTCGAACACCAGCACCGGACGCTGTTCGAGCGCCAGGAGCCCGGCGTAGGTCGCGGGATCGAGGAACTGCCTGCGGCGCATGCCGCGGTTCGGGAGCAGCCGTCCGATCGGGTCCTCGAGCGCCCGCGCGCGGCGGCGCGCCTCGGCCTCGCGCTCGACCTTGACCGCGCCGACGATGCCGACCGCGAGCAGCGTCGCGACCCAGCCGATGATGACGAACACGATCAGGCCGATCCACCACCGGCCGCTGGCGGCTGCGATCCACATGCTCGCGCCGACCGCCGCTCCGAAGGACACGATCAGCGCCAATCCGCGCAGGAACCACTTCGACACCCGGCTGACCGCGCGCGGCGGCGCCGGCGGAAGCTCGGCGAACACGACATTGCGCCCCTCGAAGAGCGCCCGCCACTCCTCGGGAACCGCACCGGCTCGGGCGCCCATCGCGTCAGTGGAAGAGCGGGAAACGGCCGCAGAACGCGCGGATCTCGCCGCGCACCGCGGCGATCACCGCCGCATCGCCCGACGAGCCGAGCACGCGGTCGATCCAGGCGGCGACCTGCTCCATCTCGGCCTCCTTGAGGCCGCGCGTGGTGAGCGCGGGCGTCCCGAGGCGCAGGCCGCTGGTGACCATCGGCGGGCGCGGGTCGTTGGGAATGCCGTTCTTGTTGACGATGATGCCGGCCTTCTCGAGCCACTTCTCGGCGTCGGCGCCGGTCAGGTCGGCCGAGCGCGCGCGGAGATCGACGAGCATCAGGTGGTTGTCGGTGCCGCCCGAGCACAGGCGGTAGCCGCGCGTGACGAGACCGGAGGCGAGCGCCTGCGCGTTCTTCACGACCTGCTGGCAGTAGGTCGTGAACTCGGGCTTGAGCGCCTCGCCGAAGGCGATCGCCTTCGCGCCGATCACATGCATGAGCGGACCGCCCTGCGTGCCCGGGAAGACCTTGCGGTCGATCTTCTTGGCGATCTCCTCGTCGTTGGTGAGGATCAGGCCTCCGCGCGGGCCGCGCAGCGTCTTGTGCGTGGTCGTCGTGACCACGTGCGCGTGCGGGAACGGCGACGGATGCACGCCCGTCGCCACCAGGCCCGCGATGTGGGCGATGTCGGCCATGAGCACCGCGCCAACCTCGTCGGCGATCGCACGGAAGCGCGCGAAGTCGATCGTGCGCGGATACGCCGAGTAGCCGCAGATGATCATCTTCGGCTTGCACTCGCGGGCGATGCGGTGAATCGCGTCGTAGTCGAGGAGCTCGGTCGCGGCGTCGAGGTCGTACTCGGCGATCTTGTAGAAGGTGCCGGAGAAGTTCACCTTGAGGCCGTGCGAGAGGTGGCCGCCCGACTTGATCGGGAGCGAGAGGATGGTGTCGCCCGGCTCGCACATCGCCATGAAGGTCGCCGTGTTCGCGTTGGCGCCGCAGTGCGGC
The DNA here is from genome assembly GCA_945870915.1 of Candidatus Kuenenia stuttgartensis. Lineage (GTDB taxonomy): Bacteria > Planctomycetota > Phycisphaerae > Phycisphaerales > SM1A02 > QWPT01. The sequence continues at coordinate 9,488 of CAMBUI010000004.1, read as the reverse complement.
TGGACATTGGCGAACCTGCAGCCGAAGAGCTGCTTGGCGCGGTCGCGGGCGAGGTCCTCGATGCCATCGTGGAACTCGCAGCCACCGTAGTAGCGCTTGCCGGGATAGCCCTCGGCGTACTTGTTGGTGAGCCACGAGCCGACCGAGTGCATGACCTCGGTCGAGACATGGTTCTCGCTGGCGATGAGCTCGAGCGTGGTCGCCTGGCGCTCGGCCTCCTGCGCGAACAGGCGCGCGGCGGCCGGGTCGTAGCGCTCGAGCATGGAGAGCAGCTGCGCCGACATCGCGTCGAGCGGGATGTCGGAGGGGAAACCGGCGGGCATCGATCGGGCGGAGGCGGCGGGAGCGGCGGTCGCGGGAGTCATGGGTGGCGATGGTAGTCGACGCGCGGCGGCGGGAGGTGCGCTGCCGCGCCGCGGGGATGCAACGCGCCGCGGGGATGCAACGCGCCGCGGGGGATGCAACGCGCCGCGGGGGATGCAACGCGCCGCGGGGCGCTACGCTCCGACCATGGACCTCCCGCGCGGCATCATCGACACACCCTGCGGAACGCTGGCCGTGGGCCGGCGCGGCGCGCGGCTGGTGGCGGACTGGCTGGTACCCGGCGCCGCGGATGCGGAACCGCCGCGCTTCGACCCCGCCGATGCCGAGGCGGTCGCGCTTGCCGCCGCCATCGACGCGCACTTCGGCGGCGACGCCTCGGCGCTCGAGCGCATCCCGACCGGCGGGGGCACCGCGTTCCAGCGCCGCGTCTGGGACGCGTGCCGCGGCATCCCCGCGGGCGAGACCCGCACCTACGGCTGGATCGCCGGGCAGCTCGGCGGAGGGCACGCGCTCTGCCGCGCGGTCGGACAGGCGCTGCGGAGGAACCCCCTGCCGATCGTGGTCCCCTGCCACCGCGTGGTCGCGGGCGGCGGACTCGGCGGCTACGCAGGCGACCGGACGGGCGAACTCGCGGCGATCAAGCGCAGGCTGCTCGACTACGAGTGCGGGCGCGGGCCCGGGCTCGATCGATGCGGCGCCACGCCCGCGGCCGCCTGCTAGAGTGCGCCCCCCTCGCGCCGCACCCTGCTTCGCGCGGGTTTCGGACGGGAAACCCAAATCGGGAACCCAAGCGGGTGACCCAATCGGGTGAACCAAGCGGGTGACCCAAGCGGGATATAAGGAGCGCCGCGATGAAGCTGACGATGGTTGGAACCGGGTATGTGGGACTCGTGACGGGCGCGTGCTTCGCCGAGACCGGCAACCATGTCGTGTGCCTCGATGTCGACGCCGCCAAGATCGCGACCCTGCGCCGCGGCGAGAGCCCGATCTACGAGCCCGGTCTGTCCGAGATGATCGTCCGCAACGCGGGCGCGGGACGGCTCGTCTTCACCACCGACAAGCTCGAGGCCTACCGCCACGCCGAGGTGATCTTCATCTGCGTCGGAACGCCGAGCGACGAGGACGGCAGCGCCGACCTCCAGTACGTGCTCCGCGTGGCCGGCGACATCGCCGACGCGATCAACGCGATCGGCCCCTCGGCGCCGCCCAAGACCGTCGTGGTCAAGAGCACCGTGCCGGTCGGCACCAGCCACAAGGTGCGCGACCTGATCGCGTCCCGCACCGCGCTCCCCTTCCACATCGCCGACAACCCGGAGTTCCTCAAGGAAGGCGATGCGATCAACGACTTCATGAAGCCCGACCGCGTGGTGTGCGGCGTCGAGAGCGACCGCGCCGCGGAGGTGATGCGCGAGCTCTACGAGCCCTTCGTGCGCCAGGGCAACCCGATCTACCTCATGGATGTCCGCTCGGCCGAGATGGTCAAGTACGCGTCGAACGCGATGCTGGCCTGCAAGATCTCGTTCATCAACGAGATGGCGAACCTCTGCGAGCGCTACGGCGCGAACATCACGAGCGTGCGCGAGGGCATGTGCGCCGACAAGCGCATCGGCAACCAGTTCCTCTACCCGGGCCTCGGCTACGGCGGATCGTGCTTCCCCAAGGACACGCTCGCCGTGGTCTCGATGGGCAAGGCGATCGGCTTCGACTGCGAGCTCAACGCCGCGGTGCACCGGGTGAACCAGGCGCAGCGGCGCCACTTCTGGAGCAAGGTCGAGGGCGTGTTCGGGCCGAACCTGGCGGGCAAGCGGCTCGCGTTCTGGGGCGTGGCGTTCAAGCCCCGCACCGACGACATCCGCGAGGCGCCGTCGATCAGCCTGATGCGGATGGCGGTCGCCGCGGGCGCCAAGGTGCGCGCGTTCGACCCGGTCGCGCTCGAGAACCTCGGCAAGGAGTTCCCCGAGGTCGAGCGCGCCAAGGACATGTACCACGCCCTCGAGGGCGCCGACGCGCTGGTGATCGCCACCGAGTGGAACGAGTTCCGCGCCCCCGACTTCGACCGCGTGGCGGCCCTGATGCCGTCCAAGCTGATCTTCGACGGCCGGAATCTCTACAAGAGGCAGGCGATGGAGAGCCGCGGGTTTGCGTACCACTCGGTGGGACGCGCACCCGTGAACGGGTGACCCTGGGTGAACGGGTGACCCCGGGCCGGAACGCCGCCGGTTGCGCCCGCCGGGTCCCCGCCCAACGGACGACCCAGGTCCTTCGGCGGGCTCCGGAAGGTGTTGTTCCCGATGCACCCGATCCCCTATCCTGCGACGACTGTGGCTGAACTGCTCATCTCCCAACCCGACGGCAAGGTCCTCGCGCAACGCAAGCTCAACCCGGTGCGCGGCTACTGGATCGGACGCGAGTCGAACTGCGACGTCGTGATCGACAACGCCTCGGTGAGCCGCCGCCACGCGTTCGTCTTCCATTCGAACGGCCGCTGGCTGGCCTGCGACGCCGGCTCGGTCGGCGGGCTCGAGACCGAGGCCGGCCCGGTGCGGTGCGCCCCGCTCTCGGCCGACAGCTGGGTGAGCGTCGGATCGCTGTTCATCTGGCTCTCGGGTTCGCCGGGGCGCCCGCCCGAGTGGATCGACGCCCGGCCCGAGACCACCGAGGTCGGCTCGCCGCCGCGCTTCGCCCGGATGTCGATCGAGGACCTCTCGCAGCCCGAGCCCACCCCCGTGACCGAGGTGATGACCGTCGCCGACGCGGCGGGCAACATCCACCTCTGCGCCGACCTGTCGGGCATCGCCGCGACCAAGGGCGGCGGCTCGCCGCGGATCACCATCGGCCGCGCGAACACCATGGACCTCCAGATCTGCCACCCGTCGGTCGATCCGCTGCACTGCGTGCTGTCGGTCGGCAGCGAGCGCTGGTCGATCATCGACGCCGGCAGCAGCGCGGGGATCATGTGGGACGGCAAGCGCTGGTACCGGAAGCGGCTCGAGGAGGGCATCACCGTCCCGATCGGGGATTTCCGCCTGTCGATGCAGCGCGTGGTGCGCACCGCGGCGCCGCTCCCGCCGGTGGCGATGCCGCTGCCGGGACTGGAGACCCGCGCGCCCAAGCGCCCGTCGGCCTTCCTCGACGACGACGACACGATCCGCTGACCGGCGGATGAAAGTCGGCGAAAACCTCGACAAAGGAGCCGGTTTTCGGCAGTCTGCCGAGAATCATCGTGTTTTTCGATGTTTTCACGCCGTCATGCCCTTGCAGGGCACGTCCGACCCCTTTATTTTCCGTGAAATCGACAGGCAAGGCGCTTGTCCCCGCTCCGTACGAAAGGATTCCGACAATGGCGAGCAAGATCAAGATCACCCCGGCTTCGAAGGTCCGCACCAAGGGTTCCATGTACAAGGACATCGCCGGCATCACCGGCCTGACCCGCAAGCAGGTCGTCGCGGTGTTCGACAGCATGACCGAGATGATGAAGGCGGACCTCAGCAAGAAGGGCTGCGGCACCTTCAACCTCTTCGGCCTCGCCAAGATGCGCACGGTCATCAAGCCGGCCACCAAGGCGCGCAAGGGCAAGAACCCCTTCACCGGCCAGGAGCAGATGTTCAAGGCGAAGCCGGCGAGCCGCAAGGTCCGCATCCGCGCGATGAAGGGCCTGAACGACAACATCTGAGCGTTCGCGACGACGTTTGAGCGCTCGCGACTTTCGTTCGCTCTGACAGGAGATCACGCAACGCGCGCCGCAAGGCGCGCGTTGCTTCTTTTCGCGGGCCCTCTCGGACCTCACGTCGCGAGAAGAACACCGAAGTGGCCCCCAATGCACCCGAGTCCAAAGTCCGTCCGCCGCACCCGCGAAGGCCTGAAGCGGCAAACTGCACGGTTGGCATTGGCACATCCTCGACCTCAATGGGCTCATCGAACGCTGCCGCTCATACCCGCGAACCAGTGCATGGGCGACTGCGAACCCATACGACGGGAATGCGGACTTCCACCCCGGCTGCTCGCTCGCCCCCGACCATCGGTCGCATCGGAGGGCCACTGAGGGTACGGCGTCGCCGGCTGACCTACATGTTCCGCCCAGAGCAAGAAGCCTGCCGGCGACTCACGCCCAACCTTCTCGCCCGCCGACTCCCGAAATCACCTCGGACGAGCATGTCCTCGCAAGGGCAGCATCCACCAGCACCAGCGCCCAGCTCGTGTGGCACGCGCATGCGACGCGCGGCATCGACGGCGTACCGGAGCGGACCATCGCTGCGGGGCTCGCGAACGACGGATCGCGGGCGATCGGTGGAACCGATGGACGTGCGAGAACGGCCAGGAATCCTCCAGCTGGCCGAAGATGGCAGCCGACCTTTGGGGGAAGGCGGCAGGAGGGCCGCTCGAAGACTGCGAAGCAGGTGGAACTCGCGATGGGGTACGACCGCGTGCGGCAGCTGGCAACCCGTCGGGCGCGGCAGAGTCCCAGGCTCCCCGTAAAACATCGGAAACGACGGGAGGAATGGGCAGAGCTCGATCGAGATCGGTAGCCGGCAGGAGTCAACACGCACTTGCAAGGGGCTTCGTCGGAGGGATACGAGACTCTCGATCGCCAGCGGATCCGCGCCGCATAAAACCCCCATGATAGGATGAGGGGATGAAACGAACACTGTGTGCTTCCCTGCTCAGCATTTGCGTTTCGATCTTTCCTTCATGCGGCGTGGCCTACATGGCCCAGCGCGATGAGATTCTTAAGAAGAATTCTGACGCTGATTTCAGTCCCGCCCCTCCCGCAGACCGCGAGAAGCAGGAGCGGGACCTGATCCTCTCTGTTCTCAAGGATCCAGACAGCGCCAAGCTTGCGTTCTTGAGCGTCGAGAAGGACGCAATTCAGAAGCAATTGCTCTCGCCAGAGGCCGTGCCCGTCTGGGTATCCAACGTATCGGTGAACGCAAAGAACTCATTCGGAGGATACACCGGCGCGCAGCCTTGGCGCATCGCGTGGCACAAGGGCCAGCTCTTCGCCTACTCGGCCGGAAAGAGCCGTGTCTGGTACTACCTGCGCACCCTGCCGTGAAGGCCGAGTCTGACACAACTACCAACATCGAGACTCGAGGATTCCTCGGATCCCAGATCCGTTCGCTGCAATCAACTGCTCTGACTGCGCACGACCAAGCCCCCGCGCGCGCATGACGAGCGCGACCTTGAGCATGCCGCCGGCGGCGAGGAGCTGCGCGTGCGCGGTCTCGCGGGAATCGCCGGGGAAGAACTCGCGGTAGATCCGCAGCGCGCGGTCGACGAGCTTGTCGTTGGTCGCCGCGAGATCGACCATGAGGTGGCCGTGGGTCTTGCCGAGGCGCACGAACATCGCCGTGGTGATGGCGTTGAGCGCGATCTTGGTCGCGGTGCCCGCCTTGAGGCGCGTGGAGCCCGTGAGGATCTCCGCGCCCGTCTCGAGCACGATGAGGTGGTCGCACATCCGCGGCTGCGCGCTCGGCGCGCAGGTGAGGAAGCCCGTCGCGGCGCCGCGCCTCTTGGCGAGCTCCACGCCGCCGAGCGCGTAGGGCGTGGTGCCGCCCGCGGCGATGCCGAGGAAGCAGTCGCGCGCGCCGAGCGAGAGCCGCTCGAACTCGGGCGCGATGCCCTCCCACTCGTCCTCGCGGCCCTCGCTCGAGCGGCGCAGCGCACCGTCGCCGCCGGCGATGATGCCCACCACCTGCGCGGGATCGCTGCAGAACGTCGGCGGACACTCGCTTGCATCGAGCACTCCGAGACGGCCGCTGGTGCCCGCGCCCGCGTAGACCAGCCGACCGCCCGCGGCGAGCGATGCCGCAGCGGCATCGGCAAACCGCGCGATCGCAGCGGCCGCGCGTTCCACGGCGTCGACGGCGATGCGCTGGTCGCGCGCCATGAGCTCGACGATCTCCACGGTCGAGAGCCGGTCGAGCTCCGCCGAACCAGCGTTGCGCTGCTCGGTGGCCACATGCGAGCGGTCGGGAGGAAGCGTCTGCTGCGTGCTCATGGAGTCTGCTCCTTCGCGGTGTCGGACGACCCGTCGGTGTTTTCCCCGGTTTTCCCCTCGGGTTTCCGCTCGGCCTTGCCGCCCCACTCCGGCACCGCGGGCGCGAGCGCGTCGACGAAGAACGACCACTTCACGCTCTCGGCCGACGGGCTGCGGATGCCGTGGTCGGAGTTGGGGAAGAGCATCATCGAGAACGGGCGGTTGAGCGCCTGCAGCGCGTGGGCGAGCTCGAAGGTGTTGTTCGGGTGCACGTTGTCGTCCATCATGCCGTGGAGCAGCATGAGCTTGCCGCGCAGCTTGCCGGCGTGCTTGACGCAGCTGCCCGCGTCGTAGCCCTCGGCGTTCTCCTGCGGGGTGCGCATGTAGCGCTCGGTGTAGATGGTGTCGTACTGTCGCCAGTCGGTCGGGGGCGCGCCGGCCACGCCCGCCGCGAACACGTCGCCGCGGCGGATGAGCGAGATCGCGGTCAGGTAGCCGCCGTAGCTGTGGCCGGTGATGCCCACGCGCGCGCCGTCGATGTACGGGCGCGTGGCGGCGAGGTGCTGCACCGCGGCGGCCTGGTCGTCGGCGTCGACCACGCCGAGCCTGAGGTAGGCGGCGCCCTCGAAGGCCTTGCCGCGCCCCGGGGTGCCGCGGTTGTCGACGGTGACGAGGATGAAGCCGAGCGCGGTGCGCTGGTCGCCCGCCTCGAAGGTGTCGGTCACGAGGCGGACCGTGGGGCCGCCGTAGATGTCGACCACCACGGGGTACCTGCGGGCCGGGTCGAATGCGGGCGGGAAGCGGATCTTGCCGTAGAGGTCGGTGACGCCGTCGGCGGCCTTGCAGGTGAAGAGCTCGGTCGGCGCGAGGCCGTGGACCCCGAAGCCCTTCGCGTCGCCCTCGGCGAGCGTGGCGAGGAGCCGGCCGTCGGCCGCGTAGACGACGGTGCGCGGCGGAACCTGGGTCGACTGCGCGGTCGCGACCACGAACGAGCCGTCGGGCGAGATGCGGAATCCGCCGTGGTGGAGGTCGCCGCCGGTCACGCGCGCGCAGGCGCCGCCGTCGAGCCGCGCGACATGGAGCTGCTGCTGGACCGCGACCTTGCCGCTCCACGCGGTGAACCACAGCTGGCCGGCCTCCTCGTCGACGAGCACGATCCGCTCGACCGGCCACGCGCCGCGCGAGATGGTGGAGATCAGCGACCCGTCGAGCGAGCGCAGCTCGTAGTGGCGGAATCCGGTCTTCTCGGTCTCCCAGATGAAGCGCGTTCCGTCCTTGAGGAAGCGCATGCCGGGGGCGTTGTCCTGCCAGGTGTCCTGGCGCTCCTGCACCACGAGCCGCGAGGCGCCGGTGGCGGGATCGGCGGCGAGCACGTCGAGGACATCCTGCCGCCGCGGCGTGCGCGAGTAGAGCAGCTCGCCGCCGTCGGGCGTCCACCGCACGTTGTAGAGGTAGTACTCGGTGCCGGGGACGGCGCCCGACTTCTCGCTGAAGCTGTCGACCGCGACCGTGCGGCCGGTCGCGACCTCGTGGACCATGAGCGACGCGGTCGGGTTCGGCTGGCCGGGCTTGGGATAGGCCTCGCTGAGCACCCGCGTGTTGACCTCGGTCCAGCCGCCGAGGATGAAGAAGTCCTTCACCTGCGACTCGTCGAAGCGGTAGAACGCGATGAAGCGCGAGTCGGGGCTCCACCACATCGCGGTGGTCTGGTCGAGTTCCTCGCCGTAGACCCACGAGGCCTGTCCGTACTTGATGTCGGCGGTGCCGTCGGTGGTGACGGCGACCTCACCCGCGGGGTTGCCCGCAACCTCAGCCGCGGGCTTGCCTGCACCCACGTCCGCGCCCGCGCCGTCGATCCCGGCCTTGCGCGGCCGGAGGAACAGGTTGCCGTTCTCGCTCACCGCGGTCCAGGCGCCGTCGGGACTCTCGGCGGTGGTGAACTGCCGGCCGCGCGCGGGGCGGCGCTCGCGGCCCTCGCGCTGCGCGCGCGACGGTACGGCCGACTCGGGCGGGTTGCCATCGCGGCGCTCGATCGCGCCGGTGGCGAGGTCGAGGGTGCGCCAGCCGTCCTTCTCGAACCAGAGCGTGCCGGTGGCGAGGTCCCACTTCGCGTCGCCGATGTCGCCGCCGTCGCCGATGCCGCCCATGGCGCTCTCCATGCGGCGCATGAGCTCGTTGCCGGGGATCTCCTTGAGCGGCGTGTAGGTCTGCGCGACGGCGCAGGAGCCTGCGAGAAGGGCGGCAAACGCCGCGAAAATGCGCATCGGGCGGGTCATGCGCGCAGCGTAGCCGCTCACACGCGGGCGTGGCGCGCGAACAGGCGGTAGCGCGCGTCGAGGTCGGCCGCGGTCGCGCGCGCGACGCCGTCGAGGCTGAACGCGCCGATGGTGAAGCTCGCCATCACGGTGCCCCACGAGAGCGCGGTCTGCAGCGTCTCGAGGTCGGTGCGGCCGGTGCGCGCAAGGTGCGCCATGAAGCCGCCGGCGAAGGTGTCGCCTGCGCCGGTCGGGTCGACGACCATGTCCTCCTCGGCCGGGAACGCGGGCACGACCGCGACGCCGTCGCGGTGGACGAGCACCGCGCCGTGCTCGCCCTTCTTGACCACGGCGAACTTGGGTCCGTAGCCGAGGATCCGCCGTCCCGCGCTGATCGCGTTGCGCACGCCGGTGAGGTGCGCGGCCTCGGAGTCGTTGAGCACGATGCCGTCGACCTTCGACAGCAGGTGGACGAGTTCGTCGTGGGCGACGTTGATCCAGAGGTCCATCGTGTCGGCCACCGCGAGGCGGCGGTTCGGGACCTGGTCGAGCAGTCCGCTCTGCACCGCGGGATGGGTGTTGCCGAGGAAGACGAAGCCGCTGTCGGCGAACGCCGCGGGCACCTGCGGCGGCGCGTCGGCCACGACGCCGAGCTCGGTGAACAGCGTCTCGCGCTCGTTCATGTTGAGGAGGTACTTGCCGCCCCACGCGAAGGTGCGGCCGCCGGCGCGGGTCTCGAGGCCGCGGAGGTCGACCTGCCCGAGCGTCTCGAGGCGGGTGCGGTGCGCGGCCGGGAAGTCCTCGCCGACGACGCCGACGAGGCGCACCGGGGTGAGCCGGCTCGCCGCGGCCGCGAAGTAGGCGGCGCTGCCTCCGAGCACATGCTCGGCGCGCGCGGTGGGCGTCTCGACGGTGTCGATGCCGATGGTTCC
>CAMBUI010000003.1 GCA_945870915.1 Candidatus Kuenenia stuttgartensis | reverse complement strand
CGACATGCCGCGTGCGCTCGCCCGCGGCAATGCAGCCGGCGCGCTGGCCGCGATGCGCGAGGGCGCGATTCCGTCGCTGCCGTCGCGCGCGGAGGTCGAGGTCGCGGAGCTGCTGCCGGAGGGCACGCGCCTCAAGCCGCGGCCGCGGGGGTCGGAAGCCGGTGGGATTCCCGCGCGCTGCGAGCGCTGCGACTACCACCTCGCGGGCAGCACGGTCGGCGACAACTGCCCCGAGTGCGGGTTTGCCGTCGAGCCGGCGCGTTTCCGCGGCGCGTGGTCGACGGCGTCCGGGCGTCGGCGCTTCGCGGCCGGAGCGTGGGTGATGGCGTGCGGCGCGGCGTCGTTCGCGCTGGTGACGGTGCTTCTTCTCATATCCACGCGTGGGACGGCGACCGTGGTCGTGGGCCTCGTCGTCTCGCAGGTCACACTCCCACTCGGGATGTTCGCGATGGCGCGCCATCCGGCCGACGCGCGGCGACGCACCATCGGTGCATCCGCGGCCGCGGTGCGGATGCTCGCCATGCTGGCGTTGCTCGCGATCGGGTTCCCCCTTGTCGGGCGATCGGGCTCGACGCGCTTCGTGGAGGTCTGCATCGCCGTGATCGCCTTCAGCGACGCGGTGTTCGCGTGGTCGATCGAGCATGTCGCGCGCGGAACCCGCGTGGCGCCGATCCCGCGTGCCCGATGGATCGTGATGTGCGCGCTGGGCGCCATCGCCGCCATCCTGTGGTCGCGGAGCGTCCTCATGTCGCCGAGGCCACCCTACGGCGCCTTTCTCTCCTCGGCGGTCTTCCTCGGATGGACGTCGGCGGAACTGCTCGCGCTCGCGCGGCGCCTGCGCGCGCTGGAGCGGGCATGAACCGCTGCATCGAGTGCGGCTACGACCTCGGCGGAAGCGCGAAGGGAGCACGCTGCCCGGAGTGCGGAGCGCAATCGATCACGATCGCACTCACCGGCGGGCTCGCCGACGGTGGTGCCCTGAACGCGCGTCCAGCGGCGCGGCTCGCTGTCGCGGTGGCTGCGCTGCTGGCGGTTCCGCTGGCGGTCGCGATTCTGGGACAGCTGCTGGATCCGCAGCCCTCGGTCAACGCGGCGCTCGATGGTGCGCTTCACGTTGCGCACGGGCTCGCCATCCTGCTCGGCGCCTACCTGTGCGTGCTGGTCGCACGCATGCTGCCGAGGGATTCGCCGTGGCATCGGGCGCTCTGGATCGTGATGGCGGGAAGGGCCGTGTGGGGATGCGCGCTGCTGGCGTTCGAGTTGACCTCGATCGTCCCGTACAGCCTCGTTGCGGAGCTGCCGGTGCAGTTGGCGGGCGACCTGCTGCTTGCGATCGCGGTCGCGCGGATCGCGCCGAGCGGCGGGCTGTCGCCGGCAAGCAAGGCTCCCGCCTACATCGCCGTTGCGGCGGCCGGCTACGGGATGGTGGTCGCGCGCATGCCGCTCACGGTCGACCCGTCGGGCATCACGACCTGGGTCCTGCGGTCGGGCGCGATCGGTGCGATCGCGTGCGCGGTTGCACTCCGGCGGATCAAGGCCGAGTTGACACCGCGCGACGAGTCGCATCGGAGGGCGGCGCCGTGAACGAGAGCATGCCTGTTCACCGGCTGTTTCCATGCCGGTGTGGATACGACCTGCGTGGCCGCGCCGTCGGCGAGACCTGTCCCGAGTGCGGGTGGGTCATCGACGCGCCCGGTCTGAGCTGGTGGACCGCAGACTGCCTGCACCGGCTGGCGCGGATGTCGCGGCTGGCGTGGATCCCGTGCCTGCTGCTGCTCGCGGTGCCGGCGCTGTTCGTACTGCTGGTGACGGGCTCCCTTCTGTCCGTCGGCGGCGATGGCGGTTGGATCGCGACGATCGTGGCATTCCTCATCCTCATGCCGCTGCAGATCGTCACGCAGGCCGTCGCCGTGTGGCGGATGGCGATGCCTGAGCTCGGACCGGCACGGGTGCGCACGCTGCGCGTCGCGATGGTGGCGCGCATCGCGGCGTTCGCGATGGTGGTGGCGCTGCTCGCCGTCGATGCGCTGCTCGCGTCGACGCGCAGCGGCGCGTTCGACGGGATGTATGTCGCCGCCTATCTCCTCGCGCCGCTCCTGGCGATCGGCTCCGACTTCGTCACGCTCGGCGTCCTCGGCTCGCTGCGGCGCGAGTCGTCGGCGCTCGTCTCGGGCTGGCACGCGGTCATGCCGCCGCTCGCGCGGTGGGGGCTCATCGGCGTCTACCTGCTGATCCTCGTCCCGTTCCTCGGGTGGTTCTTCGCCCCGATCGCGTGGACGGTCACGATGGCGATCGGCTTCGCCCAGGTCGGTGCGGTCGCGGAGGTCTGCCGCCGGCAGCTGCCGTGACCGCGCGGGGCATGCGTCCCGACACTGCATTTCGCGGGAGTTTCGCGCCGCGGCCTCTGCTACCATCTCCGCCCTTCGCGGCCGCTTTCGGGCGCGAATCCCAAAGGCGACACAACGAAGCGGCACCACGACGCGAATCCACGAAGCGACACCGAGAGGCGACACCGATGGCCATCCCGACCGACGCAGCAGCGCTCAAGAACCAGACCGTCCTTCCCCGCAACACGAACCAGGCGCTCGGCATCGGCCAGTTCGCCATCGACTTCATGTCGGGCAAGATCGGCAACCCCGACGCGTCGGTGCTCGAGCGCACCACGATGTTCCACACCGACGCGGTGCTGTGCGGCATCAGCGCGATCGCGCTCAACACCAACGCGCCGGTCATCCTGCGCGCGGAGGCCGCCGAGTATCCCGCTGCGAAGGGCGCCACCGTCTTCGGCTCGAACCTGAAGGTCGCGGCCGAAAAGGCGATCGTCGCCAACTCGAACGCCGTGCGCGAGTGGGACTCGAACGGCACCAACTTCGGCTTCAACCCGACGCTCGGCCACACCGCCGGCGAGTTCGGCCACAACGACTTCTACCCGGTCGCCGTCGCCGCGGCGCAGCAGCAGGGCCGTGACGGCGCGTATGCGCTGCGCGGCATGGTCTGCATCGACGAGATCCGCGGCCGCCTGGCCGAGGTCTTCTCGCTCAAGACCTACAAGATCGACCATGTCGTGCACGGCGCGATCGCCAGCGCCGCGACCTACGGCGCGATGATGGGCGCGACCGCCGAGCAGATCGAGAGCGCGATCGGCATGACCGTCGCCCACTACATCCCGTGGCGCGCGATCCGCGCGGGCAAGCAGCTCAGCGACTCGAAGGGCGCGTCGGCCGCGATCTCGACCGAGGTCGCCGTCCTCTCGATGATGCGCTCGATGCGCGGATTCATGGGCCCGCGCGACATCTTCCGCAATCCCGAGAGCATGTTCCGCCAGTTCGAGAAGACCGGCGGCGACAGCCCGTTCGACCTCGTCCTCTCGCACTCGGGCAGCGACTTCGCCGTGATGGGCATGCACTTCAAGCTCGGCCTGTACGAGCACCAGTCGGCGGGCGCGCTGCAGGGCGTGCTCACGCTCCTCCGCGAGAATCCGCAGATTCTCGAGCAGTCGGACCAGATCAAGTCCATCAACATCGTGGCCTACGAGCCCGCCTTCGGCATCATCGGCGACCCCGCCAAGCGCGACCCGAAGACGCGCCAGTCGGCCGACCACTCGATGGTCTACATCGTCGGCACCCTGCTGCGGAAGGCCATTGAAATGGCCGAGTCGACCAAGTCGACCAAGCTCGGCCACTGCGACAACTGCTACTGGAAGTACCTGATGCTCGTGCCGCACGACTACGCGCCCGACGCCATCTCCAACAAGAAGACCCGCGCGCTGATGGAGAAGTTCTCCTTCACCCACGGCGGCCCCGAGTACGACCGCCGCTATCCGGACGGCATCCCGACGTCGCTCGTCATCGAGATGGCCGACGGCAGGAAGTACGACTCCGGCCTCGTGATGTACCCCGCCGGCCACGCGCGCAACACGACCGCCGACCTCAAGGGCATCCTCGCCAAGAAGGCGGAGAACCTCGGCAAGCTCGCCTCGGACAACGCCCAGCCGATCATCGACCGGTTCAACCGCATCGCGTCGCTCTCGGCGGCCGAGCTGGCGTCGCTCCACGACTTCCAGATCGCGAATCGCGGCAAGTATGAGTGATCCCACCGCGCAGCCGCAGGCGGGCGAGCACGATGTCTGGATCTGCGACTTCGCCGATCCCGACGACCGGGCCGCGTTCGCGCGCCTGATGGCCGAGTTCGCCGCCGAGCCGGTGTCGGGCTCGCCGCACCTCGACGCCGCGCACTTCGGCCGCGTCGCCGACGACCTCGCGCGCCGCGCGGGCACGCTGGTGCTGCTCGCCGCCCGCGCCGAGAGCGAGGAGACCGAGGGCGTGCTGATCGCGTTCGAGGGCTATTCGTCGTTCGGCCGCACGCAGCTGTTCAACGTGCACGACGTGCACGTCGCGCCCGCGGCCCGCGGCAAGGGCCTCGGCACCGCGATGCTCGAGGTGCTCGCCGACCTCGGCCGCGAGCACGGGTTCGGCAAGATCACCCTCGAGGTGGCCGCGTCGAACGGCGGAGCGATCCGCCTCTACCGGCGCCTCGGCTACACCGGGCTCGACGGCGTCGCCGCCACCGCGCCTGCGGGCGTGACCTACTTCGCCACCCGGAAGCTCTGAGTCAGCTCGTCCGCGTCGGCATTCCCGCGGCCGTCGAGGCCACGCGGATATCGCCCACCGTGTAGTAGCAGCGCGGGTCGACCTCGCGCGCACGGCGCACGATCTCGCCGACGGTCTTGCGCTCGACCTCGACGAAGAGCATCGTCACCGGCCCGTCCTTGCCGCGCCCGTCGAACTCGGTGACGCCGAAGTTCGCCTCGCGCAGCGCCGCCGCCAGCCGCGTCCCGTCCTTCGAGAAGATCCGCACCACCTGCCGTCCGAGCGCGAGGCGCGCCTCGACCATGATGCCCACGTAGTTGCCGGTGGCGAAGCCGACCGCGTAGGGGATCGCGAACCAGGTGTGGTCCTTGACCGTCGCGAGCACCTCGCTCACCACCAGCACCCAGGTGAGCACCTCGAAGAACCCGAGGATCCACGCGAGCCCGCGCCGGCCCTGCACGACCGCGACGGTGCGGAAGGTGCCCAGCGAGACGTCGATCAGGCGCGCCAGCACGATGGCCAGCGAGATCGCGGTGACGGACCAGAGGCCCGTGTCCTCGGTGTTGAACAGGGTCGAGAGCATGGGGCGGGCGGTCGCGGGCTGCGGTGGCGGGCTTCAGTGCTGCAGGGCTTCGGTGCCGAAGGGCTTCGGCGCATGCGGTTCAGCGGTCGCGCGGTCGCGACCCCGGCCGCACTCAGGCGAACAGTCCCTCGAGCAGCTCCACGATGCCCTTGCCCTGCGTCGCGATCGTCTCGAAGATCCGGCGTCCGCCCGCGATGTCGAGCAGCTCGCGCACCAGCTTCGACTCGCCGGCGTGGTCGGCCTTGTTCACGACGAACAGGTCGGCGATCTCGAGGATGCCAGCCTTGTCCATCTGCACCGAGTCGCCCATGCCGGGCACCACCACGACCGCGGTGCGGTCGACGAAGGTGCGGATCGCGACGTCGTTCTGGCCGGCGCCCACCGTCTCGACGATGAGCTTGTCGTAGCCCGCGCCGCCGATGAGCTCGATGATCTCGTTGAGCGTGCGGTAGTCCTCGCCCACGATCGCCAGCGAGCGGTAGAAGATCCCCTCGTCGACGGCGTTGAAGTCGACGCGCAGGCGGTCGCCCAGCAGCGCGCCGCCCGTGATCGGACTCATCGGGTCGAACGCGACGACCGCGATCCGCTCGCCGCGGCGCACGGCCTCGCTGGCCATCGCGGCAACGAGCGTCGACTTGCCCGCGCCGGGCGAGCCGGTGATGCCCACGACCTGCCTCGGGCGGCGGCGCGGCGCGTCGGTCTTCGCGCCCGCGTGCGCGAGCGAGATGTTGCGCGCGAGCAGCGCGGTGGGGTGGGTCGTGACCTTCGCCGCCAGGGGCGCGTAGTCGCGCACGCTGTCGCGCACGCTGCCCACGATCTCGGTCATGCCGGTGCCGGTGTGGTAGACCCGCGCGACGCCGGCGTCGAGGAGCTTCTGCACATCGTCCTGCGGGATGATGCCGCCGACGTTCACGATCATGTCCGGCCGGCCGACCTTGGCGCATTCCTCGAGCAGGCGCGGGACCAGCACCAGGTGCGAGTTCGACATCATCGAGCAGGCGATGCAGTCGGCGTCCTCGTCGCGGGCGCTGATCGCAAGGCTGCGCGGCGTCTGCCACAGGCCGGAGTAGATCACATGGATGCCCGAGTCGCGCATCACGCGCGCGATGAGCTTGACGCCGCGGTCGTGGCCGTCGAGGCCCATCTTGCCGAGCAGGACCCGGGGGCGGTGCGAGAGATCGCTGCAGCGGTCCTGCTTCTCGATCGGCGTGGTCGGTTCGGTGGTGGCGCGCATGGCTGGACTCGGGTGTGCGGGCACCCGCCCGCAAGTCGCGAAGCGTAGCCAAAACCCGCGTCGGGCGCGGGTTGGTCGGCAGGGGCGATAGGTGTGGAACGGGCGGACTTCCGCCTCGGGCAGCGTGCGTCCGGCGCCCGAACGCGGGTTCCGCCCGCGCTGGGAGGGTTTATCCCTGCGGCGCGTCCGGAGTCCCGGCCGATGCCGCGGCCTCGGCGGCCTTCTTGGTGTCGCGCGACTTCGGATCGCCGATCGGACGCGCGTCGCTCGTCCACTGTCCGGGGTGGAAGCGCGCGGCGAGCGCCGCCACGATGTCCTCCACGCCCTTGTACTTGAAGTCGTCGAGCTCGATCCGGCGACCGTCCTTGAGCAGCACGAACGCGATCGACTTCGCCATCCAGCGGTCCATGTCGATGCCCGTGACCTCGTCGTGGGCGAAGCTGCCCGCGCCGCAGTCGAACGAGCCGTCGTCGTTGAGCCGGTACCGCGAGCGCGAGAGGCGCCACTGCGCCCACGCGAACCACGGCACGCCCATCACGCCGCAACCCACGATGTAGAGCCAGAGCTGGACAGGTCGGTCGTACGCGGCGGGTTCCGCCGGCTTTTCCTTGTACTTGCCCAGCGTCTCGATGGCGGTGCGGTACTGCGCGCTCTCGTCGGCGGTCAGCGGGGTGGTCCGAACCTTCTCCTCGAGCGTCGACTTCGCCTTCTCCGCCGTGGTGTACTCGGCGAACGCGACCTCCTTGCCCGGGATCTTGACGGAGTAGTCGTACCAGCCCCACAGCGCGAGCACGAGGCAGATGACCGCGTACGCGATGTTCTGGATGGTCTGGCGCGGCTGGATGCGGGTCTGGATGGCCATAGGTGGTTCGCGAGCCCTTCTTCGTCATGGCGGCGGCGTCGGACGAGGCGCGCCGGAGTGGAGTGGTTTTCGGTCCGATCGTGCCCGGTCGTTGCGCGAGCCCCACGATTCCTCGGTTTGTCGGGTCCCTGGGACACGGAGTCATCGGCATGTCGAGCCCCGACGGTAGGGCGCCGATGCCGAATCCGTTCTCGGACGCATGCTACCCGTACCATGGAGGGATGCACCGAAGCTCCGCGGCCGCGTTCCTCCTCTGCCTCTCGATCTGTGCCTGCCGCGGAGCGGGCGTTGGACGGGACGAGGGCCCGGCGGCCAGCTCCTCCGGCATGCGGCTCCAGCATGTGGTGCTCGTCGATCTCGCCGACGACGCCGACATCGCCGCCATGCGCGCCGACTCCGACCGCATGCTGCCGGGCATTCCCTCGGTGCGTCGCTATGTCTGCGGCACACCGTTCGAGACCGGGCGTCCGAACGTCGCGAAGGACTACGACCTCGGCATCGTCGTCGAGTTCGACTCCCCCGACGACTACAAGGCGTACCTCGAGCACCCGGTGCATGTCGAGCTCGTCCGCACCTGGAAACCCCGCTGGCGTCGCTCCTACATCGTCGACTTCGCGCCGTGAGCGCACCGTCGCCGCCTGCAGGGCCGATCGCCCTGCGTCGACTCAGGGCGCCATCGTCGCGGTGTCGGCGCCAGGGGCGATGATGGCCGGCCACGCCCGCACGATGCGGTCCAGCGCCTCCTCGAGCACCGTGTGCGTCGTCGCGAGGCTCAGGCGCAGGTGCCCCGCGGCGCCGGGACCGAACCAGCGGGGACTGCCCGGCACGACCTTGACGCGCGCGATCCGTTCGATCCGCTCCGCGAGCACGTCCTCCGAAAGCCCCGTGCCCTCGATGTTGCAGAAGAGGACGAAGGTCGCCTCCGGCGCGTCGTCGATCCGCACGCCCGGCAGCGCCGCGAGCCGGTCGATCGCAAGATCGCGTTGCCGCGTGCAGTGGGCGAGGAACTCCGACCTCCACGCACCCGCGTGCCCGAGCGCCGCCGTCGCCGCAACCTGCGACAGCGTCGAAACGCCCTCGATGGTGTGCTCGAAGCCCTGCGCCTGCGCGAACCCGGCCGCCGCGTCGGCATCCGGCGCGACCACCGCGCCGATGCGCAGTCCCGCCAGCCCGTAGCCCTTCGAAAGGCCGTAGACCACCCACGGCGCGAGCCGCGGCCGGACCTGCCCCGCGAAACTCGCGAACCCGGCTCCGTCGAGCAGCACGTCCGACCAGACCTCGTCCGACAGAAGCGCCGCGCCGTGCGCCGCAACGACCTCCGCGATCTCCGCGACCTCCGCCGCACTCCACAGCGAGCCGAGCGGATTGTGCGGGTGGCAGACCGACACCAGCCGCACCCGCGCGCCCTCGGGCGACGCGAGCAACGCGCGCAGCCCCGCGGCGGTGAACCTCCGGCGCGATCCGCCCGCCGCACCGGGCCCGCCACCGGAGCCGCCGGGCGTGGGTTCCCACCTGCGGATCACGGCACCCGCGCGACGCGCGCTCTCGGCGACCAGGAAGTCGACCGGATCCTGCACCACCACCTCGTCGCCCGCCGTCAGCAGGTGCCGCGCGACCAGCGTGATCGCGCTCGCCGCCGAGTTGGTCGCGATCACCCGCGCGGCATCGACGCCCGGCGCCGACTTCTCCCGCGCGAAGTGCCGCGCCACCGCCTCGCGAAACGGCGGCAGCCCGCACGCGGGTCCGTAGCTCAGGTGCGGCCGCGCGATGTAGTCCGCGATCGCCTCGGTCACCTCGCGCGCGACCGGCAGATCGGGATCCGCCGCCGTCAGCGGGATCACATCCGGCGCCACCGTCGCCCAGCGGAGGTTGAACGCGCGCTCACGCAACGCCTCGAAATCGGGCTCGTGGTGCGGGGCGTCGGGAGGTTGGACAGACATGCGTGGCTGCATGGGTGGCTGCATGGATGGCTGCATGCGTGGCTGCATGCGTGGCTCAGGCGGGGGGCCGGCGAGGTTCAGGAAGGTTCAGGAAGGGCGCAGGAAGGACGCAGGACAGGCACAGTAGGGGTTTCTCGATTCGCCAGCGGATCCGCGCCCGGAGCGGTTCACCCGCGCCGCGTCGCCCGCCTCAATCCACCAGCGGAACCACCGGCGCCCCGTGACGCATCGGCGCCAGGAACGCCTCGCGCAGCCGCCGTCCCTCCATGAACATCCGCCGGTGATGCGGACGGCGCACGGCGCTGTACCGCTCGAGCGCGGTCCGCAGCGCGCGCGGATCGCGCACCTCGGCCAGCAGCTCCTGCAGCAGCGCCGCATCGGCCAGCGCGCCGTTGGCACCCTGGCTGGTGAACGGCAGGCACGCGTGCGCCGCATCGCCGACCAGCGCCAGGTTGCCCCGCGCCAGCGACGCCATCGGCGGCAGGTCCCGCGTCGGCCAGAGATGGCTGCGCCCGAAGTCGGTGGCGGCGCACGCCTCCGCGACCTCGTCCGACCAGCCTGCGAGCCGCTCGGCCACAAAGCCCGCCATGCCCGCGGCCGTCGCCGCGACGCCCGGCCAGCGCCGGCTGTCGAACTGGGTGAACCAGACGACCCGCTCGTCGCTCTCGGCGAGCACGCCGACCGCGAGTCCGCCCTCCTCGTCGTGGAACTTGTGGAAGGTCGAGCCGAGCCGCTTCGCCAGCGCCGGCGCATGCGCGACCGACACGATCTCCTTGACCACCACCTCCGCGAGCTGCGCTTCGGGAAACACCAGCGCCCGCGTGCGCGACGCCGCGCCATCGCAGCCGAAGAACGCGTCGCCGCCGAGCTGCTCGACGCCCCGATCACCCGTGTAGGTCACGCTGGCGAAGGTGTCCGCGGCAAGGTCGAAACCATCTCCCGACCCGCGCTCGCCCGCCCCGGCCTCCGCCCGATGGGTCAGCCCCGTCACCGTCGCGCCCTCGATGAAGCGCGCCCCGCCCGCCGCCTGTCGCAGCAAGCCCAGGAAGCGCTCGCGCGACACGCACAGCGCCGGGTCGATCGCGTGGCTCGACAGTTCGCGTCCGCAGGCGGCGCGCAGGGCGACCCGGTCGATGGTGCGGCCCGACGAACGCCAGGCGATCTCCGGCGCGATCCGCTCGAGCGCATCGACGCCGTTCGGCATCAGGATGAAGCCCATGCCGCCCGCCGCGCCCACGGCGCGCCGCTCCAGGATCGCGACCTCGCGCCCGACGGCACTTCCCCGCAGGGCCGCCGCCATCGCACAACCGCCGACGCCACCGCCAATGATCACCGATCGCATGGAAGACTCCTCAGTCTGCCCCGGGACGCGGGGCACCCCACTTCAGGAGATCCTCGCCGCTTCTCTCAGCGATCCGCGTGAAGTTCCGCAGCCACCCGATGTTTCTCGCCTGCAGGGACGCGGACCGGAAGGCGGTTGTCCTCCGGCGGCAGCGGGCAGGTCGCGTACGGCGTGAAGCTGCAGGGAGGGTTCGTCGCCCGGTTGAAGTCGATCGTGGTCCACCCGTCCACGGGCGCTGCGATGTCGAGGAACCGCCCACCGCCGTAGGTCTCGGCGCCGTTGGTCGCGTCGCCGAACACGACGAACAGCCGGCCTCCGGAACCCGCGGTCGCGATGACGCGGTGCTCGGCCTCCGGCACCCCGCCGGCATCGTCGGGCAGTCGGAACCGCAGCACCGCCGCCACCGGCTGCTCCTCGACGAAGCCGGTCACATTCGTGATCGCGACCGTGGCGCCCGCCGGCGGCGCCTCGACGCGCGCCCGCACGGCGAACGCAGGCTGGTAGGGGAAGAGCGCGATGCCCGCGAATCCCGTGCGCACGGGGCTCGCGTTGTCGCGCACGCGCAGCGCCAGCCGTCCGTTGCGGCGTACCAGCGTGAACGACACCGTGCCGCTCCGCAGCACCGTCGGCGGACCCGCGTCGTCGGCGGTCCAGACGACCGCACCGCCCGCCGTCCCGGCCTCCGTCCCGACCTCCGTCCCGACCGCGTTGCCATCACCCGCGCCCTGGCGGAACGAAACCCGCCCGTCCGCGACCTCGAGCCGGCCAACGATCGGCTCCGCGCAGTTCGGGTAGCGAAACGTCGCCCCGTCCGCGCTGCCGATGGTGGAGGTGCCCTCGGGCAGGAAGTCGAGTCCGACCAAGGTCAGCCAGCCGTCCTCCGCGCGCAGGGTCTCGAGGCGCTTGGCGTGCCAGTCGGCGTGCTGGGTGGCGGAGGTGGCGTTGGTGGAGGCGCTCATGCAGGTGGCGAGGGGAAGGAGCGCGCCGAGCAGCAGGGCGCACCGGAAGGTGGATCGATGCATCGGGATCTCGGGCATGCGTGGGTTGCGCGGGTGCCGGCATCGGTGCCGGCGCCGCATTGTGCCCGATCCCGCTCGGCCCTCTGCGCGGCGCGTTCGAACCCTGGGAAAAACACGGCCCGAGAAAGACACGGCCTGGGAAAAACAAAGCCGCCCGCGGAGGTGGGGTCCGCGGGCGGCGAGAGCGGGGCCTTCGCGTGGTTGGCCCCGCCGTGGTGGTCTGGAACGAAGTCTGATCCGTGGTCCGGTCGGTCTCCTGCGCTGCACGTGAGGCCGTGCATGCTGGGGAAGGCTCTGCCAACTCCTTGCGCGCCTTGCCGGTGCGAGCCAGATCCTTCTACTCGCCAGCCTTCCTGAACCTGGATCATCCTTCGTGAACTGTGCCGGGTGTGTCGGAGTCCTCAGCAAACACCCGGGTGAGTGACCGTGCGTGATATTCGGCTTCCGTTCCTGTCAATCATCTCGGTGTTCGCCGGCACCGCGGGTGCCGGTGATTCCGAGTTCAGCCACCTCCTGTGGCGCACGATCAGTCGCTGCAGCGGGATTGCGTCCTCGCTGCCATCAGCCTCCAGCCGCACACGTTTGTGTCGGTGGAGCGCCGTGCGTCGCGCCTCACCGGGGTCGTACGACCCGTTTGATTCTTCGGTCCGCCTGAGTCGAGCCCAGCCGCCGGTCCCCACGAGAGGGAGCGTCGGCTGCAACCCGGCAGCTGCAGCCCGTCAGCTGCAACCCATCAGCTGCAACCCATCAGCTGCAACCCATGGAGTTGCCGCAGTTGAGGCAGCGGTAGCAGGTGCCGTTCCGCACCGTGATCGAACCGCAGCCATCGCATGCCGGCGCGTCGCCCATGAGCGCCGCGTTCGACGCATCGAGCGCATTCGCGGCCACCGTCTTCGCGGTCCGCTCGACGGCGGTCACGGCCTCGATCACGCGGGTGTCGCCGATCATCGTCTCGGTCACGGCACTCATGCTGTGCGAAGTCGTGACGCGCGAAGTGGTGATCGGGGAGGTCGGCATGGCCGACGGCGCGATCGAGCTCGCGCCCGAATCGCCGTACTCCGACTTCGCGCGATCGGCCTTCACGGCCTCCAGCGCGTTCTCCCGACGAGTCGACCATCCTGTCTGCATGCCCGTCTGCATGCCCGTCTGCATGGTGCCGGCAGAAGCGCCGGCATTCGCGGCGGGGCTCGTTCCTGAGCTCGGTCCTTGAGCGCATGCGTCCTCCTTGCGGTTGTCCGAACGGGTCTCGACGCCGACCATGCCGCCAACCATGCCGCCAACCATGCCGCCAACCACGGGAACTTCGGGCGACGCCACCGGGCGACGCGGCGAGTTCTGCTCGCGGTAGCCGGGGATGAACTGCATTCCGAGCCAGCGGAAGATGTAGTCGACCAGGCTCTTCGCGAACGGGATGTCCGCGTTGGTGGTCATGCCCATCGGCTCGAAGCGCTGGTGGGCGAACTTGTTCACCAGGCTCTCGACCGGCACGCCGTACTGGAGCGCGACCGACACCGCGGTGCCGAGCGAGTCCATCAGGCCGCCGATGGTCGAGCCTTCCTTGGCCATGGTGATGAACAGCTCGCCGGGGCGACCGTCCTCGTAGAGGCCGGCGATGAGGTAGCCCTCGTGTCCGGCGACGTTGAACTTGTGGGTGATCGACTCGCGGGTGTCGTTCAGGCGGCGGCGCATCGGACGCTCGATGATCCGCTCGACGACGCGCTCGACGACGATCTCGCGCACCTCGGCCGGCAGCGCCGCGGGAATCGCGGTGACGGCCTCGGCGGCGAGCGCCTCGGTGAGGAGCTCCTTCTGCTCGGCCGCGTCGGTGATGGGCTCGGCGAGCTTCGCCTCGACCTTGACCGCGTCAACCTTCGCGTCAACCTTCGCGTCAACCTTCGCGTCAACCTTCGCGTCGATCTTGTCGTCGTCCTTCTCTTCCTTGTCCGACTTGGTCGAGAGCGGCTGGCTCAGCTTGCAGCCGTCGCGGTAGAGCGCGTTGGCCTTGAGGCCGAGCTCCCAGCTCAGGCGGTAGCAGGCGCCGATGTCCTCGACCGACGCGTCGGTGGGGAGGTTGATGGTCTTCGAGATCGCGCCGGTGATGAACGGCTGCGAGGCGCCCATCATGCGGATGTGGCCCTCGGGCTTGATGAAGCGCGTGCCCAGCGGGCCGCAGCGGTTCGCGCAGTCGAACACCGCGAGGTGCTCGTCCTTGAGGTGCGGCGCGCCCTCGATGGTCTGCGTGCCGCAGATCGCGCGGTTGATGGCGTCGATCTGCTTGCGGGTGAGTCCGAGCGCGCGGAGGCCGTTGAACGAGAAGTCGTTCTTGGCCGCCCCGGCGTCGACGCCGCAGGCCTCGAGCACGCCGGTCGGCATCGACCAGGCGCTGAAGGCGAACGCGATCTCGAACACCGTCGGGAGCGAGTTCTCGACGGCGACCAGCTGCTCGTGGGTGTAGCCCTTCGAGAGCAGGAAGTCGCGGAACGAGCCCGCGCCCGCCGCCGCGCTGCCGTCGGCCGCGGGGAGCTTCACATCGAGGCTGAGCGAGCCCATGACGTGGGTGACCATGTCGTCGGCCTGCTCGGCGGTGTAGCCGAGCGCGCGGATGGCCGGGCGCAGCGACTGGTTGGCGATCTTGAAGTAGCCGCCGCCGGCGAGCTTCTTGAACTTGACGAGCGCGAAGTCGGGCTCGACGCCCGTCGTGTCGCAGTCCATGAGCAGGCCGATGGTGCCGGTCGGCGCGATGACGGTGGTCTGCGCGTTGCGGAAGCCGAACTTCTCGCCGTAGTTGAGGGCGTCGTCCCAGCAGGCGACCGAGCGCTCGAGCATCTTGTCGGCGTTGGCGAAGTTGATGCGGCCGGCCTTGACCAGCGCGTGGTCGATCGGCACCGGGCGGATGCGGAGCGCCTCGTACTCGCTGCTGTCGCGCGACATGCCCAGCGCGGCGCGGCGGTGGTTGCGGATCACGCGCAGCATGTTCTCGCGGTTCTCGGCGTAGCCGGCGAACGGTCCGTGCTCGGCCGCGAGCAGGGCGCTCTCGGCGTACGAGCGGCCGGTCAGGATCGCGGAGAGCATGCCGCAGACGGCGCGGCCTTCCTCGCTGTCGTAGGGGATGCCCGCCTGCATCAGCATCGCGCCGAGGTTGGCGTAGCCGAGGCCGAGCGTGCGGTAGCGCCACGAGAGGTCGGCGATCTCCTTGGACGGGAACGCCGCCATGAGCACCGACACCTCGAGCACGATCGTCCAGAGGTTGATCGCGTGCTCGTAGCCCTCGAGGTCGAAGCGGCGCGTCTGGGAGTCGTAGAACTTGAGCAGGTTGATCGACGCGAGGTTGCACGCCGTGTTGTCGAGGAACATGTACTCGGAGCACGGGTTGCTGGCGTTGATGCGGCCGCCCGCGGGGCAGGTGTGCCACGCGTTGATGGTCGTGTCGTACTGGACGCCCGGATCGGCGCAGCGCCACGCGGCGAAGTTGATCTCCTCCCAGAGCTCGCGCGCCTTGATGGTCTTGGCGACCTTGCCGTCGGTGCGGCGGAGCAGCTGCCAGTCGCTGTCGGCGTCGATCGCGTCGAAGAACGCATCGGGGATGCGCACCGAGTTGTTCGAGTTCTGGCCGCTGACCGTGTAGTAGGCCTCGCCGTTGAAGTCGTAGTCGAGCTTGAGCTTGAACTTCTCGGCGAGCTTCTTCTGGTCCTCGCCGAGGACCTTCATGCCCTCGACCAGCGCGGCGACCTTGATCTCCTCGCGGACCTTCCAGTTCACGAAGCCCTCGATGTCGGGGTGGTCGAGGTCGAGGCAGACCATCTTGGCGGCGCGGCGGGTGGTGCCGCCCGACTTGATGGCGGCCGCGGCGCGGTCGCCGATCTTGAGGAAGCTCATCAGGCCGGAGCTCTTGCCGCCGCCCGAGAGCGGCTCGTTCTCACCGCGGCACTGCGAGAAGTTGGTGCCGGTGCCCGAGCCGTACTTGAAGAGGCGCGCCTCGCGCGTCCAGAGGTCCATGATGCCGCCCTCGCCCACGAGGTCGTCCTTCACCGCCTGGATGAAGCACGCGTGCGGCTGCGGGTGGGTGTAGGCGTCGGTCGCGAGCTTGGTCGCGCCGGTGCGGTGGTCGGCGATCCAGTGGCCCTGCGCCGGACCCGAGATGCCGTACGCGTAGTTGAGGCCGGTGTTGAACCACTGCGGGCTGTTCGGCGCGGCCATCTGCGTGAGCAGCATGTACGCGAGCTCGTCGTAGAACGCCTCGGCGTCGCGCTTCGTCGAGAAGTAGCCGAACTTCTCGCCCCAGTGGGTCCAGCAGCCCGCGAGGCGGTGCACGATCTGCTTCACCGACTTCTCCGGGCCGGTGACGGGCTTGCCCGCGTCGTCGACGACCGGGTTGCCGCTCGCGTCGACCTGCGGCACGCCGGCCTTGCGGAAGTACTTGCTCACCACGATGTCCGTCGCCAGCTGGCTCCAGGACGCGGGGATCTCCGCATCCTTCATCTCGAAGACGGTCGAGCCGTCGGAGTTCGAGATGCGGCTGGACTTCTTGGTCCATTCCACGGTGTCATAGACGTTCTGGCCGGACTTGGTGAAGCGTCGCGAGATCTTCATTTTCTAGGGCTTCCTGCGCGATCGAGCGGGCGGAGAGAGGTTGCTGCGGACTGGCTGGACGGGATTGGGGCTGGCGGGTTCGTTTCGATGTCGGATCGTTGTCGGATCGTTGTCGGATCGTTGTCGGATCGTTGTCGGTTCGGCCGTCGCCGCACCCGCGCGGACGCGGGCGTGGCTCGGGCCGGTGGATGTCTCAGTGGGCTCCGGCCGGCACCCGGCTGCTGCAGCACGGGGTGGAGGACGCGGAGTTGGGGGCAAGGGCGGTGATGCCATCAACCGTGATGCCATCGACCCTGATTCCATCAACCATGGGGAGGGTGAGTCCCGCCTGGTCCTGGTACTTGCCCTTCTTGTCGGCGTAGCTGATGGAGCACACGCGGTCGGCCTTGAGGAAGACCATCTGCGCGATGCCCTCGTTGGCGTAGATCTTGGCCGGAAGCGGCGTCGTGTTGGAGATCTCGATCGTGACCTTGCCGCGCCACTCGGGCTCGAGGGGGGTGACGTTCACGATGATGCCGCAGCGCGCGTAGGTCGACTTGCCGACGCAGATCGCCAGGATGTCGCGCGGGACATGGATCTCCTCGACCGTCTCGGCGAGCGCGAAGGAGTTCGGCGGGATGATGATGTGGTCGCGGCCGGTGACCGCCGTGTCGATGGTGACGAAGAGGTCGTTGGTGAAGTTCTTCGGGTCGACGACCGCGGTGCCGCCGCTGGTGGCGTTGGTGAAGATCTTGAACTTGGTTCCGACGCGGACGTCGTAGCCATAGCTCGACACGCCGAAGCTGACCACGCCTGGCCGCTTCTCGTTCGACGCGAAGGGCTCGATGTGCACGAGCTCGCGGATCTGGGTGTCACTCAACACTGGCATGCAGCACACCGGACGCGGGCCCCACCGGCCCGCACGGTCCCCGTCGCGCGCGCCACCATGCGCATCGAGACGGGGTGCTTTGTTTCAGGCCGTCATCCAGACAGCCTGTTGCCTCAGACGTTTCGCGTTGCCCATGCAACGCTGTTCTCTAGAGTCGGCAGGAAATCTCGCGAATCCCGCAGAGGTCCGAGAACCTTCAAGTTGGTCGGCGCGGACGACGAAACGACTCTACCAGTCGACCGCGGGGCTGATCCTACCCCAACCTATTGGGGTCGCAAGGGAGAAGCACCCCAAGAGGTAGTTCTTTTCCAACTTTCTTCAGGATGTATTTGGAATGTCCGGAACCGCGTCGAACCGACTCGGCGAGGACGCGTCGGAAACGCGGTTCGACCCTTCGGCGGGCGATGGGCGGGGGAGCGCTCCATCCTTCGAACACCCCGACCCTGAACGACTCCTTCAGCGCTGCACTCCTGCCTTCAGTCCCCGCCTGTCCAGTCCGCCTCCCGTTCGCCCTGCTTCCGTTCAGCACTGGGGTCGCGAAGGGTACTGCTGGCACGCAACCGACAGAACCGGATGCGCGCCTGGTGGACAACCTGTGTCGAGACCTGTCCGCAGGGCGCGGCCTCCCTTGCACGATACCAAACAAAATGCGAACATCGCAAGGCTCGAGCGGTTCGGTCGATCGGGCTTTCGGCGTCGGCGGCGTTCGCTCCCGCGTCCGGGGGCCGAACTCCTCGCCGCGTTGATCGATTTCGCCGTGCGCGCGTCCTGCCGTCGGAGCGGGCGCCCGCCGCCCGTAGGATCGCCGCCCCGTGACACTGCGCCCCGACATCAATCCCGGACTGCTCGACAAGCTCACGCCCGCCCAGCGCGAGGCGGTGTCGCACGGCGGGGGACCCGCGCTCGTCCTCGCGGGCCCGGGCTCGGGCAAGACGCGCGTCATCACCCGCCGCATCGCGGCCCTCATCGAGCGCGGTGTGCCGCCCTGGCAGATCCTCGCGCTGACCTTCACCAACAAGGCCGCGGGCGAGATGCGCGAGCGCGTGTCGCAGCTCGTCGCCCGCGAGGATGGCTCGCGGACCGGCCTCGTGGTGTCGACCTTCCACTCGCACTGCGCCGCGATCCTGCGCCGCTTCGGCGACCGCATCGGACTGCAGGCCGGATTCTCGATCTACGACGCCGGCGACCAGAAGGACGCGATCAAGGCGTCCATCGAGGAGGCGGGGCTCTCGAACACCCAGTGGACGCCCGCGAGCGTGCTCGCCGAGATCTCCGACGCGAAGAACGCGCTGCGCGACGCGGCGGCCTACCTCGCCGAGGCCAACGACTTCTGGAGCCGCTCGGTCGCGAAGGCCTACAAGGCCTACGAGGACACCCTCACCCGCTCCAACGCCGTCGACTTCGACGACCTGCTGCTCAAGGTCGCGCTCCTGCTGCGCAACGACGCCGAGGTGCGCGACCTGCTGCAGAACCGCCACCGCTGGGTGCTGGTCGACGAGTACCAGGACACCAACCACGCGCAGTTCGTCATCGCGCACGCGCTGGCGGAGCGCTCGCGGAACCTGTTCGTGGTCGGCGATCCCGACCAGTCGATCTACGGCTGGCGCGGCGCCGACATCTCGAACATCCTCGACTTCGAGGAGCAGTTCCCCGGCGCGCGCGTGATTCCGCTCGGCGAGAACTTCCGTTCCACCGCGCACATCGTGTCGGCGTCGGCCGGCCTGATCGCGCACAACC
This sequence comes from Candidatus Kuenenia stuttgartensis, assembly GCA_945870915.1. Taxonomy (GTDB): domain Bacteria; phylum Planctomycetota; class Phycisphaerae; order Phycisphaerales; family SM1A02; genus QWPT01. Next base: position 21,269 of record CAMBUI010000003.1, on the reverse strand, counting down.
GCCGTCGCAAGCACAAGGATCTCACCACCGGCCTCGGCGACGGCCTTCCCGTGCGCCTGCTCAAGGCCAACGACGAGCACGAGGAGGCCGACAGGGTCGCCGACATGCTGGCCGAACGCGCGGCCGCAGGCGTCCCGTGGCGCGCGATGGCCGTGCTCTACCGCATGAACGCGCTCTCGCGCGTGGTCGAGGACGCGCTGCGCCGGCGCATGATCCCCTCGACCGTCGCGCGCGGCACCGCGTTCTACGACCGCAAGGAGATCAAGGACGCGATGGCGTACCTGCGCGTCTGCGCCAACCCGCGCGACGAGGTCTCGCTCCGCCGCATCATCAACACGCCCGCCCGCGGCATCGGCGACACCAGCGTGCGCAAGATCGAGGCCTACGCGGTGTCGCACGGCATCCCGCTGATCTCCGCCTTCGCGCAGGCGGCCAACGCCGGCATCGTGTCGGGCAAGATCGGCAAGGCGGTCGACGGCTTCGTCGCAATGATCCGCGACTTCGCGCAGGCGCTCGACACCCGCGTGCCCGGCGACCTCGCGTCGTTCGTGTCGGAGGTCCTCGAGACGAGCGGGCTCGACCGGCTCGCCGACCACGCCACCGTCGACGAGCGCGAGCGCGTCGCCAACCTCGAGGAACTCGTCTCGGCCGCGGCGCAGTTCCGGCTGCCCGACGACGATCCCACGGCGGACGGCGACGATCCGACCGCACCTCCGCCCGCCGATGCCGACCTCGCGTCGTCGCTGCCCGCGCTGCCGACGCTCGGCGACGCGCTCCGCCTCTGGCTCGAGACCGTCTCGCTGGTGGCCGACGCCGACGCGATCGATCCGGAGCAGGGGAGCGTGACGCTCATGACCCTCCACGCCGCCAAGGGCCTCGAGTTCGACACCGTCGCGGTGATCGGCGTCGAGAACGGCCTGCTGCCGCACATGCGCGCCTCGAGCGAGGGCGAGGACGGGGTCGAGGAGGAGCGCCGCCTGCTCTTCGTGGGCATGACCCGCGCCGAGCGGCTCCTGATGGTGAGCTCCGCCGCCGTGCGCACCGTGCGCGGCGTGCGCCAGGCGTCGATCGAGAGCGAGTTCCTGCGCGAGATCCCGGCCAAGGACGTGCAGCGGACCGACCTCACCGAGCGCTACGCCGGCGGTCGCGTCGAGTACGACGACCCCGAGGCGTTCGGCGACATGGATGTGGGCGAGGTCTTCCCGGTGGGCTCGATGGTGCGGCACCCGATCTTCGGCGTGGGCAAGGTCGAGTTCCTCGCGCGCGGCTTCGGCGGTACGCGGGCGCGCATCTCGTTCCGCTCCGTCGGCCTCAAGACGCTCATCGTCGAGCACGCGAAGCTCAGCAGGGCGTGAGCGGCGGCCGTCGCGGCCGGCGGGTCATCCGCGCCGCGGATTCCGGCGTCACCTGCATCCGCGGGCGATCGTGGGTTCGGCAACCGCCTGCGCGCCGAAGCGGATGCGACCCCGCCACGGGGGTGGCGTTCAGGCCGCGTCGCGCGCGGCAGGCGCCGCGAGCGCCATCATGGCGTCGAAGGCGGCGGCCTTGTAGAGCTCGGTGAGGGTCGGGTAGTTGAGGCACATCTCGATGAGATGCTGCACGCCGTGGCCGCTGTGGATCGCGAGCTGCCCGAAGTGCACGAGTTCGGTCGCGTCCTCGCCCACGACGGAGACGCCGAGCAGCGCCCGCGTGCGGCGGTCGAACACGGCCTTGAGCAGGCCCTGGTCGTCGCCGAGCATGCGGCCGCGCGCGTTGTCGCGGTAGTAGGCGCGGCCCACGACGATGTCGCGTCCGCCGTTGCGCGCCTCCTCCTCGGTGAGCCCGACGGCGCCGATCGCGGGAATCGTGTAGATCCCCATCGGCACGGTGTCGGCGATCTTGGTGAGGAAGGGGATGCCGAACATGTGGCATGCCGCGACGCGGCCCTGCTCCATGCTCGTCGAGGCGAGCGCCGGGAAGCCGATCACATCGCCCGCGGCGAACACGCTCTGGCAAGGCGTGCGGTAGTGCGCGTCGACCTTGATGTTGCCGCGCTCGTCGGGCGCGACGCCGATGTTCTCGAGACCGATCCCGCGGGTGTTCCCGTTGCGGCCGAGCGACCAGAGCACGCAGTCGCTCTCGAGGACGGTCCCGTCGTCGAGCGTCGTGCGGGCGCGTCCGTCGGGGAGTCCCGCGACGCCGGAGACCGCGTGTCCGAAGCGGATGTTGATGCCCACGTCCTCCATGCCGTGCACGAGCACGCGGCGCACCTCCTCGTCGAGGAAGCGCATGATCGCGTTGCGCGGCTCGATCAGCGTCACGTCGACGCCGAGCTCGGCGAAGATGCTCGCGTACTCGCTGCCGATCACGCCCGCGCCGACGACGACGAGCGAATGCGGCATGGTCTCGAGCTCGAGGATGCCGTCGGCGTCGACGACCGCGGGATGGCCGAAGTCGACGTTGCGCCCGCGCGCCGGCGAGGAGCCGGTGGCGACCAGGATGAAGTCGGTGGTCAGCAGCTGCGTGGAGCCGTCCGTGCAGGTGACCTTCACGGTGTGGGCGTCGACGATCTCGCCGCGGCCGTGGATGATCTCGACGCCCGAACCCTCGAGGCGCTCCTCGATGTGGTCGTGCTCCTCCATCTGGACCAGCGTGCGACGCGCCATGAAGCGCTGCATCGACATGCCCTTCGGCACGGCCGACTCGAAGCCGGGGATCGGCCTGCGGCGCAGCGCGCTCGCGACCAGCGCGGTCTCGCGCAGCACCTTCGAGGCGACGGTGCCGGTGTTGACCATGGCCCCGCCCGGTCTCGGCGCCATCTCGACGATCGCGGCACGGCGGCCGTACTGGGCGGCCACCAGCGCGGCCTTCTCGCCGGCCGGGCCCGATCCAATGGAGATGAGGTCGTAGGACCGCACGGAGACGGCATCGGCACGCATCGGGGGCGACTTCAACGCGCCGCCGCTTTCTCGGCCCCACCGCGCCCGATGGGGTGCATGCCTCGGGCGTGCGCGCGGCGGCGTGGGCGCGCGGCGGCCGCGGGGGACGGTGCCGTCGCGCAAAAACAGCGCGGACCGCGCGTGGGCGCGGTCCGCGGGGTGTTGCTTCGGGCTTCGGTTCCCGGCTCGGGTCGCCGGCCTCCGCGCCGGTGCGGGCCGCTTACTTGCAGCAGCCCGTCTGGCTCATGACGAACGACCACTGGTCGACCTCGTCGCGGATGCGCAGCGCGAGCGGCTTGCCCTGCCCGTGACCGGCGTCGCGGTCGACCCACAGCATGATCGGGTCGGCCGACACATCGTTGCCCGCCATCGCCTGCATGCGTGCCACGAACTTGCGGGCGTGCAGCGGATGCACGCGCGAGTCGTTCTCGCCGGCGGTCACGAGCAGCGCGGGATACTTCTGGCCCTTCTTGATGTTGTGGTAGGGCGAGTAGGCGCGCAGCGTCTGGAACTGCGCGGGATCCTCGCTGGAGCCGTACTCGGGCACCCAGTAGCGGGCGATCAGGAAGTCCTGGAAGCGGAGCATGTCGAGCAGCGGCACCGCGACGATCGCCGCCGCGAACAGGTCGGGGCGCTGGGTGCTGGCGACGCCGGTGAGCAGGCCGCCGTTCGAGCCGCCCTCGATCGCGAGCCGCTTCGACGAGGTGTACTTGTTCGCGATGAGCCACTCGGCGCAGGCGTAGAAGTCGTCGAACACGTTCTGCTTGCTGCCCTGCATGCCGGCGCGGTGCCAGTCCTCGCCGTACTCGCCGCCGCCGCGCAGGTTGGCCACCACGTACACGCCGCCGGCATCGAGCCAGGGCACGATCGTCGGGTTGAAGGTCGGGGTGAGCGAGACGTTGAAGCCGCCGTAGCCGTAGAGCAGCGTCGGGTTGTCGCCGTTCATCGGCATGTCCTTGCGGCGCACGATGAACATCGGGACCTCGGTCCCGTCCTTCGACTTCGCGCGCTTCTGCTCGACGGTGTAGCCGGACAGGTCGCCGGGGATCTCGGTGCGCGCCCACTCGCGCATCTTCGGGTGCATCACGTTGGTCTGGTAGATGGTGCGCGGCGCGTCGTAGCTGGTGTAGGTGACGAACGCCTCCTCGCGACGGTGGTCGGTCGAGATGCTCGCGGTGCCGAGCCCGGGCAGCGCGATCTCGTGCAGCACCTTGCCGGCGAGGTCCATCACCTCGAAGCGCGAGCAGACATCCTTCGACCAGCTGGTGACGAAGCAGCCCTTCGCCAGCGAGACGCCCTCGAGCACCATGTCGCGGCGCTCGGCGAGGATCGTCTTCCACCGCGCGCGCGCCGGATCGGCGAGGTCGATCGCCTGCACGCTGCCCTTCGGGCTGCCGAAGCTGGTGGTGATGTAGAGCGTGTTGCCGATCACATCGATCGGGTCGAAGCGGCCGTCGAGGCCCTCGGCGAGGACGGTCTTGTCGAGCTCGCCCTTCTCGAGCCACGGCTGCATCGGTGCGATCCAGAGGTCGTTCGCCTGCCAGCCCTTCGAGAGCGTGCCGATGAGCCACTTGCCGTCGGTCGACGGGCCGGCGCCGGGGATCTCGCTGGGGACGGTCTGCTTGACCACGACCGGGTCCTGCGCGGAGAGCCGGCCGACGACATGGTGGCGGGTCTCCCGCGAATACGGGTCCTTCACATTGCTGAGGGCCGAGTAGAAGAACGACCTGCCGTCCGGCATCCAGCCCGAGAGGCTGACCTTGCCGACGATCTTGTCATCGAGCCACTTGCCCGACTGGACATCGAGGATCTGCAGTTCGCTCATCTCGCTGCCCTGGCGCGAGGTGCCGAAGGCCATGAGCGTGCCCTGCTCGTTGGGGCTCCACCAGTCGAGGCTGGTCAGGCCCTTCGAATCGAGGGCGTTCACGTCGAGCAGCACCTTCGACTCGCCGTCGACGGTGGCGCGGAACTTGACCACGCCCTGGTTCTGGGTGCCGGTGCGCTCGGAGTAGAAGTAGCCGGCGTCGGTCATGCGCGGGGCGCTGACGGCGCCGAGGGTCATCCACGGCTCGATCGCCTTGGCGAGCGCGTCGCGGCAGGGGAGCGTGCCGAGGGTCGCGCGGGTGTAGTCGTTCTGCGCGGTGGTCCACTCGGTGACCGTTGCGGAGTCCTTCTCGAGCGCCTCGAGCCAGCGGTACTCGTCGACGAACTCGACGCCGTGGAGGGTCTCCTTGACGGGGTCGGCCTTGGTCGGCGGGACCGCAGCGGAGGGCTGGGATGCGGCGGCAGGCGCGAGTGGAGATGCGAGCGATGCGCAGAGCGGGAGGATGAGCGTCGATGTGATGGGCATGGGGACTCCGTGGAACGCGCCATGGTAGGGGCGCGTTGTGGTTCGGGTTGCAAAGACAACGGTCGACGAGGCGGGGCTCGATCGGGGCGTTCGGCCGGCGCCGGTCAGCCGACGATCTCGGGAAGCGCGAAGAGGCCCTCGGTCAGGTTCACCGGCCCTTCGGCGGTGACCAGCACGTCGGCCTCGTAGTGGACGCTCATCGAGCCGTCCGCGGTGAAGACCGGCCATTCCCGTCCGTTCGAGCGCGTTTCCGAGCTGGACACGGCGATCATGGGCTCGACCGCGACGAGGAGTCCGGGCTTGACCTGCTTCCACGCCTCGGGCCACTCGCCCTGGTACGACGGCACGACGTTGGACACGAACGGCGGGCCGTGCAGCTCCTTGCCGTAGCCGTGACCGCCGAGCCCGCGGACGAGGCAGAACTTGCACTCGCCCTCGACATAGCCCTGCACCGCCTTGGCGAAGTCGATGAGCGGGCGGCCCGGCTTGAGGGTGGCCACGCCGCGGCGGAGGCTCTCGACGCCGCACTTCATGAGCGCCTCGCTGAGCGGGTCGCGCTCCTTGATCGCGTAGGTCCAGGCCGCGTCGCCGATCCAGCCCTTGTGGCGGACGCCGATGTCGACCGAGATCAGGTCGCCCCTGCGCAGCGGCGAGGCGCGCATGTCGTGCGTGCCGTGGACGACGCACGAGTTGACCGAAAGGCACGCGTGCGACGGAAACGGCGGGTGCCCGCGGATCCGGTAGCCGACGAAGCAGGAGGGTGCGTCGAGCTCCGCGAGCGTCCTGCCGACGAACGCGTCGATCTCGGCGAGGGTCAGTCCCTCGCGCAGGTACCCGACGAGCCGCTCGTGGGTCTTGACGACGCACTCGGCCGCGCGCGTGGCGCCTTCGATGTCCTCGGGCTTGGTCACCAGCATGGGAGGCGAAATGTAGCCGATCCGCCGCCGGCCGATCAGCACCAGATGTCGGAGCAGTCGAGCAGTTCGCCGCCGATGTAGGTCGAGATCGGGGTCGCGGCGCCCCACTCGTAGGCGAGCGAGCGCTCGTCGCCCGAGGGAAGGATGACCAGGTCCGCGCGCTTGCCCGGCTCGATGGAGCCCGCGTGGCGCTCGATTCCGAGCGCGCAGGCGGAGTTCCAGCACGCGGCGGTGATCGCCTCCGCGTGCGTCAGCCGGCAGAAGCGGGCCGCGAGGGCGATCGCGAGCGGCATCGAGGTGAGCGGGCTCGATCCCGGGTTCAGGTTGGTGGCGATCGCCACCGCGCCGCCCTCGTCGATGAGCCGCCGGCCGTTGGCGAAGCGGAGGTCGAGCGTCAGCCCCGCGCCGGGCAGCAGGACGCCGATCGCCTCCGACCGCGCGACCCGCGTCAGTCCCGCGTCGGAGGTCGCCTCGAGGTGGTCGACCGTCCGCGCCCCGAGTTCGAGCGCGTCGTCGAGGAAGCCGAGCTCGTGGAACTGGTCGACATGGACGCGCAGCGGGCAGCCGAGCGCCTTGGCCCGCTCGAACAGGCGGCGCGCGTCGGCGCGCGACCAGGCGCCCTTCTCGCAGTAGGCGTCGCAGGTGACCGGTCCGTAGCGCGCGACCATCGCGGGCAGCATCTCGTCGATCACGCGCGCGGTGTAGGTGGCCTCGTCGCCGTCGATCGCGTGCGCCCCGAGGAACGTGGGCCGCACCAGCCCGAGGTCGTGGCGAGCGACCTCCTCGATCGCGTCGAGCATGCGGAACTCGGCGGCCTGCTCGAGCCCGTAGCCCGACTTGATCTCGACGTGCGCGGTGCCGGTGGTGCGCATCTGCCGCAGGCGCGCCCGGATGCCCTCGACGAGATCGGCGGTGGACGCGGCGCGGGTCGCGCGCACGGTCGACATGATGCCGCCGCCGGCCGCGAGGATGTCGAGGTAGGGCGTTCCCGCCAGGCGCATCGCGACCTCGCCGTAGCGCTCGCCCGCGAAGCACGCGTGGGTGTGGCAGTCGGTGAACGCGGGCATGACGACGCGGCCCTCCACGTCGTACTCGTCGCCGAAGTAGGGCGGCGGGTCGCCGGCCGACACGGTCTCGATCCGGTCGCCGTTCACCACCACGAACCCGTGCTCGATCACGCCGAGCTCGCGCATCGCGGCGCCGCGGCGGGGGCCGGGCGTGGGCGAGGCGAGTGTCAGAATCCGAGCGTTTGCGAGGATCAGTCGGGCCATATCGTGCGGAGTGTTGCAGAAGTGTCTTCCCCGCGTCAGCCGAGTCCCCGCACCGATGGACCTCATTCTCATCCGCCACGCCCGAGCCTTCGACCGCGACGCCGCCGCCTGGCCCGATGACGCCCGGCGCCCCCTCACCGCCGCGGGGCGCGAGGAGTTCCGCCGGCTCGCCAAGCGGCTCGGTCGGATCGTTCCCGGCGTCGAGCTGGTCGAGTCGAGCGGTTTCGTGCGCGCGTGGCAGACGGCGCAGATCCTCGCCGAGCAGACCGGCTGGCCCCGTCCGTCGCGGCTGGAGCGGCTCGAGGGCGGCGAGAGTGCGGGTGGCGGCGAGACTTCATCCGGCGACAACATCGAGTCGCTCGTGCGCGCCCTCGCGGGCATGCGCGGCATCGACGCCGTCGCCTGGGTCGGTCACGAGCCGATGCTGTCGCGCCTGGCGTCGCGGCTCCTCACTGGAAGGGCGGACGGCATGGCGATCGACTTCAAGAAGGGCGCCGCCGTCGCGCTGCGGCTCGGCCGCGACGACCGCTGCGAACTGCTCTGGATGGTCACGCCGCGGGTCGCGGCGCGGATGCGGCGCTCGGCGAAGTAGCGCGTCAGGCGTTCCGGGGGCGCGGGCGAATCCTGCGCGAGCCGTTGTTGCGGGCCGTTGTTGCGAGATGGCGGTGCGGGACGGCGGTGCGGCATGGCGTTGCGGGACGGCGCCGCGCAGCCTCCTCCGCCTCAGCCGCGCAGCAGCATGTCGAGCTCGGACTGGTCCTTCGCGAGCTTGTACATCTGGTCGATCTTCATCATGGCGAGCAGCTTGACCAGCTCGGGCGAGGTGCCGAAGAGGATCGGCTTGCCGCCGGCGGCGACCGCCTTGTTGCGCAGCGCGATGCACACGCCGACGCCCATCGAGCTCATGAAGTTGACGCTCTTGAGATCGACGATGAAGTGCTTGAGGTCCTTGCCCGCCGCCTTGAGGTACGGCTCGACCTCCTGGCTGATGATCGGCGACTCGCGCTGCCCCACCTGCGGTCCCATGAACTTGACGTAGAGGAGCTTCGAGCGGACCTCGATCTCGACGTGGGTGGTGGTCTTCTTGGCGGGCAGTTCGGACATGGTGGGCCTGACGTTGGGACGGCGTGCTCGCCGGCGGGATCGCGGTCCCGCCGCGGCGTCCGCGTCGGGCACGGCAGTCTAGCCGTTCGTGCGGGGGGCGCGTTGCACGGGGAATCCGTAGATGACGATGTCGGCGAGGCCGCGGTCCTCGTCGCGGAGCTCGGGGCTCGAGCTGTCGACGACGGTCACCGTGAGCGCCTTCGCGCCTGGACGCCGCGCCAGGAACTGCAGCACCGTGCCGCCCGAACGCTCGATGTGGAAGCAGCCCGCGCAGAAGACCACCTTCGGCGCGCCCGCCGCGAGCGCCTGCGCGGCCGATGCGCCCATCGTGCCGTCCCAGGTCGACTGCGAGAGGAACACGGTCGCCGTGCGCTCGAGATCCTCGGCCGTCGGATCTCCGCCCGACATGAACTCCTGGAAGCGGCGCTTGTAGGCGGCCCAGCGCGCGTCCCACGCGGCGTCGCCGGGGACCGATTGCAGCGGGATGTCGAAGAGCGCGCGCTCGGGCTGCGGGAGCCCGTCGAGCGCGGCGTGTCCCTCGGTGCGCGCGCGGCGCACGAAGTCGCGCGGCGCGTTGCCGGCGATCACCGGCGAGTCGTACTCGCGCGCGGTGTCGACAAGCGGCTGCCAGAAGCCGATCCAGGTGTCCTTGCCGGCCCAGTCGCGGCTCTCGGTGCCGTCGATGAACTGGTCGGGGGTGATTTCGCCGCGCAGGTAGAGGTCGAGCGTGTCCTGTTCGTTGCGCTCGAGGTGCTCGACGGCGATCGCGGTGCCCGGGAAGCGCGCGAGGAGGTCCTGGTAGATCGCCAGCTGCACGGCGTGTCCCGTGGGATCGTCGTGCCGCTCGCCCACGAAGGTCGCGTCGGCGTCGGAGGCGCGCGCCACCACATCGGACCACCCGAGCGTCTCCCCGGAGGCGCCGTCGAAGATGTGCAGCGTGCGCGCCGCCGGGTCGGGCCGCGCCGGTCGCGCGCTGGCGCAACCTGTTGCGAGCATCGAGCAAAGCGTGGCGAGCGCGGCGGCGAGGAGCGCGACGGCGGGGGAGCGGCGCGGATGGAGCATGCGTCGAGTGTACCGCTCGACCTCGCGCCGATCGGGGCGCCTTCCGCGGGGCGTCCGGCCCCGCGTGCCAGCCCCGCGTGCCAGCCCCGCGTGCCAGCCCCGCGTGCCGGAATCCGCCAATCTGGCGCCTCGGTCTTGCGGGTGCCCCGACCGTTCGCGACACTCGTCGCACGATGAGCCTCCCGATCCGCCGCCGCGCACACGCCATTCTCGCATGGACCGCCGTCGCACTCGCCGCCGCGGCACCGGCCGCCGCGCAGTGGAGGCCCGAGTACCACGACGGGAAGTCGGTGGTGCGCGCCACCATTCGCTCCGCGCGCGACCTGAGGACGCTGCTCACGCTGTCGCGCGACGCGTTCACCCACCGGCTCGACTACGGTCCGGCGGACTTCCTCTTCGAGCCGGACGCGCTCGAGGCGCTGCGGAAGTCGGGCATCCCGTTCGAGATCCTCGTCGCCGACATCGGACCGCTGCTGCGCGCCGACCACGAGGCGCGCGATCGCGAGGGCGGTGGTGGCCAGGGCGGTGGTGGCGACGGCGGCGTCGCCGGCGCGGACTTCTTCGCGGCGTTCCGCACCATCGACGAGATCAACGCCCGGCTCGACCTCTACGCGGTGACGCGGCCCGACCTCGTGGCGCCGTTCACGATCGGCACATCGCTCGAGGGTCGTCCGATCCGGGGAATCCGCATCGGCAAGGCGCCCGCGGGCGGACCCGTCGTGCTGTTCAACGCCACCCAGCACGCCCGCGAGTGGGGCGCCACCACCACGGCGATGTACATCGCCGACCGGCTGCTCTCCTCCTACGGCACCGACCCGCGCGTGACCGCGCTGCTCGACCGCGCCTCGGTCGATGTGATCCCGGTGTGCAATCCCGACGGCTATGTGCACACCTGGACCACCAACCGACTCTGGCGCAAGAACCGCCGCATCAACGGCGACGGCACCTTCGGCGTCGATCTCAACCGCAACTGGGCGTTCCAGTGGGGCGGCGGCGGCGCGAGCGCGGTCCCGAACGACGACACCTACCGCGGCCCGTCGCCGTTCAGCGAGCCCGAGAGCGCCGCGCTGCGCGACTACTTCATCGCGAACACCACGCTCGCGGGGCACATCGACTTCCATGCGTACAGCCAGCTGGTGCTGTCGCCGTGGGGCTACACCACCGCGCCTGCGCCGAACAACGACGCGTTCCTCGCGCTGGGAGGCGAGATGAAGGACGCGATCCGCCGCACCAACGGCCTGAACTACACGGTCGGACCGATCGCCTCGACGCTCTACATCGCGAGCGGCAGCTCGGTCGACCACGCCTACGGCGCGCACGGCGTGCCGAGCTACACCATCGAGGTGCGCGACACGGGCACCTACGGCTTCGTCATGCCGGTGACCGAGATCCTGCCGAACGCGACGGAGAACTTCGCCGCCGCGCTCGAACTCGCCGACGCCACCGTCGACGGCGCGGTGATCCGCTTCGCCGCCGGCGCGCCGACGACCGTGCAGTACGACGCGCCCGCCCCGATCGTGGCCGAGGTGCGCGCCATCCGCGGCACGCTCGCCGCCGACGGCGTCACGCTCCACTGGCGCGTGGGTTCGTCGGGGGCCTTCACCGAATCGGCGATGGCCGCGGGTGCGGGCGGTTCGTACGGGGCCGCGTTCGGCGCCGTTCCCTGCGGATCGACCGTGCAGTGGTTCGTGACCGCGCGCACCTCGGTGGGCACCGGCCGCTGGCCGCGCACGCCGGGTTCGTTCGCGTCGACGCTCGCGACCTCCACCACCGTGACCTTCGAGGACACCTTCGAGACCAACGCTGGCTGGACGGTCGGCGCCGCGGGCGACAACGCGACCAGCGGCATCTGGACGCGCGCGGACCCCGTCGGCACCGCCGCGCAGCCGGAGAACGACTCCGCCGACGCCGGCGCGCTGTGCTGGGTGACCGGGCAGGGCGCCGTGGGCGGCGCGGTCGGCGCCGCCGATGTCGACGGCGGCACCACGACGCTCGTCTCTCCCGTGCTCGACGCGAGCAGCCCGGAGTCGGTGCTGAGCTACCGCCGCTGGTACTCCAACAACACCGGCAGCGCGCCCAACGCCGACTCGATGCCCGTGCAGATCTCGGGCGACGGCGGCGCGACATGGGTCACGCTCGAGGATGTCGTCGAGAACGCCGGCGCGTGGGTCGAGAAGAGCTTCCGCGTCGCCGACTTCGTCGCGCCCAGCGCGAATGTGCGCGTGCGCTTCCAGGCGCGCGACCTCGCGTCGGGCTCGGTGGTCGAGGCGGGCGTCGACTTCGTGCGCATCCTCACCACCGCCTGTCCGCCCGGCGGCGACCCCGCCGACCTCGACGGCGACGGCACCGTCGACTCGCAGGACCTCGCCATCGTCCTCAACGGCTGGGGCACCCCCGGCCCGGGCGACATCGACGGCAACGGCACGGTCGACTCGGCGGACCTGGCGGCCGTGCTGAACAGCTGGGGGTGAGCAGGGGCCGCGCCGTTCCACGCGTGCGGTCTGCATCGCCTGTGCGGCCCCGAAGACCGCCCCATGCCCGCCATTCGGGCGCTCGGGCGCGCGATCGGTGGCGCTGCGGAGGGTCGGTGCCATGCTCCGTCCGTGCGCGGGAAGAACACCACCAGACACGGACGAGCCATGCTCCGCGGCGCGCTCATCGGCGCCCTCGCGGCCACGCTGTCGCGCGCGGTGATGGCGCAGTCGTGCCCGATGTACGCGACCGACTTCGCGTCCTTCGGTGGGCCGCCCGACCTCGCCGACGGTGACCTCCGCGTGCAATGGTGCATCGCGGGCGCGACCGTGACCAGCTCGAACTTCTGCAACTCGGGCGGCGCGCTCAAGCTCGACGCGTCCGGCGACGACCCCGTCGTCCTCGTCGCGACCGGCGGCGCGGGCTGCACGGCGATCGAGATCCGCTTCAACTACGCCCAGTTCGCCGCGTCGCAGACGGTGGTGAAGTACGGCACGACGACCGCCACGGCGGTCAGCTGCAGCGCCGCCACGCCGAACATCCTCGGTGCGCTCACCGCGACGGGCGGCGCGTGCACGGCGTTCAGCGCGACGATCCCGCTCAACGGCGCGCCGGGCGTCTGCATCCGCCTCGACCACGGCGTGAACACCAACGCGATCACCATCGACGACCTCGAGATCCGCCGCGTCGGGTGCTGCACCAGCGGCGGCCACTCCTGCTGCGAGGCGGGCGGTCCCGGATGCACCGACGCGGCCGTGGCGGCCTGCGTGTGCGCGCAGGATCCGTTCTGCTGCCAGACGCAGTGGGACGCGCAGTGCGTGGCCGAGATCGCGCAGTTCGGCTGCGGCAGCTGCGCCGGCGGCGGCGGCGGGGGAGGCGCGCCCTGCCTCGACGCGCTCGCCCTCGACTTCGGCACCCTCTACCAGGGCGGCAGCGTCTGCGCGCGGTTCCCGTCGGTGTTCGAGGCGTGCGAGGGCACGGCGCCGTTCCTGACCTCGAGCCTCGGCTGCGCCTCGACCTCCGACATCGCGATGCGCTTCGCCTCGGGACTGCCCTACTCGGCGGCCGTGACCCGCTGCATCGGCTTCGCGTCGCGCACCGCGCCCGTGCTGGCGTTCACCTACTCGAAGCAGACGGGCACGCTCGGCCCGCGCATCGACTACTCGCTCGACGGGACCACATGGGTGTCCGCATGGAGCGCGCCCGTGGTGTTCGCCGGCGGATGCGCGTCGGTCGAGCTCGATCTCGCGCCGCTCGCGGGCGAGCCGTCGGTGCGGTTCCGCTTCTCGTCGGGCTCGAGCGTGTCGAACCTCGCGACCTTCGACGACATCGCGCTGCTCGAGGCGACCTCCGGACCGCACGCGTGCTGCGAGCAGGGGACGCCGACCTGCGAGGACGCCGCCGTGAGCGCCTGCACCTGCGCCGTCGACCCGTACTGCTGCCAGACCGCGTGGGACGAGGTCTGCATCGCCTACGCCACCATCTACTGCGGCGCCCAGTGCCCGGGCCTGCCTGTCTGCGGCTCACCCACCGCCGGCGCCTGCACCGCCGAGCACGCGACCCCCGCCTGCGCCGACGCCGACTGCTGCGTCGAGGTCTGCACGCTCGACGCCTTCTGCTGCGAGACCGCCTGGGACGCCACCTGCGTGCAGGAGACCAACGCCCTCTGCTTCGTGTCGGCCGATGTCGACCGCGACGGACGGGTGGCGGCGGTCGACCTCGCGATCGTGCTCGATACCTGGGGTTCGACCGGAGGCGCCGCCGACATCGATGGCGACGGCACGGTCGGCGCGGGCGACCTCGCGGCGGTGCTCTCGGCGTGGACCGGCTGAGCCGGGCGTGAGTTCAATCTCGATGTCGAAGGTCGGCGCACCGATCGGCCGCGTTGGCCGTCGGGTCGCGCCACTCCTCGTCGCGCCAGTCCGCGACGCGCCACGCCTCGTCCCGCCCAAGTCGTCTCAGGAATCCCGCGACACGACCCGGTCGGCCAGCTCGAGCAGCAGTTCGCGCGAGTGGGCGCGGCGCGTCTCTGGCAGCCCGCGCTTCGCCTCCTCGACGATCTCGACCGCGCGCGCGCGCGCCGCATCGAGCGAACCGGAGCGCACGAGCGCCGCACGCAGCGCCGCGCCGTCCTTCGCCTCGATGGCGCGGATCGCCGCCATGCGCTCGGCGCCCGTGGTCGAGGCGATGTGCATGATCATCGGCAGCGTGAGCTTGCCCTTCTCGAGGTCGCGGCCGACCGACTTCCCGACCGTGGCCTCATCGCCCATGAGGTCGAGCAGGTCGTCCTGGATCTGGAACGCCACGCCGAGGTGCTCGCCGAAGGCGCGCATCGCCGCGGTCTCCTCCGCGGTCGCGCCCGCCAGCCGCGTGCCGAGTTCGCACGACGCGCCGACCAGCACGGCGGTCTTGCGCCGCACGATCTCGAAGTAGGTGTTCTCGTCGAGCCCGAGGTCGTGCCGGCGCGACAGCTGCACCAGCTCGCCCTCGCACAGCGTGTTGGTGACCTCGCCCAGCCGCAGGTTCAGCCAGGGATCCCCCGCGCGCGAGCACAGGTGGAACGCGTTCGAGATGAGGTAGTCGCCGAGCATCACCGCGGTCTCGTTGCCGCGCAGGAAGTTGACCGTCTGCCCGCGGCGCCGGATCTCCGCGTCGTCGAGCACGTCGTCGTGCACCAGCGTCGACATGTGGATCATCTCGACGGTCGCCGCGATGATGTCGTGCTCGGGCCGGAGCGCCTCGCCGTCGCGCGTGAACGAGAGCCCCGACACGATCACCAGCGTCGGTCGGAGCATCTTGCCCCGGTAGCGCTCGACGTGCTTGCAGAGGTCGTTGACCGCGGGAAAGCGGCTCAGCAGCTGCGACTCGAACAGCGTCTCGACGCGTGCGAGTCCCGCCGCGATGTCCGCCGCCAGCGCCGTGTCCGGGAAAGCTCTCGACATCCCGCCTCCTTCGCCGTCAGCGGCGCGCGCGATTCGCCGTTCCGCCGACCTTGCGCGCGATCCGTCCGCCGGTCTTCTTCTCGGCCACCAGGTAGGCGATCCAGCCCGCGCAGGCCTCGCCCTTGGTGGAGGGCTTGAACACGCCGTTGCCCTCGCCGGTCTTGTGGTTCGTGCCCTCCCAGTAGATGGTCACGTTCTCGAAGCCGGCCTCGCGCAGCATGTCCTGGATCTCGGGCAGGCTGTAGAGGCGCCACTCGTAGGTGAAGGCGCGCTTCATCTCGCTGCCGTCGGGGAAGCGGAAGTGGATGTGGTTCACCACATCGCCCGTGATCGGGTTGTACTTGTTCTGGTCCCAGACGTAGGTGAAGCCGTCGAGGTGGCGCTCCTCCTCGACCTCGCTGTGCGCCTCGCTGCCGCCGTAGGCGTCGCAGAAGAAGAGGCCGTCGTCGGCCAGCGACTCGTGCACGCGGCGGAAGTACTTCACCAGCGTCTCGCGCTTCTTGAAGATGAAGTAGCTGAAGTTCATGGCCACGATCGTCTCGACCTTCGGGGTCTCGACCGCCATGACGTCCGCCTGCAGGATCGTGATGCGCGACGAGATCGACTCCGGGAGGTTCGAGCGGTGGCGGTGCTCGCCCCACAGGATCACCGACTCGTCGAGGTCGACGCCGACGGCGTGGTTGTCCTTGCGGCGGCGCGCCCACTCGGTGCAGGCCTTCGCGGTGCCGCAGAAGTCCTCGCGCAGCGTCGACGCGAGGCGCCCGCGCAGCTTGCGCCAGGTCTTGTCGATGAAGTCGCACTCGCTCACGACCTCCTGCACGGCCAGCTCGTAGAGCTCGTGGCGGTCGCTGTTGGCGGCGGTCCGCCAGTATCCGGCGCGCTTGCCGCGGGCGGCGCCCGGCTTCTTGGTGCGGGACTTCGTCGCGCGGGACTTCGTGGGCTTCGTGCTGTTGCTGGGCTTCGCCATGAGGTGTCGATCCGAATCGTGAAGCCGCGAAAGATACCGCCCGACGCGTCGCATCGGGCGGTGAACGCTCGGAAGATGTCGGTTCGGGCCCGCGGAGGGATCACGCCTCACCGGCGCGGGGTGGTCCCGCCTTACCGGCGCGAGGTGATCACGCCTCACCGGCGCAAGGTGATCACGCCCCCCGGCGCGAGGTGGTCCCGCCTCGCCGGCCTCAGCGCTTCGTCTTCGACCAGCGGTTCGCCGCGCCGCCGACGCCGTTCTTCGCGAGCAGCGCGCGGTTCGCCGCGATGAGCTGGTTCATGACGTCGGCGTTGAGCGACATCGGGTGGCCCTGCCAGCGGACGATGCCGTCCGACGACATGATCGCGACATGCGGGATGCCGCGGATCTGGAAGGCGTTCTTCATGCGCGCCTGCGGGTCGATGCCCACCGCGTAGGCGAAGTCGCCCTTGTTGAGCCGGTGCTTGAGCACGCCCTCGTCGAAGTTCGAGTTGGTCTCGTCGGAGATGCCCATGCAGGCGACGTCCTGCGGGTAGGCGCGGGCGATCTCGTTCATGTGGGGGATCGCCGCGCGGCACGGGCCGCACCAGGTGGCCCAGAAGTCGACCACCATGAGCTTGCCCTGGATGTTCGGCTCGTGGTTCCACCACTTCTGGATCGCGGGAGAGGGGCCGGGCTTGCCGCGCAGGTCGGCGGCGCTGCCCACAGATCCGCCGAACTCGGGGAACGCGACGGTCGCGTCGAGCGGCTTCTCCTCGCGCTTGCGGGCCTCGACCTGCGGGTCGAACTTCTCGGCGGCGAGCTCCTTCACCGCGGCGGCGATGCCTTCGCCGCTGAGTCCGGCGTACCGCAGGTTGCCCTGGCGGTCGACGATGTAGGCGATCGGCCGGCGGTACGCGCCCAGCGCGTCGCAGAGGGCGCCGTCGGCATCGACCACGATGGGGAGCTCGAGCTTGCGCTTCTCGATCGCGGCCTTCGCCTTGTCGGCGGCCTCGGGGGTGTGGATCGCGATCAGCACCAGGTCATCGGCGGAGATCTTGGCCTCGGTGCCGACGCCCTTGACCTTCTCGACGGTCTTCTCGACCGCCACCAGCCCGCCGGCGTTCTTCGAGGTGAAGGTCTGGATGACCACGACCTTGCCGCGGAGCTCCTTGAGGTCCTTGAAGTTCGCGTTGATGAACTCGACCGACTCGGGGATCGCGGGAGCGGCGAAGCCGACCGCGGCGTCGACCGCCGCGCGGTCCTCCTTCTCGAGCTTCTCGAACCACTTGGCCTTGGCGCGGGCGGCCTCGCGCTCGTCCTTGGCGGCGCGGCCGGAGGGCTTCTCGCCGCGCTTGCCGGAGCCGTCCTTCTCGGGGGATTCCTTGCCGGAGTCCTGCTGCGCCGACGCGGGGGCGTTGCCCACCGCGATCGGACCCGCGAGGGCGATGCAGGCGGCGAGCGAGAGACCGAGGAGGAAGAGGCGGTTCTTGATCATGGTGTGCTCCGAGGCGGAAGTGTACCTGTCGAATGCAGCCTCTCCCCGAGGCGGTGCACTTTTCCCGCGCATTCGACCCCGTTTGCGTCGTGGCGCGCCGCGCGCGTCAGCGCCAGACCGTCATCGCGGCGTTGTCGATCAGCCGCGTCGCGCCCAGCCGGGCGGCGATCAGCGCGCGCGTCGGCTGTTCGAAGCCCTTCACCGGCATCAGCGTGCGCGCATCGCGCACGACGGCGTACTCGGTCGAGAGGCCGAACGACTCGAGCGTCTCGCGCATCAGGCGCTCGGCGGTCTCGACCCGCTGCGCCGAATGCGCCACCTGCAGCGCCCGCGCGAGCGCGATCGCGGCGGTCCGCTCGTCGCTGGAGAGATAGCGGTTGCGGCTCGACATCGCGAGGCCGTCGCCCTCGCGCACGGTGGGGCAGGGCACGATGCGAAGCTCGCCGTAGCGCGGCCGGTCTGCGGAGACCATGTCCTGCACCAGGCGGAGCTGCTGGTAGTCCTTCTCGCCCAAGTACGCCGCGCTCGGCCGGACCAGGTCGAAGAGCCGTCCGACCACCAGCGCCACGCCGCCGAAGTGCCCCGGCCGGCACGCGTCCTCGAGCCCCGGCGCGGTGGCGACCGCCGGCAGCGCGATGGCCTCCGACTCGATCCGTGCCGCCGCCAGCCCGTTGGGGTAGATCGCCTCCACCGGCGGAACGAAGACCGCCGCCGCGCCAAGCGGCTCCAGCAGCGCGCAGTCGGAGTCGAGCGTCCGGGGATATCGGGCGTAGTCCTCGTTGGGTCCGAACTGGGTCGGGTTCACGAAGATGCTCACGACCACGGGCCGCCCGTCGGCCCGCGCGCGGGTCACGAGCGAGCCATGGCCGGCGTGGAGCGCGCCCATCGTGGGTACGAACCCGCAGCCGCACAAGTCGGGAGCCTGCAGTTCGGCGGGGTCTTCGATGATGCGCATGGTGGGGGCTCGCTCCTGAGGAAACTCGAAAACCCGATTCTAACGGACACCGACTCCGCTCTCCCGACACCGTCGAAGCCCTATGATGAGACTTGGTCGCAACAAGGCGTCGCCCGAGGGGGCGGCTCCGCGCGGCCAATCACCACCTTCTGAGGAGAGATTCCGATGGCAGTCAAACTGCCCATCTACATGGACAACGCCGCCACGACCCGCACCGACCCCCGCGTGGTCGAGGCGATGCTGCCGTACTTCACCGAGAAGTTCGGCAACTCCGCCAGCCGGAACCACAAGTTCGGCTGGGAGGGCGAGGACGCCGTCGATCGCGCCCGCGAGCAGGCCGCCGCGCTCATCGGCGCGAGCCCGAAGGAGATCGTCTGGACCAGCGGCTCCACCGAGTCGAACAACCTGGCGATCAAGGGCGCCGCGCGCATGTACGCGAAGGCGCCCGAGGGCCAGACCGGACGCGGTCACATCATCACCGCCGCCCACGAGCACAAGGCCGTCCTCGACCCCTGCAAGCGCCTCCAGAACGAGGGCTTCGAGGTCACCTTCCTGCAGCCTCCGGCCGACGGCGTGATCACCCGCCAGATGGTCGCCGAGGCCATGCGCGACGACACCATCCTGGTGTCGATCATGTGGACCAACAACGAGATCGGCACCATCAACGAGGTGCCCGAGATCGGCGCCCTCTGCCACGAGCGCGGCGTGATCTTCCACACCGACGCGACCCAGTGGGTCGGCAAGATGCCGACCGATGTCGAGAAGGACCACATCGACCTCATGTCGTGGTCGGGTCACAAGATGTACGGCCCCAAGGGCGTCGGCGCCCTCTATGTGCGCCGCCGCAACCCGCGCGTGCGCCTCGAGGCGATCCAGGACGGCGGCGGCCACGAGCGCGGCATGCGCTCGGGCACGCTGAACGTCACCGGCATCGTCGGCCTCGGCAAGGCCTGCGAGCTCGCGCTGCAGGAGATGGACACCGACCACGAGCGCCTGCTGAATCTCCGCCGGAAGCTCGAGCGCGAGCTCTCCTCGCGCCTCGAGGTCACGCAGGTCAACGGCCATCTCGAGCGCCGCGTCCCGCACATCCTCAACATCAGCTTCGGCTTCGTCGAGGGCGAGTCGCTGCTCATGGGCATCAAGGACATCGCCTGCTCGTCGGGCTCGGCCTGCACCAGCGCCAGCCTCGAGCCGAGCTACGTGCTCAAGAGCCTCGGCGTGGGCGACGAGCTCGCGCACTCGAGCCTCCGACTCTCGCTCGGCCGCTGGTCGACCGAGGAGGAGATCGACTATGCGATCGAGGGCATCGTGAAGGCGGTCAACCATCTCCGCACGATGAGCCCCCTGTGGGACCTCCACAAGGAGGGCATCGACGTGTCGAAGATCGAGTGGCAAACGCATTGAGTACGGATCCAGCGAAGTACTCGCTGGATCCTGGGGGAAGTACGGATCCAGCGAAGTACTCGCCGGATCCTGGGGGAAGCACGGATTCGGCGAAGTACTCGCTGGATCCTGGGGGAAGTACGGATCCAGCGAAGGACTCGCTGGATCCTGAGTCGAGGATTCACGGATCCGGCGAAGTACTCGCCGGATCCTGAGCGTGAGAAAGCAACGCAGAACTCCGCGCGCACAACGCCGCGCTTTGAAAGGGACCACACCATGGCCTACAGCGACAAGGTCATCGACCACTACCAGAACCCCCGCAACGTCGGCAGCTTCGGCACGTCCAAGGACGTGGCGACGCGCAAGGATGTCGGCGTCGGCATCGTCGGCGCCCCCGAGTGCGGCGATGTGATGCAGCTCCAGATCAAGGTCAACGAGCAGGGCGTCATCGAGGACGCCAAGTTCAAGTGCTTCGGCTGCGGCTCGGCCATCGCGTCGAGCTCGCTCGCCACCGAGTGGATCAAGGGTAAGTCGATCGACGACGCGCTCGCGATCAAGAACACCCAGATCGTCGAGGAGCTCAGCCTCCCGCCGGTCAAGATCCACTGCTCGGTGCTCGCCGAGGACTCGATCCGCAGCGCCATCGCCGACTACAAGAAGAAGAACGGCGTCGCGGCCGAGTCGACCGCCACCGCCGCCGCCCACTGATCCGCGCATCGACCGGTCGCGCCGAGGGCGGCCCGACCGAGAGAGGACAACCACCATGCCAGTCACCGTCACCGAACTCGCGGCCCGCCGCATCGACCAGATCATCCAGGAACACGGCTTCGAAGCCTCGACCATGAAGCTCCGCGTGGGCGTCAAGGGCGGCGGCTGCTCGGGCTTCAACTACACCCTCGACCTCACCGAAGTCCAGAAGGACTCCGACGAGGCGTGGAGCTTCACCTACAGCCGCACGCCGGCGGTCTCCACCGCGGCGCTCGGCGAGCAGGGCGGCGGCACGGCGACCGCCACCGCGACCGATACCGCGGAGACCTTCACGGTCACCGTGGTCTGCGATCCCAAGAGCTACCTCTACCTCAACGGCACCACGATCGACTACAAGGACGAGATCATGGGCTCGGGCTTCGTCTTCAACAACCCGAACTCGACCTCGACCTGCGGCTGCGGCTCGAGCTTCAGCGCCTGATCCGCGCCGAAGCGCGTCGAGACTCGCACACATCCACGCCGCCCCGCATGCGCGGGGCGGCGTTCTTTTTGGCGCGCGCGCCGGTTCGCGACGCGCCGGTTCGCGCCTCGCCGTCCCCGCCTCGGCGACCACGCCGCGCCGCCTCGGCGCAATCCCACCCTCCCGAAAACGAACACGCGCGCCCAGGACTGGACGCGCGCGTTCTGACAGGTTTGTTCGTTTCAGGGACGACGCGGCGCATCGTCCGATCTCGCGGCCGGGG
>CAMBUI010000002.1 GCA_945870915.1 Candidatus Kuenenia stuttgartensis | reverse complement strand
GAACCACACAGCACTTCCGGGCCACGCGGGCGGCGACGCCGCGACGGGCGCGCGCGGACCGATCCTCGTCACCGGCGCGGCCGGCTTCATCGGCTCGCATGTCGCGCACCACCTGCTCGACCGCGGCGAGCAGGTCGTCGGACTCGACGACCTCAACGACTACTACGACCCGAGGCTCAAGCTCGCCCGACTCGCGCGGCTCGAGCCGCGCCGCGGGTTCTCGTTCGTGAAGCTCGATGTCGCCGACCGCGCGGGCATGGAGGCGCTCTACGCGGAGCACCGCTTCACGCGCACCGTGCACCTCGCCGCGCAGGCGGGCGTGCGCTACTCGATCACGAACCCGCACGCGTACGTGCACTCGAACATCGTCGGCTTCCAGAACATCCTCGAGGGCTGCCGCGCGGTGCAGGAGCAGCACGGCGGCTGCGCGCACCTCGTGTACGCCAGCTCGAGCTCGGTGTACGGCGGCAACGCCAAGCTCCCCTTCTCGGTGCGCGACAGCGTCGACCACCCGCTGTCGCTCTACGCGGCGAGCAAGAAGGCCAACGAGCTCTTCGCCCACACCTACTCGCACCTCTTCGGGCTGCCGACCACGGGCCTGCGATTCTTCACCGTCTACGGACCGTGGGGCCGGCCCGACATGGCGCTGTTCCTGTTCACCCGGAACATCCTCGAAGGCAAGCCGATCGACGTCTTCAACCACGGCCGGCACCGCCGCGACTTCACCTACGTCGACGACATCGTGCAGGGAATCGTCCGCACCCTCGACCGCCCGGCGCGCCCGAATCCCGCGTTCGACGCGACCGACCCCGACCCCGGCACCTCCAGCGCCCCGTGGCGGGTCTACAACATCGGCAATTCCCGCCCGGTCGAGCTCCTCGACTACATCGCGGCCATCGAGCGCTGCACCGGCCGCAAGGCCACGATGAACCTGCTTCCCCTGCAGCCGGGCGACGTGCCCGACACCATGGCCGACGTGACCGCCCTCGAGTCCGATACGGGTTACCGCCCGACCACGACCGTCGAGGAGGGCGTCGCGCGGTTCGTCGAGTGGTATCGGTCGTACCACGGGGTGTGAGCGACGGGGTGTGAGCGACGGGGTGTGAACGACGCGGCATGAACGACTGGGTCTGAACGACACGGTCCGAACGACCAGGTCCGAACGACGCGGTCCGAACGGCGCGGCCGGAACCTCCGCCGCGCCAAGACGCGCTACGCTGCGCGGATGGCAAGCGTCTGCTTCTACTTCGAGCTCCACCAGCCGTGGCGCCTGCGCCGCTACTCGGTCTTCTCGAACGATCCGTTCTACTTCGACAACGAGGCGAACGAGCGCATCCTCCGCAAGGTCGCCGACAAGTGCTATCGCCCGGCGACGCGCAAGATGCTCGACCTGGTGAAGCGGCACGACCGGCGCTTCCGCTGCGCGTACTCGATCACCGGCACCGCGCTCGAGCAGCTGCAGATGTGGGCGCCCGACGTGGTCGACACGCTGCGCGAGCTCGTCGACACCGGCGCCTGCGAGCTGATCGGCGAGACCAGCCACCACTCGCTGTCGTTCCTCTTCTCGCGCAAGGAGTTCGACGAGCAGGTCGACCGCCACCAGCGCCGCATGCAGGAGGTCTTCGGCGTCACGCCGCGCATCTTCCGCAACACCGAGCTCATCTACTCGAACGCGCTCGCCGAGCACATCGCGCGGCGCGGGCAGCACAAGGCGATCATCTGCGAGGGCGTCGACCGGCTGCTCGGGTTCCGCTCGCCGAACTACCTGTACGCGCCGCCCGGCGAGGGCGACCCGAACGACCGCATCAAGCTGCTCCTCAAGAACTACCGGCTGAGCGACGACATCGCCTTCCGCTTCTCGAACCGCGGCTGGAAGGAATGGCCGCTGTCCGCCGAGAAGTTCGCCGGCTGGGTCAACCAGATCAACGGCGACGGCTTCTGCTGCAACCTGTTCATGGACTACGAGACCTTCGGCGAGCACCAGTGGGCCGACACGGGGATCTTCGAGTTCCTCGACGCGCTGCCGGGCGCCGTGTACGACACCAACCACGGGAACAACGACTTCCTCACGCCGAGCCAGCTGGTCGACTGCCACGAGCCGGTCGGCGAGTACGACGTGCAGGACTGGATCTCGTGGGCCGACAGCGAGCGCGACCTGAGCGCGTGGCTCGGCAACCCGATCCAGGACGGCGCGGCGGCCGAGCTCTACGCGCTCGAGGGTCCGGTGAAGGAGCGCCACAAGGCGGGCGACCCGTACATCCTCGAGGACTGGCGCAAGCTCACCACCAGCGACCACCTCTACTACATGTGCACCAAGTACTGGTCGGACGGCGACGTCCACAAGTACTTCTCGCCCTACGACAGCCCGTACGACGCGTACATCAACTTCATGAACGTGCTCGACAACCTGAAGTCGCGCGCGGGCGTGAAGAGCCACGCGCGGGCGCGCATGACCGACAGCCGCTGAACGAAGGCCGCTGAACGAAGGCCGCTGAACGACAGCCGCTGAACGACATCCGGTTGCCGAACGCCGCCGCCCGGCAACCGTCGACGAGCGCCGCGCGTCACGCGACCGGCGGCCGCTCGCCCTGCAGCGCGCGCCGGCGGTTGTGCCGCACCAGCACCGCGATCGACGCGATGCCGATCGGCGTCATCACCGCGACCTCGGCGGCGCGGTGGACGAGCTCGGCCACGATCGCCTGGCTCGTCGACACCGGCTCGTGCGAGATCATCGGCGCGAGGATGCCGATCACCCACTCGCGGATCCCGAGGCCGTTCGACACGATCGGCAGCAGCGTGGCGATCACGCTCACGCTGCCGAGGACGATGGCGGTCTCGAGGTCGATGGGCGCGCCGACCAGTCGGAACACCGCCCAGTAGCGCAGCGTCCACAGCGCGAGCTCGGCCTGGCGCACCAGCAGCGCCTGCGACAGCGTGCGCAGCCGCGGGAAGCGCATGCCCACCGCGAGCACCGCGGGCGCGAGCAGCGCCCATTCGCCCTGCACGCCGAGCGCGCGCAGCCCGAGCAGCGACAGCAGGAAGAGCGACGCGACGGTGCCGCTCAGTCCGATCGCCTCGACGATGGTGCGCACCGTGTGCGCGGCGCGGATGCCGTGGCGCAGCCGGTGGTACGCCACGCGGCCCACGAACCCGGGCTTGAGCGGCAGGTAGTTGGCGAACGCGGTCGCCGCGATCAGCGCCTGCATCTCCCAGAACGGCACCTTGCCGAAGCGCCGCATGAGGATGTGGAAGAGCACCGCGGTGAGCAGCGCGCCGAGCGCGATCGAGCCGAGCACGAGCGCGACCGCGAGCGGCGGCGGATCGCGCAGCGCCGCGATCGCGCGCGAGAACTCGTCGCGCTCGCGCATCGCGGTGTAGATCGCGCCGGCGAAGCACGCGAGTCCGAAGGCAAGGCCCGCGACGCGGAGCCACAGGCGCGCTCCGCCGCGGCGGGCGTCGGCACGGCCGGGGTCGACACGGCCGCCGTCACCACGGCCGCCATCACCACGCCCGCCGTCACCACGCCCGGCGTCGCCCGCGGCCGCGGCCTTCCGCTCGGTGTGTGGGGCGCGCTCGTCCAGGTGGTCTCCCATGCCGCTCGCGCAGCGCTACTTCTTGAGGTTCAGCTGCTTCGCGCGCTCGTCGCGCGCCTCGATCATCCACTGGCGGCAGTCGGCGGCGAACGCGCGCACATCGGCGTGCGCCGATTCGAGGGACGCCGCGATGACCGGGTCCTCGGGCCGCCGCGAGCGCACCGCGATCCACGCCTTGCGCACCACCGGCGTCTCGTCGCCGCGCAGCACCGCGTCGAGCGCCTCGAGCTCGGGCACCGCGGCCGCGGTCTCGACGCCGCCGGCGGCGACCACGTCGAGGAGATCCTGCGCCTGCTTGCTCTCCTCGACGCGCTTGCCCTTCGGACAGGCGAAGATGAGCCATGCGCGCGCCTCGGGCCACAGCCGGAGCGCGGCGTCGGCGACGACCTCGCCGGCCGCGTCGAGGGCCTTGGCGGCGTCCTCGGGCACCATCGCGGGCGAGGTGGCGCGGCGCACCAGCGCGCCCGACAGCAGCGCGACATACTCGGGGTTCGGAACCTGCGACCGGTCGCGCAGCTGCGTCAGCGCGCGCTCGACCCACTCGCGGGTGATGCGCTCGCCGCTCACGTGCACCACCGCCGACTCGACCTCGACGCCGAGCTGCGACGGCTCGAAGCCGGTGAGCGTCGTGCGCCAGTTGATGATCGCGTGCAGCGAGACGAACGCGCCCGAGAGCGCGTCCTCGCGCAGCGCGGCGCTCGCGTCGGTCACCGAGAGGTCGACCGGGATGCGCAGCGTCTCGCCGGGCGGGATCAGGAACTGCCGGTCGATCGGCACCAGCACGATCTGCGGCGGGAACGGCATCTCGCCCGGCACATGGATCGACGCCGACACGGTGCTCGTGTCCTTGATCGGGCCATCGGGGCCGACCGCGAGCGGCCACGCCGAGCGGTTGATGAGCTCGATGTCGAAGAGCAGCTGGTCCCACGCGGTCGCCTGGTTCTGCCGCGGGATCACCCGCAGCAGCATCGAGTTGCCGCCGTCGCGCATGACCTTGGCGAAGCCCGCCGGCAGCTCGGCGGCCTGCTCGATCTCGGCCGCACCGGGCATGATCACGGGCTTGCCGCCCACGATCGACCAGAGCCGCGCGCGCGCCCACAGCCCCATCGCGGTCTCGGGCGTGGCCCGCGCGACCTCGAGCAGGATGCGGGCGGCGTCCTTGCGCTCGCCGAGCTCCTCGTGCGCGAGCGCGAGGCCGAGCTTGGCCACGAGGTCGGCCTCGGCCAGCGGCGCCAGCATCGACTTCGCGGCGGTGGCGTCCTTGCGGCGGAGCGCCGCCCATCCGTCGAAGCGCGCGCGCGCGGCGTCGGAGAGCGGACCGAACTCGGCCGCCCTCGAGAGCATCGCCTGCGCCTTGTCGACCTTGCCGCCGAGCCAGAGCTGCACCATCGCGCACTCGAGCGCGAGCTCGGCGACGCGCTCGGCCACCGCCGGATCGACCGGCGCCGCGGCCGCGCCCTCCTTGCGCTTCGTCATCTGCTCGATCTGCGACTCGAACGAGAACACTGCGTTTCCGACCGCGATGTCGGCGGTCTTGGGCGACTCGGCCGAGGCCATGGCGGCGATCGTGGTCGCGAACTGCGGCGAGGCGGGCAGGTGCGCCTTGGAGCGCTCCTCGAGCGTCATGGTCATCCCCTGCCGCTCGATCTCCTGGTGCAGCACGCGGTCGAGCGCCGACTGCCGCTGCGACGAGAGGATGAACGCGACATCGGGCCGCCCCGCGCCCCACAGCGCGATGCAGAGGTCGGCGAGCATCGCGTCGTAGTCGGCGTCGACGCCGCGCGCCTCGTGCAGGCGCACCTCGATCTCGAGGATGCTGGCCGCGACCTGGTACGCGCCGTGCCGCAGGCAGAGCTCGGCGAGCCCGCGCGCGATCGACTCCTGCATCGGGTTCGCGAGCATCGCGCCGCGCAGGGCGCGCACCTCGTCGACCACCGTCGGCGCGCTCATGCGGAAGTAGCCCGCCGCGATCTCGGCCGCCTCGGGGAAGAACGGATCGAGGTCGAGCGCGCGCAGCAGGTTCTCCTCGAAGCCCTCGTTGTCGCCGGTCCGCCGCAGGAGCATCGCCAGGTCGAAGGCGATGCGCGCGGCGACGCGGTTGCCGATCCGGTCGATCGACTCGGGGGTGAGCAGGCTGCGGCTCGCCTCGACGCGGCCCTCGGCGGTCTGCCGGCGGTCGACGGCGTCGAGCAGGCGGCGCAGTCGGAGCACCTCGTCGTCGGGCTCGAGCCGGGAGAGCCGGGCGAGGCCTTCGGACAGCCAGGCGGCGGAGTCGGCGTCACCCTCCTCGAGCACCGACGCCAGGTCGATCGCGAGCCGCAGGATGGCGGTGTTCTCGGGGGCGCGGTCGACGGCCTCCTGCATGAGCGCCTTCGAGTTCCGCAGGATGCCGAGGAACACCAGCTCGCGCTGGAGCACGATGCGGGCGCGCGCGGCAAGGGCGCGGGCGAGCCGGTCCTCGACCACCGCGCGCTGGGCGTCGGTCGGCTTCGGAGCGTCGGCGGGCGTCACGGTCGGGGTGATGGCGGGCGCCGCCGGCGGCGTGGTGGACGGCGGCGTGGTCGGCGCAGGCGGGGTGGACGCTGGCGGGTTGGTCGACGCCGGGTTGCCCGACGGGGTCGCGTCGGCTGGCGGCACCGGCGATCCCGTCGACCCGAGATCCTGGACGGCGACCCCGCCGAGGGCGGGATCGAGGGCGTTCGCGCGGTTGGTCGCAAGCGTGGTGCCGGGCACCGCCGCGAGGAGGCTTGCGAGCGAGAGGGAGGTGGCGGATCGGACCGGGCGCATGGGATTCCTTCATCGGCTCGGGAGGCATCGCGGGACGAACGCGGAAAGGGGGCTCTGGGCCGCGTCGGAGGCCCGTCATAGCCCCCGCGGAGGGGGTCGGTTCGTTGACAGTCCGCCCCCGTTGGATTAGCGTCCAATGTTCGGCCCACCATCGGGCGGACGCATCCCTGGCACCCCTCCCTGCGGAGAGGACTTGGATCGCCTCGTCCCACCCGAGGTCCCGATCGAGACCGGATCGACACCCGCCATGATTTCGCGACTCCTGATCCCCGCCATCCTCGCCGCCTGCGTCGGCTCGACCACCCTCGGCCAGTCGACGCTCGACCGCGCCATCGTCGGCGCCACGGCGCCGCTGAGCGAGGCGCAGAAGTCGGCGCTCGACGGCTTCATCGCGAAGCATGTCGACGCCATCAAGGACGGCAACGATGCGGCGGCCTGCGACGAGGCCCGCTGGGCGCTCGTGACCCTGGCCCGCGACCCGGCCGCGACCCCGACCTTCCGCAAGGCGCTCGCGCTGGCCATCGCCACCGACCTGGCCGCGACCGTCAAGGGCAGCGACCTCCGCCGCGCCATCAACGCGATGCAGGTCCTGCGCTTCACCCGCACCCCCGAGGGCCTCGACCTCGTGGTCGAGCGCACCATCCCGTCGTCCGAGACCGAGCCGGGCAAGCGCATCGCCGCGGCCAGCCTGGTCGCCGACGCCTTCGAGGACCTCGACGCCAACAACGCCTACTACGAGACGGTCTCGCGCCGCCTCAAGGACGCCGCCGCCGGCGAGACCGACGTGCTCGCGCTGCAGCAGAAGCTCGGCGCCATCGCCTCCGCCGCCCGCCGCAAGGAGCTGCCGCCGGAGAACGCCCGCACCGTCCGCAAGAACCTGATCGACGCCATCGCGTCGGTGGCCAAGGCCGTCCGCGGCTCGGCGTCGGCCGACCCGCGCATGCAGGCGCTCCAGCGCGTGCTCGTCGGCGTCCGCAACGACCTGCTCGAGATGTCGCAGTCCGAGCGCGCCGCGGTCTCGAAGACCCTCGCCCCCGCCCTGTCCGACCTCGTGTCGGCCGCGTCGCGGCAGTGGGAGTCGGCGCACGGCGTGCCGGCCATGTCGGCGAGCTACGGCTCGGTCATGAACTCCTGCGAGGTGCTCCTGCGCCTCATCGACCGCAGCGAGCGCGCGGCGGCCTACGCGGGCAGCAAGCCCGAGGGCGACCAGCGCGTCCTCGCCCCCACCTGGGAGGCGAAGGACAAGGCCAAGTTCGACGCCGAGGCGAAGCGCTGGTCCGACATCGTCGGCGCCGCGCCCTACCGCTGAGGCGCGGCTGAGCGCACCACCCGCCGCGGCTCGACTACCCTGTCGGGGTGCGCCTCCTCGCCCCACTGCTCCTGATGGTCCTGGCGCTGCTCGGCGCGCTGTCGCTCGACACGCCGCTGCCGGCGGCCGACCTCATCCTGATCGAGCGGTCCGACTGCTACACCCTCGACCCGCAGCGCATGAGCTACCAGCATGAGCTCCGCCGCGCGCGCGTGATCTACGAGACGCTGGTGAACCTGCGCGCGGCCGACTGCGCGATCGTCCCCGGCGTCGCCGAGCGCTGGGAGCTGTCCGAGGACCGCCGCACCTTCGTCTTCCACCTGCGCGACGACGCCCGCTGGTCGAACGGCGATCCCGTCACCAGCGCCGACTTCGTCTACGCGTGGCGGCGCGCGATCCTGCCCGACTCGGCCGCGGACTACTCCGCCCTCTTCTTCGCGATCGAGGGCGCCCGCGCGTTCCACGACGAGCGCACCGCCGCGCTGCAGCGGTTCACCGAGGCCGCGGCGCGCGGCGAGCCGGTCGACGCCCGCGCGCTCTGGCGCGAGACCGAGGAGTCGTTCCGCCGCACCGTCGCCGTCGAGACGCCCGATCCGCGCACCCTGGTGGTGCGGCTGAAGGCGCCGCTGGCGTACTTCCTCGACCTCTGCGCCTTCCCCTGCTTCGCGCCCGTGCACCCGCCCACCGTCGAGCGGTACGTGTCGTTCGACCGCGCGACCGGCCGGCTGGTGCAGCGCCACGACTGGACCAAGCCGGGACGCATCGTCACCAACGGCGCCTATGTGCCCACGGTGTGGCGCTACAAGCGCGACATGCGGCTCGAGCTCAACCCGCACTACTGGAACCGCGCCGAGGTGCGGGCGAAGTCGGTCGAGTGCCGCACCATCGAGAACCCGAACACCGGCGTGCTCAGCTTCCAGTCGGGCGGCGCCGACTGGCTCACCGACCTCGGCCCCGAATACAAGACCGAGATGCTCGCCGAGCGCAAGGCGTACCTCGCGCGCTTCCGCGCCGACATCGACGCGGGACTCGAGCGCGGACAGACCGAGGACGACGCCGTCGGCGCGCTCCCGCCGCCCGGCCCAGGCGAGCGCCGCGATGTGCGCGGCTTCGACGCCTTCGGCACCGACTTCTTCAGCTTCAACTGCAGGCCCGCGCTCGCCGACGGGAGGCCGAACCCGTTCCACGACGCGCGCGCCCGCCGCGCCTTCGCGCTCGCGGTCGACAAGCAGGAGCTCGTCGACCGCGTGACCCGCCTCGGCGAGCGCGTGACGGGCACGCTCGTGCCGCCGGGCTCGATCCCCGACTATCCCGTGGTCGAGGGCCTCGGCTTCGATCCCGCGCGCGCGCGTGCGGAGCTCAAGGCCGCCGGCTGGGAGGACCGCGACGGCGACGGCATCGTCGAGAACGCCAAGGGCGAGAGGTTCCCCACCGTCGACATCCTCTACTCGACCGCGAGCCCGCGCTACCAGAACCTCGCGCTCGCCATGCGCGACATGTGGAAGCGCGAGCTCCGCGTGGCCGCCGAGTGCCGCGGCAAGGACTCGAAGCTCTACAAGGAGGACCTCAAGAAGGGCAGCTTCATGATCGCGCGCGGCGGCTGGTACGGCGACTACGGCGACCCGACCACCTGGCTCGACCTGCAGCGCGCCGGCAACGGCAACAACGACCGCGGCTACCTGAACCCCGAGTTCGACCGCCGCATGGACGAGGCCGAGGCCGAGACCGATCCCGTGCGCCGCCTCGCGCGCCTGGCCGAGGTCGAGCGCTGGCTCTTCACCGAGGAGATGCCGCTCATGCCGATCTGCAATTACGTGACGGTGTACATGTACGACCCGTCGCGCCTCGGCGGCATCGCCGAGCACCCGCGGCTCGAGCAGGACATCTCGATCCTCGAGCGCCGCGACGGCGTGCTGCCCGCGGCGCCTGCGCAGGAGTCGCTGCGGTGAGCGCGCCGGGCTCGACGACGAGCGTCACGGGGCTGGTGGCGCGGCGGCTGCTGCAGCTGCCCTTCATCGTGCTCGCGGTGTACACGATCACCTTCGTGCTCGCGTGGAGCGTGCCCGGCAATCCGCTGGAGAACCCCGACGGCCGCCGTCCGCCTGCCGAGATCGTCGAGGCGATGAAGAAGCAGTACAAGCTCGACGACCCCGTCGCGTTCTACTTCGACTACCTCGGCAAGGCCTCGGGCGTGTCGTGGGCGCTCGGCCGGCACGACCGGCCGTTCGACCTCGGCCCGTCGCTCAAGCAGCCCGACTGGAGCGTGAACGAGATCCTCGCCACCGGACTGCCGGTGTCGATGACGCTCGGCCTCTCGGCCATGCTCATCGCGGTCGCGATCGGCATCACCGCCGGCACCATCGGCGGGCTGCGTCCCGGATCGCCGGTCGACGCGTGCACGCAGGTGCTCGCCATCGCCGGCATCAGCCTCCCGAGCTTCGTGATCGGAAGCGGACTGCTCATGCTGTTCGCGGTCAAGCTCGGGATGTTCCCGGTCGGCGGCTGGGGCGGCATCCGCTACGTGCTGCTCCCGGCGTTCACGCTGTCGCTGCCGTTCGCCGCCTACATCTCGCGGCTCATCCGCTTCGGCATGATCGAGGAGATGGGCGCCGACCACATCCGCACCGCCCGCGCCAAGGGCCTGCCCCGCTGGAAGGTCGCGTTCAAGCACGCCCTCAAGAACGCGTTCCTGCCGGTGCTCTCGTACCTCGGTCCTGCGACCGCGGTCGCGCTGACCGGCTCGTTCGTCGTCGAGAAGGTGTTCGCCGTACCCGGGATCGGCCAGAACTTCGTCGACGGCGTGCTCGGCAAGGACATCACGCTCGTGATGGGCGTCGTGCTCGTCTACTCGACGCTGATGGTGGTCTTCAACCTCGCGGTCGATGTGATGTATCGCTTTGTCGATCCGCGGATTGCGTGACGGCGGCGCGCGGCGCACGCGGGAGCGACGACGCTCCCGCCGGAGACGCGCACGCCATCACGGCGCGCTCGGCGCGAGCCGCTCGGCGATGCGCTCGATGAGCACGCGCTCGAGGCGCTCGTCGCGGGCGACCGGCGTCCAGGTCGAGCGATCCTGCGACGCGGGACGCTCGTCGCGCCCGCGCTTCGGCGGCAGATCGCGGGCGTAGCTGCCGAGCGCGCGCGTGTACGCGGTGCCCTGGTAGCCGGGTCGGAACTGTCGCTCGACCGACACCGACACACGGACCTCGATCCGCGCGGCGCGGCCGGACGCGTCGGCGTCCAACGCGTCGGTGCCGGACGCGGCTGCTCCTTCTCCCGCACCCGCTCCCGCGGCGGGTCCCGCGGCCGCATCGCCACCGCGCGCCTCGCCGACCCCGGCGGGAACCTCGCGCTCCGAGCCCGGGAGCACCGGACCCGCCAGCGGCGCGGAACCCTCGGGCGCGATCGGCCGGAAGCCCGCGGGAACGAACTCGAAGTAGGCGCGCCGACGCTCGAAGCCGAAGGTCGCCTCGACGACATCGCTCGCGGTGAGGTCCTGCCAGGTCCACGGCTCGATCAGCGAGCCCGCGGCGCGCGGCTGGGTTCCGATCACGCCCGACTGCCGGTCGGCGAGCTCGGGGGTCAGTCCCTCGGCGCGCGCGGCGTCGCACGCGGCATCGAACACCTGCGCGTACTGCGCACGCGGCACCGAGAGGTACGAGGGTCCGCTCGGCTGCGAGGCGCAGCCCGCGAGCGCCGCCACGGGGCCGATCATGGCGATCACGGCGCAAAGGGCGGTGTTTCGAGCCGCGTTTCCCCGCGACCGGACTCGGGACTGGACAGGCATGTCGCGCATGTCGCGAGTGTACCCGCGCGTCCGATACTGCGGCCGCGGCGGGTCGCTCTGCATGCCTGTCCCCTCCGAAACCGCCCGAAGACCGCACGGGATCGACGTTCCGCGCCGAAGCGTGCGATGACCGCTTGTGCGCGGACGAAGCCGATCTACCCTTCCGTTCTCGGGCGATCCCCGGGAAAGTGGCAACGGTTCGCACGCCCCAGCGAACCGACGCCTGCAGGACGCCGATCAACAACCAGGCCCGCTCAGTGTTCCGCAGTGGCGTTGCATCGCGGCGGAACCGCACGATTGGACAGACCGACATGCCCCAGACCCGCATGCACACCGCTCGCCCGACCCCGTCGCCCCGCAGCCTGCTCGCCGGACGCATCGCCCGCGGCACGCTCCTCGTCCTCGCCCTCACCGCCATCGGCGGCACGGTCGCCACCGTGATGGCGCGCGGCGGAGGCGGACAGGTCAAGGTGCCCACCACCGGCGCCGACTTCTTCCAGCCCGGCACCCAGCCGTCGCCGAAGGATCCGACCATCGATCCGATCGAGACGAGCATCAGCTGCACCTACTGCCACTCGGGCTACGGCGACCAGATCGCGCCGTACGACACCTGGGCCACCAGCCTCATGGCGCAGAGCGCGCGCGACCCCGTGTGGCACGCCGCGGTCGCCATCGCCAACCAGGACGCGAACATCGGCGGCGAGACCTGCATCCGCTGCCACGCGCCCGGCGGCTGGCTCGCCGGCCACTCGTCCAACGGCAGCATCGCCGACCTCCAGGGCGACGACTTCGACGGCATCAACTGCAACTTCTGCCACCGCGTGGTGAACCCCGAGCTCGGGCCCGACAGCGCGGTCGCGTACCCCGGCGATCCCGCCGACCCCGATGTCCCGATCATCAGCGCGCTCGCCGCGCAGGGTCTGGTCCCGTCGGGCGCGGGCAACGCGCGCTTCGTGGTCGACCCGAAGTCGACCCGCCGCGGGCCGTTCAGCGATGTCCCGCAGAACCTCCACGGCGTCGAGGCGCGGCTCATCACCTCGCCCTACCACCGCCAGAGCGAGTTCTGCGGCACCTGCCACGACGTGAGCAACCCGATCTACACCAAGAACCCGAAGACCGGCGAGTTCCAGCTCAACGCCCTCGGCGCCGCGCACCCCACGCAGAACCCGGGCGACATGTTCCCCGAGCAGCGCACCTACAGCGAGTGGCTCAACAGCGACTACGTGAACGGCGTGCAGTACGCCGACCACCGCTTCGGCGGCAACGACGCCGACGGCGTCGTGTCGAGCTGCCAGGACTGCCACATGCCCAAGGTCATCGCCGGCGGCTGCCGCTTCTACGAGTTCGGCCCGCCGTTCTTCGAGCGGCCCGACATGCCGCAGCACTCCTTCGCGGGCGCGAACACCTGGGTCGTCCAGGCGATC
Source organism: Candidatus Kuenenia stuttgartensis (assembly GCA_945870915.1). Classification (GTDB taxonomy): domain Bacteria; phylum Planctomycetota; class Phycisphaerae; order Phycisphaerales; family SM1A02; genus QWPT01. The sequence continues at coordinate 27,596 of CAMBUI010000002.1, read as the reverse complement.
CGCGACGGCATGCTGCCCGAGGACGCCGACTCGATCGGCCTCTCGCAGGCCGCCATCGACCAGGCGACCGCGCGCACCATCACCATGCTGCAGAACGCGTCGGACATGTCGCTCACCCAGCAGGGCGCGAGCCTCAAGGTGCGCGTCACCAACGAGAGCGGCCACAAGCTCCCCACCGGCTACCCCGAGGGTCGCCGCATGTGGATCAACGTGAAGTTCACCAACGCCAAGAACCAGGTCGTCGCCGAGCGCGGCGCCTACGACAGCGCCACCGCGGTCCTCAGCACCGCCGACACCAAGATCTACCAGGCCAAGCAGGGCATCTCGCCCGCGATCGCCAAGATCACCGGCCTCGCCGCCGGACCGGGCTTCCACCTCGCGCTCGCCAACAAGGTCTTCTCCGACAACCGCATCCCGCCGCGCGGCTTCACCAACGCCGCGTTCAACGCGATCGGCTCGGGCGCCGTCGGCTACCGCTACGCCGACGGCCAGCACTGGGACGACACGCTGTTCGACATCCCCGCGGGCGCGACCCAGGCGACGGTGACCCTCTTCTACCAGACGACCAGCAGGGAGTACATCGAGTTCCTGCGCGACCAGAACACGACCGACGGCACCGGCCTCATCGCCTACAACGCGTGGCTCGCCGCCGGCAAGAGCGCGCCGGTCGCCATGGACAGCGCGGTCATCGCGCTCGCCACCGGCAACCCCGCCGACCTCAACGGCGACGGCTCGGTCAACGCCAGCGACCTCGCGATCCTGCTCGGCAACTGGGGCGGCACCGGCAGCGGCGACATCAACGGCGACGGCTCGGTCGACGCCGCGGACCTCGCCATCCTGCTCAGCAACTGGGGCTGATCCGCAGCTCCGACCCTCGCACACGGCACCGCAGGCCCGGCCCACCGCCGGGCCTGCTTCATTTCCGCCCCGCGTCATTCCTGGGCTGTGTCATTCCTGGGCTGTGTCATTCCTCGGCTGTGTCATTCCTCGGCTGCGTCATTCCTCGGCTGCGTCATTCCTCGGCTGCGTCGTTCCACGCCGCGTCGCGCTCCGCCGCGCGTTGCTCGTAGGATGCGCCGCGTGCAGACCCAGTCCGACATCCGGTCCATCCTCACCGCGCGTGGACTCTCGCCCAAGCACCGCTTCGGGCAGAACTTCCTCGTCGACCAGAACCTGCTGCGCAAGCTCGTCGACGCGAGCGGGATCGGCGAGGGCAGCCTCGTCGTCGAGATCGGTCCCGGCACCGGCACCATGAGCGAGGAGATCCTCGCGCGCGGCGCGGAGCTCGTGGCGATCGAGCTCGACCGCGACCTGGCCGCGCACCTGCGCGAGCACTTCGCGGCCAACCCGCGGTTCACGCTCGTCGAGGGCGACTGCCTCGACGGCAAGCGCGCGCTCAACGCCGACGCGCTCGCGCGCCTCGCGGGACGGCCGTTCACGCTGGTCGCGAACCTCCCCTACCAGGCCGCGAGCCCGGTGATGGCGATCTGCGCCACCATGCCGCAGTGCGTCGGGCAGTTCGTCACCATCCAGCGCGAGGTGGGCGACCGGCTGCGCGCGCAGCCGAACAGCGGCGAGTACGGCCCGCTCACGATCATCGTGCAGGCCTTCTGCGAGGTCGAGCAGGTCGCGGTGCTCCCGCCCGGATGCTTCTGGCCGCCGCCCGAGGTCACGAGCGCGATGCTCGCCCTGCGCCCGCGCGCAGCGCCCGTGATCCCGCACGGCGAGGCCGACGCCTTCGGCGCGTTCGTGCACACGCTCTTCTCGAAGCGCCGCAAGCAGCTCGGCGCGATCCTCGGCCGCTCCCGCACCTGGCCCGAGGGCATCGACCCGAACGCGCGGCCCGAATCGCTGTCGATCGCGGATCTCGCGCGCCTCTGGCGCGCTTGAGGCCAGACGGGACAGGCATGCACGTGGCATGCACGTGCCCGACGCGAGACAGGACAGGCATGCACGCGCGTGACCGGACGCGACACCGGAGAGACGGGACAGGCATGCACGCGTCCGACGCGAGACAGGACAGGCATGCACGCACGTGACCGGACGCGAGACCGGAGAGACGGACCGGAGAGACGGGACAGGCATGCACGCGTCCGACTGGACTGCCCCCGACAGGACAGGCAAGCACGCGGCATGCACGCGCGCGCACCCCCCGCCGCAACTCACAGGCTGTTCAACGACACCGGATGCCCCAGCGGCTTCGCCACCGCGCGGGCGAGGAATCCGAGGCCCCGCGCGAACGGGCAGCGGGACACGGCGGGCGCCTCGGGCGCTGCGGCCACTTCCGTCTCCGCGTCCATCCCGGACGCCGGCGCGCTCCGATCCGCCCCGCCGTGCACCCCGAGTCGAGCACCGTCGGTCGCCGCCGAACCGTAGTAGTTCGGCACCGCGTGCTGGTCCCGCATCGGGAGGTGGTAGACCGGGCACGCGGCCGACGCCTGCGGCGGCACGATCCACGACCACTCCGCGCTCGGCTCGCGGCCGGCGCTGCGCTCCTTCTGGAAGAACTCCATGAACTGCTCGCTCGCGGTGTGGTGGTCGAGGATGGTCGCGCCCGCGCGGCGGAACGAGTGCAGCACCGCCTCGTTGAGCTCGGTGAGCACGCGGTCCTTCCACAGCGCGCCGGCGGTGTCGATCCCGAGCGCGCGCGCGGCGGCGTGCATCTGGTCGTAGCGCGACTCGTCGGCGAAGTTGCGCGAGGCGATCTCGCTCGCCATGTAGAAGCCGTTGAACGGCGCGCAGGGATACTCGATGCCGCCGATCGTCATGACCATCGAGCTGACCGCCGGCACCGTGTACCAGCGCAGGCCCAGTTCCGCGAGCGCGGGTGCGGACGGATGCTCGATCGCGACCTCCTCCACCGTGCCCTCGGGAAACTCGAAGAGATGGCGCCGCCCGCGCGCATCGCAGATCTGCAGCGGCAGCACGTCGAAACGCGAGCGCCGCGCCGGCGGCGTCCAGCCGAGCGCCATCGCCGTCCGCGTGGCCTCGATGCCGGCGGGATCGCCGAGCACGGTGCCGTCGTCGGCGAGGTAGCCCGCGTACTGGACGAGCTGCCGGCTCTCGATGTGCGCGGGCAGCGCGTCGCCGCGCACCGGCGCGAACACGGTGATCGTCGATCGGATCCCGCCCGACCTGCGCGCCGCGACGAGGTGCTCGGCGCAGCACGCCGCGATCTCGCCGGGATCGGTCACCTCGCGGCGATCGACCACGACCAGCGACTTCCAGAACAGCCGCCCGATGCAGCGCGCATGGTTGCGCCAGGCGAGCCGCGCGCCGAAGGCGAGCTCGTCGGGCGTGTGGTCGTAGTGGTTCGTCCGCGCGAGCACGCGGCGCACCTCGGCAAGCCGCGCCTCGCACGCCGCGCGCCCGAGGCCGTTCTCGTCGTGGAACTGGCGGACGAAGGCCTCGGCCTCGGCGAGCTTCGCGACGGGCGTGAGCATGCGCAGGCGCTGGCGGAGCGGGTTACTGACATCGATGGTGGCGGTTGGCATGGTCGACTCCTCGGTGCTGTTCATTCGCCCGTCGCTTCGGGCCGTCGGTTCAGTGCGTCGCTTCGGGCCGTTGGTTCAGTCCGTCGCTTCAATCCATCGCTTCAATCCATCGGTCCAGTCCACGCATCGAGTCCTTCGGTGCGATGTCCATCAGCACCTCGGCTCCCGGAGCGGGCAGCACCGCGCCGAGACCCGCGCGCCGAAGCACGCGCAGACCCGCGGTCCTCGTCTCGACCGGCAGATCTCCCGCGACGACGCGGGTGGAGATCCCGGCATCGCCCGCGTGCACCGCGAGTTCCCGTGCACGGCGCTCGGCGGGGCCGGCCGGCGCACGCAGGACCACGCTGCGAAGTCCCGCCGCGGCCGCGGCGCGGAGGAACCTGCGCGAGAGCCCGTCGGACGAACCGTCGTCGACGCGCAGCGCGGCCATCCACTGCACGCCGTGGGCGTGCCGCTGGACCGAATCCACCAGCCCCTCGAGCAGCGCCGGGTCCCGGTTGAGCGCACGATCGACGAACACGAGATCGGGCGATGCATGTCGCCGCACGTACTCGCGCACCTCGTGCAGGAGCGCACCGAGCGGGCGCGGCGCGCCACCGTCGGAGGCTGCGATCGGAAGCACACGCGTGCGCTCGAACGGATAGTCGCTGAAGTCGGGAACGAGCCCGGACGCACCCGCGCCCGAGATCGAGATCGAGGTCGAGGTCGAGGTCGACCCCGGCGCATCCGTCGCCGGGAACACCCGGATCCTGTCCTCGGAGTCGACCAACACCAGCAGATCGGTGTCGGGACCGAGCCGCGGCAGCGCGAGGAGCCGCTCGCCCTCGAACTCGGCCAGCCGGACCTCGTCGCCGAGGGCGCGACGCGCCGCGGCCACGCGACCCGCCGCCAGCGACGGCAGGCCGGACGGCGTTCGGACGACCGCGATGAGCACGCGCTGGCGCGCGGCGGCTCCGATCGGAGCCAGACGGGAACGCGCGGCCGAACTTCGGGCCGCGGACAAGGACTGGTGCATGGGGTCTCCTCGCCAGGGGTACGAGTCCCGGCAAGGGAGTCCGCACGAGTCGGCACGACCTCTCAGCAATTCCGCGTGGATGGGACAGGCATGCACGGCCCCCGCAGGCATGGACGGGACAGGCATGCACGCGGCCCAGCACCCGACACCGGCGCCCGCCCCGGAGATGGGACAGGCATGCACGCGCATGCACGCAGCCCAGCACCCGACGCCGGCGCCCGCCCGGAGACGGGACAGGCATGTACGCCCCCCTCGCGCCCAACGCCATCCCCAAAACGCGCGTCGGCCGCGGGCACAAACCCGCGGCCGACGCCGTTGTTGCTTCGATCCGGACCGTCCTGGCGACGGTCCCGGGGACCGCGCGCTCAGCCCCAGTTGTTGAGCAGCGCCGCGAGGTCGCCGCCACCGACCGTGCCGTCGCCGTCGATGTCGCCGGTGCCCGTGCCGCCCCAGTTGTTGAGGAGCAGCGCGAGGTCGCCGCCGTTGACCGCGCAGTCGGCGTTGAGGTCGCCGACCGCGTCGCACACCGCGTTGACCTCCCACACCGCCAGCGTGCCGCTGATCTCGTTGGCCACGAGGAGCAGCGCCTTGCCGCTGGGCGAGTCGGACGCGCCGACGAAGGTCACGCCCTCGGCGCCGAGGTCTCCCGAACCGGCGAGGTTGGTCGCCACGGTGAAGGTGCGGTTGTTGACATAGGTCTGCAGCACCGGGGCCGTCGGATCCTCGATCGAGTAGGCGAAGATGCCGCCGACGCGCTCCGAGATGCCGAAGAGATACTGGCGCCCGGCGACGGTGCCGACCGTCACGCCCTCGGGCTCGGGGCCCTTGGAGCGGCTGCGGTTGTCACGGGTGTTGTTGGTGTTGCTGGCGTTGAAGTAGGTCGGGTTCGCCGCCTTGACGGTCTGCTCGAGCTGGTCGCCCGAGTCCCAGACGCGCTGGCCCGCGGCGTTCCAGATGGTGTAGCTGCGCGCGCCGAGCGCCACGATGCGGTCGAAGTCGCCGTCGCCGTCGAGGTCGCCGAGGTCCTTGCGCGCCTGCAGGCGGCCGAGGCGCGCGTTGCCCCTGAGCCACGCGCCGCCGCGGAACACCTGCGGATCGAGCGTGAAGGTCGACACCGCCGCGATGTCCACGAAGGTGCCCCACTCGCGCGAGTCGCCCTCGTTGGCGGCCGCGAAGTAGGTCTGCCCGCCCGCGCTGAACGACGCGATCGCGTCGGGCTGGTACGCGCCCTCGACCGGCCAGCCGGCGATGGCGTTGACCGTGTCCTGGTCGCTCGGATCGAGGCCGTTGCCCGAGAAGGTGACCATGCCGAGCGTGGTCGGGACCGCCGCCGGGTTGACCGGGAAGGTGCCGGTCGTGGGGTCGAAGGTGAGCGGCATGCGGAAGTCGTTGTCGTTGATCACGAAGATCGTCGACGGGTCGCGCATCGCGAGGCCCTCGACCTTGTCGCCGAAGTCCGCGTAGCCGACGGCCGCGAGGTCGATGAACACCGACTTCGAGACCGGCGCGATGCCGGCGGCCGCGAGCTGGGCCGGCGTCATGCGGTCGAGCGTGCCGCCCACGCCCGAGATGGCGGGGGCGAGCGTCGAGATGTCGGTCGCGCCCGCGAGGTCGATCTCGAACACCTTCTTCTTCGAGGTGGTGCCGAGCGAGCTGTCGCGCTCGACCACGAGGAACTTGCCGGGCGCGAAGGCGCAGGCGTCGCCGAGCTTGTCGCTCGCGCCGCCCTCGAGCACGTAGACGTACTCCGCCACCACGCTGCTGGTGGTCGTGTCGAACTTGGCGATGCGGATGTTGCGCGACGCCTTCGAGTTCGCGTCGTTCGCCACATCGGGGTTGTCGAGCGGGCTCTGCACGAAGCAGTAGACGAACTGGTTCCACACCGCGATCGCCTCGAAGCCGCGGTTGTCGCGGCGCTGCGCGTACACCGCGGGGAACGCCTCGGTGCCCACGGTCACGCCGAAGGCGTTCGAGCCCGCCGGAACGAAGCGGTCGAGCATGAGACCGGTCGCGTCGAACTTGTAGAGCGCGGGGCGGTACTCGTCGCACATCCAGATTCTGCCGTCGGCGGTGCGCACGAGACCCTCGAGGTCGCCGCCGATCGGATCGTTCGCGATCGGATTGCCGAAGAGGTCGCACGGCTGCTCGTCGGTGTAGGCGAGGCCGGCCGCGGCGCCCTGGATGTTGGGCAGGCCGGTGAGCGCCGTGCCGTCGGGCTTGCGGAGCAGGATCTGCCCGGTCAGCGCGAACGCGTTGGTCGCCGGGTTGTAGGTGAAGGTGCAGATGCGCGGCTGGAATCCCGGCAGCGCGAAGGGACGCTCGAGGGCGGCGTCGCCGTCGACATTCACCGGCTCGAGGTTCGGGCCGCGGTCGGTGTTGGCCCACAGCGTGACCACGCCGGTGGCCGCGTCGATCGAGTCGAGCCAGAGTCCGCTGAAGCCGCCGAGCAGGATGTCCTGTCCGGCCGCGGTGGTGCCGAGCACCGGCGGGGCCGCGAAGGTCGCCGTGGTGAGGCTGGGCGTGCCCTGGCCGTGCTTCTTGGTGCCGAGCGCGCGCACCGAGGTGATCGCCTTGGTGGCGAGGTCGACGACGGCGACCGCGCTGTGCTCCTGCAGCGAGACCCACGCGGTGGCCGAGTCCGGCGCGACCGCGACATACTCGGGCTCGAGGTCCTGGCCGATGGTCGGCGAACCGGGGCCGAACGCGCGGATCGACGCGTCGATCACGCCCGCCGCGAGGCCGTTGAAGCCGAGCGTGGTCACGTCGGCCTGGGTGATCGCCTTGCCGGTCACGTCGATGATGCTGATCGAACCCTCGGGGTCGACCAGGTAGTCGGCGCTCGGCTCGCCCTCGTTGGCGACGATGACCTTGGTGCCGTCGGGCGTGAAGGTGAGCATGTCGGGCAGCGCTCCGACGGTCACCGACGCGAGGAACGCGCCGGCGGTGTCGAAGAACACGACCAGACCGGGATCGGTCTTGAGCGCGCCCTGCACGGCGCAGGCCACGAGGCCGTTCTTGACCGCCACGCTCTGCACGCCGCCGCCGTAGGGCAGCAGCGAGATGCTGCCTGCCGCGACCGGCACGGCGGGCGTCCCGAGGTCGAAGATGTCGATCGAATTGGTGAAGCCGTTCACCACGAACGCGCGCTTGGTGGCGGCGTCGAAGGCCACGATCTCCGCACCGGCGACGTCGTAGCCCGCGCGCGGCGTGCTGGCGAGGTGCGTGATCGAGATGTACGGGTCGCCCGCAAGGGCGCCGGATGCGGCGAACACCGCGGCGGCGAGGGCCGTGGTGCCCGTGCGAAGGATCGACCGACGGGTCGAGCGATGGAATGTACGCATGAAAAACCTCCTGTTGGAAGGCAGGAGGTTCGTGTGGCCGTGTGTGCGTTCGGTGTTGGCGGGGTCAAGAGCGCGCGAGCGGACGAACGCCGCGTTCCGTGCGTCGGAGGCGTCGGCCGACGCCCTGATCCGAGGCTCGCTCGGTCCTCGTTCGGTCCTCGCTCGGTCCTCGAGCGGTCCTCGAGCAGTCCTCGAGCAGTCCTCGAGCGGCCGCAAGTCGTTTGCCACCGAGGAGAAGCGCGCGCGACTCGCACCGCGGCGTGCGCGTGCGCGCGCCCGCCGGAGGCTCACCAGGTGTACAGCACCGTGTACTCGATCGTCCGGCTGCCCTCGCTCGGCAACTCGACGTCGAACGCCATCGTGCCCGAGTCGAGCTTCTCGAACTCGGTGTTCTTCCTGGTGATCTGCCAGTTGGTCCAGCGGTACGGGCGCTCGATCACACGCACCTTCTGCGCCGCCGACTTCTGGTTGCGCAGCTCGATCCGGAAGGTCTCGGTCATCCGCTTGGCCGCGTTGTCGATGGTGAAGTCGCTGCGGATCCGCTCGCCGACCACATCGAACGCCTCGCCGAGGCGGATCTTGACCGTCTCGTTGCGCGGCGTGTGGTCGATGAGGTCCTCGCCGATGAACTCGAGCGTGCCGTCGGACGGATCCTCCTTGTAGACGCGGATCTTGCCCTTGGGCAGCGGCATGCCGAGCGAGTTCTCCTTCTTGTTCTCGAAGCTCACGAGGATGGACGGCTTCGCCTTCGACGCGATCACGAAGTCGCGGTCGAGGATCGGCTGCCCGGGCGCGCCCATGCCGCCGGTGAAGTCGAACACGAGCTCGCGCTTGACCTTGAACCCGCTCACCGGCGGGAACAGCGCGATCTGCTGCGTCGAGTTCTGCAGCACATCGGTGCGGCGCGGCAGCGTGTAGAGGTGGAAGTCGGCGAACTCCTTCTCGGAGAAGCCGGCCGCGTCGGCCATCGCCATCGCCTCCATGCGCATGCCGCCGCCCCTCCCGGCGATCATGGGCTGCGGCTGGATCTTGTGCACGTCGCCCGCGACGAGCTTGAGCTCGGCGTCGTCGAACGACGCGCCCGAGAGGTTCATCAGCGTGACCCACGCGGTGATGTCGCCGCGGGTGTCGCTGCCGTTGATCACGATGTTGTAGTCCGAGCGCCAGGTCATGCCCGCGGTCTGGTAGGTGGTGCGCACGAGGTGCTCGCCGCCCGACTCGCTGGCGAGCTTCCACACCAGCGTCGGCTTGGTGAGCAGGCCGCCGGGCAGTTCGCCGAGCTGCAGCTGCGCGCCCGCCATCGGGACGATCCTCACGCCTTCGGCCGTCTGGAGCACGACCGAGCCCTGGTTCGCGCTCAGGAGCGTGCCGCGTACGTTCGAGACGCCGTCGCCCATCGCGACCGCGAGCGAGATCTCGCGTCCGAGGAACTTCTCCATCAGCTTCGACGGGCTCACGAGGTCGAACTGGAAGTTCTGCTCGAGCACCGTGGTCTTGGCGTCGTCGAGATCGTTGAACGACACCGTCGTCGGGTCGATCCACGCGGCGACATCGGTGAACGCGAGCTCGCCCACGCCCTTCGGCACCGCGACCCTGCGCACGACCTTGACCACGCCGTAGCCCGGCACGCCCCACACGTTGTCCTGCCCGCTCATCCGCTGCTGCTGGATGAACTGCTGCGGGTTGAAGCCCGCGGGGTCGGCCGACGAGTAGACGGTGAGCGAGACGCCCGGGGTGGGCTTGCCGTCGGTCTTCTCGGCCGACTTCTCGGCGGACTTCTGGACCGAGGGTGCGACTGCGGGTGCGGCGGCGAGTGCGGCGGCGGCGATCAGCGAGATGGCGAGCATGGTTCCTCCTGCGGCGTGAAACGGGAGCGGTGGATGCGCAGGACGCCTCCGCCGTCTCCGACTGTTCCGCACTTTCGCACAAATCGCAGCGGGCCGTTCCGCGGGAAGGTTCCGCGCCGGCGCTCAGTTGGTTCCCGAGAGCCGACGCACCGTCATCATGAAGCTCTTCTTCATGGCCGCGTGCATGGCGGCGCAGGCGGCGCCGAACGCGATGCAGGCGACGATGGTCCCGATCGCGAGGCTGGTCCGCGCCGCGCCGAGATCGGCGAGGCTCTCCGAGATCCAGTTGTCGGGTGCGACCGTGGCGAACAGCATGTTGAGCGGACTCGCCGCCGCGGCCGCCGCGCCCACGTACGGGATCGAGCCGCCGAGCGCCGCGGCGCACACGCCGAGCACGAGTCCGATCAGGCCGATCACGCCGATCGCCGCCATCACCGAGCCGATCGTGCCCTTGGTGCGCAGCGACCACTGCAGCCCCACCATGATGGCGAAGCTCGTCGCCGCGACGAGGTCGAGCAGCACCAGCAGCGCGCCCTCGGGCAGCATCATCGGCAGCACCAGGTTGCCCGTGCCCGTCCCGACCGACGCCCGCACCTCGACGCCCTGCGCCGCGCCGAATCCGCCCGCCATCGTGTAGACCGCGACCGTGCCCAGCGTGACGAACGGCACCAGCAGCATCGGCACCAGGAACTGGACGATCCCGCGCAGCTTGCCCGCGAGGTACGGCCCGGGCTGGATCGGCGTCGTCAGCAGGATGTCGAGCGTGCCGTCCTCGCGCTCGCGGCTGACCGCGGTCGCGCTCAGGCTCACGGCGGTCAGCAGCACCACCGCGACCTCGGCCCCGACCACGCCGAGCAGCGCCAGCTGCATGTCGCGCGAGCTCACCGTGCCCTGGTGGTGCAGCCCGCACAGCACGAGGCCGACGCACGCGCCCAGCGCGAGGAACGCCCACCGCCCGAACATGCCGCCGACCGACTGGGTGCGCAGCATCTGCTCGCGCCACGCGATCGGGTTCGCGCCCACCGCGCGCGAGGCGCGTGTGCCGCCGGCGCTGGGACCCGTCCCGAGCAGCGCGCGCCACCACGACGCGCGCGGCCCACGGGTGCCGATCACGCGCAGCCGCAGCGTCGACCAGGCGATCATCGCCAGGCTCAGGCCCAGGCACGCCACGCAGAAGCTCGTCGCCGGCGCCGTGTAGAGCGGCGCGAGCAGGGTCAGCGGGACCTCGCTCGCCGCGTAGGGCGTGTAGTTCGTCGACTTGAGCGCGCTCTCGAGGGCGAGGAACGGATTGGTCGGCGTGAAGATCGTGGTGTGCGTGGCGCCCGAGCCGACCCCGAGCGGAACCTTGGTGCGGGCGTACACGTCCGCCGCGTAGGTCGCGAACAGGTACATGATCACGGCCGCGTAGAAGACGAACACCGCCCGCTTGCCGGCGCTGCGGGTGACCGACAGCGTGACCGCCGTGGTCGCCACGATCAGCGCGCTCGCCGCCGCCACCGCGTACGCGGTGAAGATCGCCCCGCCCGGCACGCCGCCGAAGTACTGGGTCAGCACGAACAGCGGCAGCGTCGAGAACAGCAGCGACAGGATGAAGAACAGCCGCCCGAAGAGGTTGCCCAGGACGATCTGCAGGTTCCCGAGCGGGGTCGTGAGCAGGATGTCCCAGGTCCGGGGGCTCGCCTCCTGCACGATCGCGCCCGCCATGAAGATCGGGGTCAGGATGCAGATCAGGCCGACCTGCCCGAAGGCGACGACCGAGAACGCCCCCGCCCCGCGGGTGGCCAGCTGCTTGACCGTGCTGTCGCCCCCGAGGAGCCCCAGCAGCAGGATCGCGATCATGACCGCGAGGTACCCCGACCGGAGCAGGAGGTGCCGCGACCGCTTCGACCCGCCGGCGACGATGCGGACCGCGATCGGGTTGGTCGGCAGCAGGTTCGAGAGCCAGATCAGGGCGGGAGGCATGCGGAACGCGGATCCTACCTTGACAGTTGTGGTCCCGACCCCGAAACTCCGCAAGTCCGCGGAGGCGGACCGGGCGGCGCCACCACCCCCGTCCACCCGCCGGCTCGCCGGCGTCTGGACGATCGGACCCGGAGGCAATTCGGCCGCCCGCACTTTTCCGGCTCGTCGAACAGGCCATGCCGTTCGCGACCGTTCGCAGGTGCGCACGCACCCTCGCCCGTGCTTCCGAGGAGCAGCCCTCTCCGGAGCCATGTGCGGGATAGATCGATCCAGACCAAGGCCGCGGTGCGCGCTGTTCGCATGCGGCATCCCCCCGTGAGAACCGTGTCCTTTCTTCTCTCCCAACATCTTCCCCGGCATGGTCATGCGGCGGAGCGGCGTGCGATCCACGGGATCCACGGCGCCACGCCCGACGACCCGCCGGGATGCGGTGCCATCAAGAGCTGAAGCGACGCCTCTCCCTCTGGACGATCACGACGGTCCGCGGCTGGCCGGTGCATGAGGCACCCGGCGGGTAGTTCACTTGGGGCGTTGCGCCCCGGGTTCATGGGGCGTTGCGCCCCCGTCAGGAGTACCGCGTGTCCATTCTTCTCCAGTCCACCGCCTCGAGCGAAACCAACTTCGTCGCCATCGTGGTCGCCGCGGGCATCGCGCTGATCGTCGGCGCCGTCGTCGGCATCGTCATCCTGAACTTCGCCTCCGGACGCGGCATCAAGAGCGCCCGCGCCGAGGCCGACCGCATGCTCGCCGACGCCAAGGCGCAGGGCGAGCTCGCGGCCGACGCCGCCCGCAGCGAGGCCGAGATGAAGGCCCGCGAGATCGAGCTCGCCGCCGAGAAGCGCGCCAACGAGAAGCGCTCCGCCCTCGACCAGGAGGCCAAGTCCACCCAGGCCAAGCTCGACGAGAGCCTCGCCCGCGCCGCCAAGCGCGAGGAGACGCTCGACCGCAAGCTCGAGCAGATCGGCCAGCGCGAGCAGAAGATCGACTCCCGCGAGGCCGACCTCGGCCGCAAGGAGGAGGCGCTCGACCGCGTCGCCGCCGAGAACGAGCGCACCCGCACCGAGCTCCGCGGCGCCCTCTCCAAGGTCTCCGGCCTGTCCCGCGAGGAGGCCCGCGAGCTCTACCTCGCCGAGGTCCGCCAGGAGAGCGAGCACGACGGTTCCGCCCTGCGCCAGAAGATCCTCGACGAGGCCGGGCGCGACGCCAAGGGCAAGGCGCGCGAGATCACCCTCATGGCGATCCAGCGCTACGCCGCCGAGAACGTGGGCGAGTCGACCGTCCGCTCGATCAAGATCACCAGCGAGGACATGAAGGGCCGCATCATCGGCCGCGAGGGCCGCAACATCCGCGCCATCGAGAAGGCCACCGGCGCCGACATCCTCGTCGACGACACGCCCGGCGTCATCAGCGTCTCGTGCTTCGACCGCGTGCGCCAGGCGATCGCCGCCGAGGCGCTGCAGCGGCTCGTGGCCGACGGCCGCATCCACCCCACGCGCATCGAGGAGCTGGTCGAGCAGACCAAGCGCGACATCGAGGAGAAGATCGTCAAGACCGGCAACGAGGCCGTCGTCGAGGCCGATGTGCGCGGACTGCACCCGAAGGTCATCGAGGCCCTCGGCAAGATGCACTTCCGCACCAGCTACGGCCAGAACGTGCTGCGGCACTCGATCGAGGTCGCGTTCCTCTCGCAGATGATCGCCGACCAGCTCGGGCTCAACGGCTCGATCGCCCGGCGCGCCGGACTCCTCCACGACATCGGCAAGGCGATGGACCACGAGATGGAGGGCGGCCACCCCGCGATCGGCATGGAGTTCCTCAAGAAGTACGGCGAGAAGAGCGAGGCCGTGCTCAACGCCTGCGGCGGACACCACGGCGACATCCCGTCGACCACCGCGTACACGCCGATCATCATGGCCGCCGACGCCATCTCGGGCGCCCGCCCCGGCGCGCGCCGCGAGTCGATGGAGATGTACATCAAGCGCCTCGAGCAGCTCGAGGCGATCGCGCGCGAGCAGCCGCACGTCGACGAGGCGCACGCGATCCAGGCCGGCCGCGAGATCCGCGTGATCCTCAACGCCAAGAAGGCCGACGACACGACCGCGTTCCAGATCGCCGAGGCGATCGCGAAGCGCGTCGAGGCCGAGATGACCTTCCCTGGCGAGATCAAGGTCACCGTCCTCCGCGAGACCCGCGCCGAGGCCATTGCGCGGTAACCCCCGACCCGTGCCTGGCACGTGCCATGCGGTGCCTGGCACTGTCTGGCACGTGCCATACACCCCACGAGGCAGTTGCGAGAGTCACGTTCTCGCTGCTGGCGCGCATCTCGCTTGGAATCCATGGCACGTGCCGTGCAGTGCCTGGCACTGTCTGGCACGTGCCAGGCACCGTAGACTCCGCGCATGCGCGAGTGGTCGATCACGAAGGCAGACTGGGACCGGATCGCCTCCGCGCGTCCCGATCTGACCACGCAGGTGGCGCGCATGTCCTGCGGACTGCCACTGGTCACGATGCTGTTCGCACTGGCTGTCTTCGTGGGCGCGAGCCTGACGGCCAACCCGTGGTTCATCGGTGCCGCCGTGATCGTCGCGGGGGCCGTGCTCGCCGTCATCGCGCGCGTCCGCAGCAGCCTGCACCGCGGATACGCCGACTGGGATGCGATGCACCCCGCGGTCTGGGAGTTGCGCGGCTGCGTCTGCCCCTGGTGCCAGTCGCGGGTCGATCGCGATCCCTGCGTTGGGCACGGCTTCACCACGGCCGATCAACCCACACTCCTCGCGTACTGGGAAGCCCTGGCACTCGGCGATTCGGCGACGGTGATGGCGAAGTCCGACGAGCTGCAGGACGCCGCGCGCACAACCCCGCTGGCGACGCGCGCCAACTGGTCGCTCCTCCGGCCCATGCGCATGATCGCTCCCGGCATGTTCGACGCCGAGCGCTCGCCACTCGCGCGCGCACGCGCAGCCTGGCCGGTCTCGCTCATCCTGCTCGCGCTGCTCGTGCTCGTTGCCGTCGTCATCGACGCAACGGCTGGCCGACGCGCGGCCATGGTGCCGATCACGGGCGCGTGGCCCCTCGTGCTGGTGCCCATGGCACTCGCCTTCGCGTGGACAGGCTGGAAGCCTGGCCAGCCGCGTTGCGCCGCCTGCGGTCACCTGTGCGCCACCCCGCATCCCGAGCGCTGCCCCGAGTGCGGAGTGGATCTCCGCAAGCGCCACGCCGTCCAGCGCGGAACGCAGGCGCGCGGGCATGTGTGGATCTGGGGGCTGTTCACCCTCATCGCATGGTTGGCACCCACCATCGCGGAGAAGGCCATCGCGACGCTTCCCGTCCGCGCCCGCAACGCGATCTACTCGGTCGTGCCCCCGCCCACGATGTACTTCCGAGACCTCGATCCGACCACCCTCTCCACAGCGGAGGTGGTGAGCACGGCGGACACACTGATCGAAGGCAGCCAACGCGGGCTCGTGCTGTTCGGCTGGGAGTTCCTCCCCCGCGCGATCGCCTCGGGAAAGCTGCCCGCGGCGTACCGCGAGAAGGCGGCGCGGGCGAGCGTCGATCTCGTGCTCGAGGCCGGGGCCGACCCCGCGTCGCGCGTGGTTGATGTGCGCGTCGTCAGCGCCTGGCGGGCATCGGTGCTCGGTCTCACCACCACCGTGCGGCTGCTCCGCGGTGGGTACTCGATCGATGGCGGAGCCACGTGGATCCCGCCAGGATCCGGCGCGGAAATCCGCCCTGACATCCAACCGTGGTTCCGGCGTGGATCGAACGAAGGCGCGGCCGACGAGTCCACTGGGCCCAATTCCACCGGGCCCAAGCGCACCCGCATCCAACTCCCAGCAGGCGGGGCGCACGAGATCCGCGCGCGCTGCTGGATCATCACTGGCCACTCCACCACCTCGAGTGAAGCCATCGACTTCGACGAGCGCGGCGCACCCATCCTGCCGCACGCGGACATGGAGGCCTACGAGGTCGAGCTGCGGACAACGGTCGAAGTGCCGTGAATCGGCATCTGCTCGGGTGACCGTCGTCGGGGACCCAGCGCTGATCCAAGGCCAACGCGAAACCTCCCCGTAGACTGCGCGCATGCCGCAGGAATCCGCCGACTCCGCTGATCCCGCCGGATGCGCCGGTCCCACCGACGCCAGTCACCCGACGACGCGGACGGGCGACCACGCCACGACCCCCGACTGGACCATCACCAAGGCGGAGTGGGACGGTGTGCAACGGCGCACGCGCTTCGCGAACACGATCACCTGGGTGGTGATCGCCGTGCAGCTGCTGATCGCAGCGCTGCTGCTTGCTGCCCCCTCCCTGCTGCCGCTCGTCGTGGACCTGCCGTTCCGCGTCCCGCAGTCCTTCACGCTGATCGTCGCGGTTCCGCTCCTGCTCTTCGCGTCCCTGCAGCTCTACGGGCACCTCGTCACCGAACCACGCTGGGACCGATTCCGCCCCGTGGTGTGGGAGGCGCGCGGCTGCGCGTGCCCGTGGTGCCAGACACGCGTCGACGAACAACCGTGCACGCGCCACGGATACTCCCGCGCGCATCACGCCATGCTCCTCGGGCACTGGGAGGCCGTGGCCACCATGGACCTCGCCCGGGCCACGCGCCTGCGCCGCGACCTGCGCGCCGCGGCGCCGCGCACGCCCCTGCACTGGCGCATCCTCGCTCCGGTCACCCGCGTGTTCGCGGCGTACCAGATCGCGGGCAACGATCCCGACTCCACGCCGTGGCAGCGGCTGCGCGCGGCACTGCCGTGGCTCGCGCTCGAGATCGTGGCCGTCGCGGTGCTGGCCGTGGCCGCGGGGATGTTCGTCGAGCGGCGGTTCGTGATCTCGTTCCTGGGCGGCTGCTGGCCATTCATCGTGCTCACGCCGTTCATGGCCATGATCGGCCCCGGCATGCTGCGGGGGCGCCTGCGCTGCACCGCCTGCAACCAACCCTGCACCACCGAGCGCTCGACGCAGTGCCCCGAGTGCGGCGCCGATCTCACCCAGCCGGGCGCCGTCACGCGCGTGGAATCGCGGCTCGGCAAGCGGGCGCCGCTGATGCTCGTGCCGCTACTGCTGCTCCTCGCTGCGCCGTACCTCGGACGCGTACTGATCTCGGCGCTGCCCACCTCGCTCCGACACGCCGTCTACCGCGCCACCGAGCCGCCTCACGGCTACTGGCAGAACCTCGTGCCGGCGACCATGGACGCCGACGAGATCGCAGCGGCCACGGACCTCCTGATCACGCACGCCGCGCCCGGTGGCGCACGGCCGCTCTTCGACTTCGACTTCCTCCCAAACGCCATTGCCGCGGGCAAGCTCTCCAACGACGCGATCGAGCGCGCCGCGCGGGCGGCCGTGCAGGCACGGCTGGAGTTCGACCGCGACGGCGACCGCATCACCGCGGTCGTGCAGCCCGACTTCGGTGCGCTGGTCTTCGGCCAACGCAGCACACCGCGCCTGGTGTTCGGCGGCGTCTCGGTCGACGGCGGCCCGTGGACGCCGCCCGCCGACTGGTCGCTCTTCCTGCACGACGTCGAGGAGTTCTGGCGCGCCAACGGCCAACTCAAGGCGCTGCCCGAGGAGATGCTGGTGTTCCGCGCCGACCTCGGGCCGCTCCCCGCCGGGCCGCATGTCGTGCGCGCGCGCTGCTGGATCGTCCTGCACGAGCGGGCGTGGGTGCGATACGCGCCGGAGTTCGACGCCTCGGGCGCCCTGATTCCGCCGGTGGGCGCAACGGTCTTCGAGCTGCCGCTCGAGGTCGCGTTCACCGCCGGGTGACGGCATGAATCACGCGCGGTCAGGACGCGGCCGGCTTGATGTAGGCCATGCGCAGCCGGTTCCCCGGCCGCAGATACTCGACCTCGGTCATGTAGGCCTTGATCAGCATCACACCGCGGCCCGAGGGGATCTCGATGTTGTCCTCGTCGGTCGGATCGGGGATCTGCGCGGGATCGAAGCCCGGTCCCTGGTCCTCGACCTCGAAGTCCGCCCGCGCCCCGTCGACCGCGGCGCGGAAGAACACCACCTTCTTGGGGTCGCTCCGGTTCCCGTGGCGGAACGCGTTCACGATCGCCTCCTCGAGCGCGAGCCGGATGGCGAACATCGCGCCCTCCTCGTACCCGCGCGCGGCAAGCGCCTCGGCCACCTCCGACTGCACCGACTCCAGCCCCGCGCGGAGCTCGCGCAGGGTGTGGTCGCACCGGAAGGCCGGGGTCGGATCGGGCATCGGGAAGTCCGCACTCGGGCGCTGCGGCCGCTCAGGACCTGCGCGCGCTCACTTGAAGCTCGCAACCGCCGCGTCGAAGGTGTCGTGGATCGAGAACAGCCGGTTGAGCTTCGTGATGGTGAAGCCCTCGTAGACGCGCGGCTTCATCTCGCACAGGCGCAGCTGCCCGTCGCGGGCCTTCACGCGCTCGAGGAACTTCATCAGCGTGCCGAACGCGGCGCTCGAGAGGTGCTCGACGTTGCCGAACACCACCACGATCTTCGGCCGGAACTCGGTCTCGACCGACTTCAGCAGCTCCTCGCCGATCTGGTGGATGTTGAGCTCGTCGAGGATGTTTCGATCCACGAAGTCGATGCGGAGCACCGAGTCGATCTTACGAATGCTGATGTGGGACGAGGGCGTGGCCATCGGGAACTCCTGCTGGTCGGGCACGATAGCAGAGCGGGCGCTCGGCCCGACCCGCCCACGCGGTGTGGATCGCCTTCGCGGTGTGGATCGCCTTCGCGGTGTGGATCGCCTTCGCGGTACGGTTCGCCCTCGCGGCGTGGATCGCACCACCCCGAAAACGACCGCGGCGGCGAGGGATGCTCGCCGCCGCGGGGTTCGGTTGATGTTGCGGCAGCGTCAGCCGCCGATGTTGCCGAGCTGATCGACGAGACCCGGGAAGAGGATCTCCTCGTTCTCGCTCTGGATCACGATCTCGGGACGCATGAGCATCACGAGGGTGAGCTCCTGCTCGCTGTCGATGCGGTTCGTGAAGAACCGGTTGACGATCGGGATCTTCGAGAGGACGGGCACGCCCGACTCGATCTCGACTTCCTCGAAGCGACGCTGGCCGCCCATGAGGATCGTGCCCTTGTCGGGAACGCTCACGGTGGTGCGGATCGACTGGACCTGCAGCTGCGGCAGCTGGATCGACGCGGTCGACTCGGCGCCACGGCCACCGGTCGTGCCCGTGCCACCGACGGCGCCCGACACCTCGACCGACTCGAAGCCGAGCACGGTGCTGGTGTCGAAGTGGACGGTCATGGTCACGTAGCGGCGGTCGGCCGAGACGACGCCCTCGATGTCGAGGACGAAGCCGTCCTGGACGTAGCCGGGAACCGGCTGGAACGAGGTGCTGGCGTCACCGACGACGGGGATGACGTTCGAGATGTACGCGATCTGCTTCGCGATCGTGATGAACGAGCGCTGGCCGTTCATCAGGGTCAGGCGCGGCGCGGTGAGGACCACGTTGCGCTGGTCGGCCTGGGTCGCCTTGATGAGGAGGTCGACCTGGATGTCGTCGAGGTAGCTGAAGCCGGTGGTCGCGGCCGCCGCACCCGAGGTGAGGATCGTGCCGCCGATGCCCGGGATCGCGCCGCCGAGCGACTCGGTGATGCCGCTCGAATCCTGGGTGAAGCCGATCGGAGCCCAGCCATCGCCGCGACGGATCGGGGCGCCGGTGGGACCGTAGACGTAGTTGATGCCGGTGCCGTCGTCGGTCGGCACGCCGAACGGCGGGGCATCGGTGTTGCCGATGTCGCCATCCGCGCGGTCGACCGGTCCGAAGATGACCGGATCCTTGACCTGACCCTGCTGGTCGCCGCTCTGGAAGAAGAAGTCGGAGAGGTTGAAGTTCGGGTCCACCTGACGGGCCTGCTGGAACATGCCGTCGTTGGTGTTGAAGTACATGTCGAGGTCGACGCCGATCTGCTCGAACCAATCGCTGGTCACGCCGATGACGCGCGACTCGTAGTTGATCTGGAGCGCGCGGATGGCGCGGAGCTGCGTGAGCAGGCCCTCGATCTCGCGGTGGTTGCGCGAGGTGTTGGTGATGATCAGGTTGCCGTTGAGCTCCTGGATGCGGCCGGTCTCGCCACCCGCGTCACGCCAACCCTCGGGGTCGACCTGCTCCTGGATGATGTCGGTGATCTGCTCGATGAGCTCCTCGCGGCTCTTGCGCTCGGGGTCCTCGCCGGGGTCGCCGATGAGGCCACCACCGCCGCCGGAACCACCGCTGCCGCCGCCACCACCCATGCCGCCGCCGCCGCCACCGAAGCCGCCGCCGCCGCCGCCGAAGCCGCCGCCGCCGCCGCCCATGCCGCCGCCGCCGCCACCCTGGCCACCGCTCTGACCCTGCTCGAGGGCCGAGCCGAGGTTGAAGTCAGGCGCGTTGTCGAAGTACGGGACCTCGAAGAGGAGGTCGCGGATGTCGTAGACGATGGTGAGCGTCTTCTTGCGGAGCTGGTCCGGGCTGCTCACGACGATGACGCCGTCCTCGATCGCGTAGTCGGGGCGCTCGCTCTCGTCACCGAGCTGGTCGATGACGCGCTTGAGCGCGACTTCCGCGGGAACATTGTCGAGCGTCAGGGTGACGGTGTCCTCGGGGCTGATGCCGATGGCCTCGAGCGACTTCCAGTCGGGAAGGAACTCGACGTCGCTGACCTGCTTCATGTAGCTGAAGACCTGGTCGAGGCCGTTCGAGTTGAAGTTGACCGAGACGGCCTTCTGCATCGCGGCCATGGCCTGGCGGTTGGCGGCGCTCTCGACGTAGCCGCTCGCGCGGTTCATCAGGCGCATCTCGCTCAGGGCCGGCCAATCCTCGGGGTACTCGAGGAGGCTGGAGACCGACTTCGGGCCGGGGCCGGTGACATTCGGAGTCGGCGGGACGGTGCGGTCGAGCGCCTCCTTCGAGAAGTTCGAGTAGGCCTCGCCGCGGCGGACCTCGATCGCCGAGTACTCGCGGTAGAGCTGGCTCGCCTTGAGCATCTGGCGGAGCGTCTGCGCCGCGGGATTGTTCGGATCGAGGAAGAGGATCTCGTCGACGACCTGGATCGCCTCCTCGTACTTGAGCTCGAGCTGGAGCTGGCGGACGCGGAGCAGGCGCTCGTTGATCGCCTTGGTGCGCGACTCGGCGTCGGTGCGCTGCTTCTCACGGGCGGCGTCGGCGGCCTCGCGGCGCGCGGCCTCGGCCTTCATGAGCGCGGAGTTGGCCTCGCCGACCTCGATCTGCTCGAGGAGCGCGTCGAGCTTGCCGGCGAGATCGCTGTACTCGGAGCCCGGGAAGACGCCCTTCTCGCGCTCGAGGCGGATCTTGGCGCCGAGCGCGGTGCGCTTGGCACCGGTGTAGTCGCCGGAGGCGACGGCCTGGTTGGCGTTGGCGAGCGCGGCGGTGACCTCGACCTCGGTCTTCTGCTTGCGGAGCGAGAGATCCGAGCCGACGTCGTTGATCAGCGAGCCCTGGTCGAGCGCGGCCTGCGCGCGGGCCATGCCCTTCGCGGCCTCGGCGTCGCCGGGGGCGGCGGTCAGGACGGCCGACCAGAGGTCGATCGACTTCTTCCACTCGCTGCGGCTCATCGCCTCGCGGGCGGCGGTGCGGCTCGCCTCGATGGCGGCGGCCTTCGCGGCGGCCTCGGCAGCGGCCTTCTCGGCGGCGACCTTCGCGGCGGCCTCGGCGGCAGCCTGCTCGGCGGCGGCCTTCGCGGCATCGTCGGCGGCGGCGGGTTCGGTGGCGGGCGCGTCCTGCGCGAGCGTGCTGTTCGACGCCATCCAGGGCGTCGTTCCAACGAGAGCGACTGCGACAAAGCTCGCCACCGTGCGGATCGCCCGCTGGCCGGCGCTGGTCGTGATGAAGGTCGCCTCGGTCGTGGTGCTGCGCTGCATTCGGTACTCCTGAATCACCGCTCGAAATGAGGGCGAATGTTCTCTCTCTGTACGCACGCTCGGCGACGGCTCGCGCGGCTTTCTCTCAAAGTCGCGGGTTCGTTCCGATTCCCGTCCGCACGCGCGCCCTCCGGTGGGCGCAAGCGCGGCGAGTACGGCAAGGTACTAAGCAGGTCGCCTTCCCGCAAGCAGCCGCCCCAAAACGACCCCATCGGGAGCCGCCCTGTCGAGAGGGAAACCTGCATGAATATCCACACCTGCCGCCGGGACGCGACACCAATCGCGGACCATGGCCGCGCGGTTCCCGGCTGGAGTGCGTAATCCCGAAAAAGACCGTGGAAACAGCGTCGCCGAGCGCGCGTCAGATCGCGGCGAGCGCGGCCTGTGCCCGCTCCATCTCGGCGGCACCCACGGGCTTGCGCGACGACATCATCTCGACGAACACATCGAAGAGGTACGCCGAGTCGTGCGGGCCGGGGCTCGCCTCAGGGTGGTACTGCACGCTGAAGATGGGCTTGGTCGTGTGACGGAAACCCGCCAGCGTGCCGTCGTTGAGATGCACGTGGGTCGGTTCGCCGCCGGCGGCGCGCAGGCTGGTCTCGTCGACGCAGAAGCCGTGGTTCTGGCTGGTGATCTCGATCCGGCCAGTCAACAGGTTGCGCACAGGCTGGTTGGCGCCGCGGTGGCCGAACTTGAGCTTCCAGGTGGTCGCGCCGAGCGCGAGCGCGAGGAGCTGGTGCCCGAGGCAGATGCCGAAGGTCGGGACCTCGCCGGCGACCTCGCGGAGGGTCTCGATCACCGTCTTCACCACCGCCGGGTCGCCGGGGCCGTTGGAGATGAACAGGCCGTCCGGCTGCAGGGCGCGGATGTCGGCCGCGGTCGCGGTGTGGGGCAGGAAGTGGACGTCGCAGTTCCGCTCGACCAGGTGGCGGTAGATGTTGCGCTTGGCGCCGCAGTCGATCGCCGCCACGCGGAAGCGCGAGCCCGGGGCGCGGCCCTTCGGGGTCGGCTTGGTCTCGACGAACATGCCCCCGCGGGGCGCCCACTCGCCGAGCGCCTCCTCGTAGGTGCCGCTGCAGCGCGGGGAGACCTTCGCCGCCAGGTTCGCCCCGGCCATCGAGGGGATGGCGCGGGCGCGGGCCACGAGGTCGAGGTCGCTGGCATCGGCCAGCGAAACCGAGGAGATCACGCCGCGCATCGACCCGCCCATGCGCAGCCGGCGGACCAGCGCGCGGGTGTCGATGCCCTCGATCGCGGGGATTCCCGCGTCGGCCAGCCAGTCGGACAGGCTGCGGGTGGCGCGCTGGTTCGACACGATCGCCGACAGCTCGCGCACCACGAATCCGGCCACGCACGGGGCGGCGCTCTCGATGTCCTCGGGCGCCACGCCGTAGTTGCCCATCTCGGTGGCGGTCATGGTCAGGATCTGCCCGGTGTAGGACAGGTCCGTGAGCGCCTCCTGGTAGCCGCACATGGCGGTGTTGAACACCACCTCGCCAGCCCCCTCGAAGTCCTTCAGGGAGCCACCGAACGCGCGACCGTGGAAGACCGTCCCGTCCTCAAGGGCGAGGCGAGCCAATTTCGTCGTGGGCATAGCCCCGCAGTGTAGCGGAAGGTAGATTGGACAGACCGTGCCGCTGCCCGCGATTCCACTCCCCGGACTGGCGCCCGCTGCATGGGCGGCTGGCGCATTGGTGACCGCTGGGTTGGCAACTGCCGGGTTGGCAAATGCCGGGTCCGCAAGTGCCGGGTCGCTGAGCTCCGCGCTCGTGAGCCCCGCACCCGCGGCCGCCGGGCGACCCGCACCTCCGACGCCGCTCGACTTCAACCGCGATGTCCGTCCGATCCTGTCGGACCGCTGCTTCGGCTGCCACGGACCCGACGCCGCCAAGCAGAAGGCGGGCCTCCGCCTCGACACCCCGGAAGGTGCGTATGCCGCGCTCCGATCGGGGCATCGGGCGATCGTGCCCGGCGACCTCGGGGCGAGCGAGGCCGCGGTCCGGATCCGCTCGGTCGACCCCGACGAGGTGATGCCGCCGCCCGAGCTCAAGCGGCCGCTCGACGCGCGCGAGCGCGACATCCTGCTCCGATGGATCGAGGAAGGCGCGGAGTACCGCCCGCACTGGGCGTTCGTCGCACCGACCGCGGCCACGCCCCCCCTGCTCGGCGACCCGGTCGGCGACCACGCCTGGCGCAAGGACCCGCTTGACGCCTTCATGCTCGCCCGGCTCGCGTCCGAGGGTCTCGCGCCCGAGGCGCCGGCCGACCGCGCGACCCTGCTGCGCCGGGCGTCGCTGGCGCTGACCGGCCTCCCGCCCACGCCCGAGGAGGTCGACGCCTTCGTCGCCGACACCTCCGAGGACGCCTACGAGCGCCGTGTCGACGCCCTGCTCGCCTCGCCGCGCGCCGCCGAGCACCGCGCGACCGCCTGGCTCGACCTCGCGCGCTTCGCCGACACCTTCGGCTACCAGTCCGACGGCGACAGCTTCACCTGGCCCTGGCGCGACTGGCTGCTCGAGGCGCTCGCCTCGAACATGCCGTACGACCACCTCGCCACGGCCATGATCGCGGGCGACCGAATCGAGTCCGCCTCGCGCGCCGAGCGGCAGGCGAACCAGGTCGCGAGCGCGTTCAACCGACTGCACCGGGTGACCGAGGAGGGCGGCTCGATCTCCGAGGAGTTCCGCCAGGAGGGCATCGCCGACCGCGTGGCGACCTTCGGCACGGCGTTCCTCGGCCTCACGCTCGAGTGCGCGCGCTGCCACGACCACAAGTACGACCCGATCCCCACGCGCGAGTTCTACGGGCTCGCCGCGATGTTCGGCTCGATCGACGAGAACGGGCTCAAGAGCTACGCGCATGGCTTCAGCGCGCCGCCGCCGTTCATCCGCATCGCGAACGACGAGCAGGCCGCGCGTGAGCAGGAGCTGCGCGCGAACCGGCAGAAGGCGATGGCGGCCGTCATGCGCGCCGGTCTCGACGCGATGAACGGGACCGCGGCGGCCGGGCTGATCAACGAGCCGGCGCCGACCGCGCTGCCCGAACCCGCGGCGCGGTACGCCTTCGACGAACTCGCCGACGGGCGGACACCGAACGCGGTCGATGCGACGAAGCCCGCCACGACCGACCGCGGCCGTCCCGAGCAGCTCGGCGAGGTCGCGCTCGCGGACGACGGAAAGCTCGGGAAATCCCTGCGTTTCGACGGCGACGGCGGCGTCTCGCTCGCGGGCCTCGCGGGCTTCACGCGGCACGATCCGGTGAGCGTCGCGTTCTGGATCAAGCCGGGCGAGCGCAACGCGCGCGCCGCCATCCTGCACACCTCGGGGTTCTACACCAACGATGCCGACGGCTCGGGCCTCGAGCTCCTGATCGTCGACGGACGCCTGCGCTGGAGCGTGATCCACCTGTGGCCGGGCAGCGCGGCGAGCGTGGAGATGACGACGGAACTTCCCGTCGGCGCGTGGACGCACATCGTGGCGACCTACGACGGGACCTCGATCTCGTCGGGCCTGCGGCTGTTCGTGAACGGCGTCGACGCGAAGCCCGCGGTCCTGCGCGACGGACTCGAGGGGAACATCGCCGGCGCCACGATGGAGCTCGGCTCGCGCTCGCGCGACGCGGGTTTCCGCGGTGGAGCGATCGACGAGCTTTCGGTGTGGCGCGTCGCGCTCACGCCGGCCGAGGCCGCGCTCGCCGCAGGCGCCGTGCCCGACGCGGGCGCGAACTTCGAACACACGGTCGCGCGCGCCACCTCGGCGCAGACGGCCGCGCTGCGCGACGCGCAACGCGCGTACGCCTCGCACCTCGATGCGCTGCCGGCGTTCATGACGATGAGGGACTCGACGTTCGCGCCGCCGACCTTCGTGCTGCGGCGCGGCGCCTACGACGACCCCGACCGCTCGCAGCGCGTCGCGCCGGGCGCGGTCTCCGCGGTGCTTTCCGCCGCGAAGCTCACCGAGCCGAACCGCCTGGGGCTCGCGCGGTGGCTCACCGATCCGGCGAATCCGCTGTTCGCGCGCGTCGAGGTGAACCGCCTGTGGACGCAGGTCTTCGGCCGCGGCCTCGTCGAGACCGCGGAGAACTTCGGCGTCCAGGGCTCGTGGCCGACGCACCCCGAGGTGCTCGATCTCCTCGCGCACGACCTCGCCCATGGCCACGGCGCTGCGCCGGCATGGGATACGCGCGCGATGCTGCGCCGGCTCGTCCTGAGCGCGGCGTTCCGCCAGAGTTCGGCCACGAGCGACGCGAAGCGGGCGCGCGATCCGCGCAACGAGCTGCTGTCGCGCGGACCGAGCGTGCGGCTCTCCGCCGAACAGCTGCGGGACGGCGCGCTCCTCGCCTCCGGCCTGCTCGTCGAGAAGTTCGGCGGCCCGAGCGCGAGACCGTGGCAGCAGCCCGACCTCGTCGCGCAATCCGGCGCGAGCGGCGGATACAGCGCCGGCTCGGGCGACGACCTCCACCGCCGCAGCGTCTACACCTTCCGCAAGCGGACCGTGCCGCCGCCCACCATGCTCACCTTCGACGGCGGCTCGCGCGAGGCCTGCCAGCCGCGGCGATTCGCCACGAACACGCCGCTGCAGGCGCTCGCGATCCTCAACGATCCCGTGTTCACCGAATGCGCCCGCGCACTCGCCGAACGCGCCACCCGCGAGGCGCCCGACCGCGACGCGCGCATCGCGCGCGCCTTCCGCCTCGCGTGCTCGCGCGCGCCGCGTGCGGCCGAGCTCGACGCGTTGCGCGAACTCGTCGCCGCCCGCGTCGCCAGCGGCGAGCAGGACGAACTCGCTGCGCTCACCCTCGCGTGCAGCACGATCCTCGCCAGCGACGCGACGGTCATGTCGCGATAGAAACGACCCGGAATCCGCATGAACACGCCGCACCGACCACCGACCTACGACGAGCTGATGCGCCTCTCGCGGCGCCACTTCCTCGGCGCGTCGGCGCTCGGCATGGGCTCGCTCGCGCTCGGCGACATCCTCGGCGCGAACACCGCGAACGCCGCCCACGCGATGCGTTCCGACCACGCGTTGCGTCCCGCCCACGGCACGCCGCCCGCGCTCGCGGGCACGCACTTCCCCGCCAAGGCCAAGCGCGTCATCTACCTCTTCCAGTCGGGCGGACCCTCGCACCTCGAGACGCTCGATCCGAAGCCCAGGCTGCGCGAGATGCACGGCCAGCCGCTGCCCGACAGCGTGCGCGCGGGCCAGCGCCTCACGGGCATGAGCGGCTACCAGGGCGTGCTGCCGATCGCGGGCTCGTTCACGGGCTTCCGGAAGCACGGCCGCGCGGGGCTTGAGATCAGCGACATCCTTCCGCACACAGCGAAGATCGCCGACGAGATCTGCATCGTGCGCGGCATGCACACCGAGGCGATCAACCACGATCCCGCGATCACCTTCTTCTGCTCGGGCCACCAGATCGCAGGCCGCCCCTCGATGGGCGCGTGGATGAGCTACGGCCTCGGCACGATGAACGCCGACCTCCCGTCGTTCATCGTGCTCGTGTCGAAGGACGCCTCGCGCGACCAGCCGCTGTACGCGCGCCTGTGGGGCTCGGGCTTCCTGCCGAGCGAGCACCAGGGCGTGCACTTCCGCGCGGGAAAGGAGCCTGTCCTGGCGCTCTCGAACCCCGAGGGGGTCTCGCCGCACGCGCGCCGCGCGATGCTCGACACGCTCGCGAGGCTCTCCGCCGACGCGCTCGCGCACGAGGGCGACGCCGAGATCGACGCGCGCCTCGCGCAGGCCGAGATGGCCTACCGCATGCAGTCGAGCGTGCCCGAGGCGAGCGACCTCTCGGGCGAGAGCGACGAGACCTTCGAGCTCTACGGCGCGGGCTCGCGCGACCCCGGCACCTTCGCCGCGAACTGCCTGCTCGCGCGCCGGCTCGTCGAGCGCGGCGTGCGCTTCGTGCAGCTCTTCCACCAGGGCTGGGACCAGCACGGCGGGCTTCCGGGCGGCATCTCGCACCAGTGCCGGCAGACGGACCAGGCGTCGGCCGCGCTCGTGATGGACCTCAAGCGGCGCGGCCTGCTCGAGGACACGCTCGTCATCTGGGGCGGCGAGTTCGGCCGCACCG
>CAMBUI010000001.1 GCA_945870915.1 Candidatus Kuenenia stuttgartensis | reverse complement strand
GAACTCGACCTGCTCGAGCGCGATCGCGAAGTCCTGCGCCCAAAGCGTGGCGCGCTTGCCCACCGTGGTCGGCTGCGCCGGCTGGAAGTGCGTGAACCCGAGCGTGGGCAGCGCGCGGTGACGCGCCGCGAAGGTGCCGAGGCGGTCGACCACGCGCGCGAGCTTGCCCGCGACCACGGCGAGCGCGTCGCGCAGCACGAGGGTGTCGGCGTTGCACACCACGTCCTGGCTGGTGGCGCCGAAGTGGATGATCGCGCGCGCCTCGGGCGCGGCGTCGCCGAGCGTGTGGACATGCGCCATCACATCGTGGCGGAGGCGCGACTCGTGCTCGGCCGCGGCCTTGAAGTCGATGTCGTCGAGATGCGCGCGGATCGCGTCCACCTGCGCGCGCGTGACCGGCATGCCGAGTTCGTGCTGGCTCTCGGCGAGCGCGAGCCAGATGCGGCGCCAGGTGGAGAACTTGCGCTGCTCGCTCCAGATCGCGCGCATCTCGCGGCTGGCGTTGCGCGACTCGAGCGGGGAACGGTAGCCGGAGTGGGTGCTGTCGCTGCTCATCGCGCTGCTCATGGCGTGGACTCCGCGGGGGCGGGCTTCTTCTGGAGGACCTTGCTCTCGGTGCCGGCGCGGATGCGCGCGATGTTCGAGCGGTGCTTGAACACGACGAACGCCGCGATCAGCGAGCTCGCCGCGAGGAACGGCACGACCGCGCGCACGCCCGCGGGTCCGTTCGCGCCGAGCGCGCCGGCGAGGACGGCGCACGGCACCGCGACGGCCGCCACCATCGAGGCGAGGCTGACCATGCGGAAGAGAAGGACGAGCACGATCCACACCGCCAGCGCGATCATGGCGGGGACGGTGAGCACGGGCCACATCGCGGCGAGCGCGCCGAATCCGGTGGCGACGCCCTTGCCGCCCTTGAAGCCGATCCACGGCGAGAGCGTGTGCCCCACGATGCCGCCGGCGGCGGTCGCGAGCCAGCACCACGCGACCTGCGGCGGGACGCCTCCGGGGCTCGCGCCGAGCGCGCCGAGCAGCCAGCCCGCCGCGAGGACCGGGATCGCGCCCTTGGCGGCGTCGACCGCGAAGCATGCGATGCCCCAGGGCCTGCCGAGCGTGCGTCCGAGGTTGGTGGCGCCGTAGTTCCGGCTGCCGACGGTGCCGAGGTCGACGCCGCGCGAGCGGGCGAGCAGGTGCGCCGTCGGAAAGCTGCCCACGAGGTACGCGGCCACGGGAAGCGCCGCCCAGAGGAGGGGCGACGGATCGGCGGGGAGCGTCTCGACGGGCTGCATGGGGCGCGGATGATACGGAAACACGCGCCGGGCGCGTTATTCGCCGTACCACAGCGGGGTGCCGTACTTCGCACGGTGCCAGCGGCCGGTCGCCCGGCGCACCTCGGTGGCGATGGCGAGGAGCACCGCGTTCGGAAGTTCGGCGACGAGCTCGACCCGGTCGCCGTGGATCGCGACCGACGGGGCCGCGACGCCCTGGTGCTCGGCGGTCTCCTGCGCGCATGCGGTCACGAGCGCCGCCAGCGCCGGATCGGCGAGGGAGTCGGGGTACGCGGCGCGCAGCGCGATCAGCGGCATGTCACTGCCGATCGAAGAGCAGGATCGTGATCGTGACCAGCTGGATCATGGCCGCGGCCGCAGCCCAGCGCGCGAAGTTCTCGAAGTCGGCGAGGTTGAGGAACGCGACCGCGATGACCAGCACGGCGACGAGCTGCAGCCCCATGGCCGAGAGGCGCAGCGAGCTCGCCTCCGCGCGACGCAGGCGCAGGGCGCGGACCTCCTCGGTGAGCTCGGCCAGGCCACGGCGCAGGCGCTCGCTGTCGCGCTCGCGCCGCACCCGGCGCGCCGTCGTGCGCGCGGGAGCGGGCGTGCGCGCGGTCGCGATCGAAGCGGTGGTCTCGTCGCGGTGCCGCAGCACGATCTCCACCGCCTCGGCGAGCGTGGCGGCCGAGTAGTCGGCGGCGGCATCGGCGATCCGCGCCTTGTCGCGCGAGACGAGGATGGTGCGCAGTCCCGCGGTGCGGCCGGCCGCGACGTCGCGGGGCGAGTCGCCGATGAGCCACGAGCGCTCGAGTTCGAGCTCCATGTCCTGCGCGGCCTGCAGCAGCATGCCCGGCCGCGGCTTGCGCCAGGGATGCTCGCGGGTGTACTCGGGGATGATGCCCTTGGGATGGAACGGGCAGTAGTAGAAGCGCTCGATGGTGCGCTTCAGCCCCGTCTGCTGGTCGATGAGCTCCGACAGCTTCGCGTGCACCGCGTCGACATCGCCCTCGGTGAAGCGGCCGCGCGCGACGCCGCCCTGGTTGGTGGCGACCACGAGGCGGAAGCCGGCGTCGCGCAGGCGGCGGAGCGAGGGCGCCGCGCCGTCGACGAGGGCCACCCGCGCGGGAATGCCGGCGTTGGCGTCATCGGGCACGAGCGTGCCGTCTCGATCGAGGAAGATCGCGGGGTCCATCTTTCGTCCTGTGGCCGCATCCTACTGCGCGGCGGCGTTGGTCTCACACTGTCCTGCCGACCGGTCGGGATTCAGACGACCGCCGTCGGAATCGCCTTGGGGACGATCGAGCCCGCGCCGTCTCCGAAGCTGGTGCCGATGGCGCGCGCGGCGGCGATGAGCGGGTGGTCGACCGGCACGAGTCGCTGCTTGCCGACCGTCTCGAACAGGTCGATGTCGGAGAACAGGTTGTTCTCGCGCACCACCATGCGGTTCCGCTTGCCGCTCGCGAGGAGCGCCATCGCGTGGAAGCCGAAGTTGGTGGCGAGGATGCGGTCGGCGGCGATGGGCGCTCCGCCGCGCTGGGTGTGCCCGAGGACCGTGGTGCGGGTCTCGATGCCGGTGAGGTCGGAGATCTCGGTCGCAACCAGGTTGCCGATGCCGCCGAAGCGGATCGGGTCGGGGCTGGTCGGGTCGTAGCGGCCGACGACCTGGTTGCCGTTGGCCGGGCGCGCGCCCTCGGCGACGACGACGATCGCGAAGCCCGGGCCGCGCATGCGGCGCTCGATGTCGTCGGCGATCCTGCGGAGATCGAAGGGGATCTCGGGGAGCAGGATGACGTCGGAGCCGCTGGCCACGCCGGCGGTGAGCGCGATCCAGCCCGCGTTGCGGCCCATGACCTCGCAGACCATCACGCGGTGGTGGCTGTCGGCGGTCGAGTGCAGCCGGTCGAGCGCCTCGGTGGCGGTGGCGACGGCGGTGAGGAAGCCGAAGGTGATCTCGGTGCCGACGAGGTCGTTGTCGATCGTCTTGGGGACGCCGATCACATTGATGCCGGCGGCCGCGATGGGGGCGGCGCACGCCATGGTGCCGTCGCCGCCGATCACGATCAGCCCGTCGAGGCGCTCGCGGGCGATGGTGGTCAGGCACTTCTCGGTGACGTCCTCCCAGATCGGGGTGCCGTCGGGCTTGCGACCCGTGCAGTAGCGCGCGGGATTGCACTTGTTGTTGGAACCGAGGATGGTTCCGCCGCGCGTGAGGATTCCGGAGACGTCCTTGAGGCCGAGCGGGCGCACGCGGTGCTCGATGAGGCCCTGGAAGCCGTCCTCGATGCCGACGACCTCGATGCCGTACTGGAGGATGGCGGTCTTGGCGACCGCGCGGATGACGGCGTTGAGGCCGGGGCAGTCGCCGCCGCCAGTGAGGATTCCGAGTCGACGAGTCGAGGGTGACATAGGGGGTTCCGAGAGAAGTCGGGCAGCGTAGCGCCAAATCGCTCCAAGTCGAAGTGGATTGACCAGTCTTGCTAGGATTCGGGGCCTATGGCCGAGACCACTCCGCAGGATGCCGCACCACTGTCCGAGTCCGAGATCGTTGCCGCACGGCGCGCCAAGCTGAAGCGGTTCCGCGACGAGCTCGGCTTCGAGCCGTACGGGCAGCGGGTCGATGGACTGGTTCCACTGGCGGACGCACGCGCCCTGTTCTCGGAGGAGGCGCATGCCGCCCATGAGGCCGCGTCGAAGCTCGCCAAGGATGCGAAGGCCGCGGGCGCGGCCGCCCCGCAGGAGGTTCCCGACGCGCGTCCGGTGGCCAAGGTCGCCGGACGCATCGTCCAGCACCGCGACATGGGCAAGCTCGTGTTCCTCTTCCTGCGCGACGCCACGGGCGACCTGCAGGTGAGCATCTCGAAGGCGGCGATCGCCGCCAACTCCTTCGAGCTGGCCAAGGCCGCCGACTACGGCGACATCCTGGTGGTCGAGGGACCGGTCGGCCGCACGCAGAAGGGCGAGGTCTGCGTCTGGGCGACCGACGTCTCGCTCGGTGCGAAGTCGCTCGCGGCGCCGCCGGAGAAGTGGCACGGACTGAGCGATCCCGAGCTGCGCTACCGCCGCCGCTACGTCGACATGTACGCGAACCCCGAGACCGCGAAGGTCTTCGCCATGCGCGCCCGCATCGTGTCGCGCATCCGCCGCTTCATGGACGCGCGCGGATTCCTCGAGGTCGAGACGCCGGTGCTGCAGCCGATCGCCGGCGGCGCCGCGGCGCGTCCGTTCACGACGCACCACAACGCGCTCGACATGCCGCTCTTCATGCGCATCGCGCCCGAGCTGTACCTCAAGCGCTGCATGGTGGGCGGCATGCGCAAGGTCTACGAGATCAACCGCAACTTCCGCAACGAGGGCATCGACCGCTCGCACAATCCCGAGTTCACCGCGATGGAGGTCTACGAGGCCTTCGGCGACTACGGGACGATGATGGAGCTCACCGAGAGCCTGATCCACGAGCTCGCCGTCTCGATGGTGGCCGAGCGCCAGGCCGCGGGGCTGCGCGTCGATCCGAACGGACCGGTCCTGCCGTGGGGCGACCTCGCGATCGACTACGCGAAGCCGTTCGTGCGGGTGAAGTTCGAGGAACTGTTCCGCCGCGGCACCGGCGTCGACATGCGCGACTTCAAGGCCGTGCGCGCCAAGGCGCGCGAGGTGGGCATGCACCACGAGGCCAAGCTCGATGACTGGCTGGTGGTGAACGAGCTCTTCGAGGAGCTGGCGGAGCCGCTGATCGACCCGTGCCGGCCGACCTTCGTCACCGACTATCCGAGCGCGGTCAGCCCGCTCACGCGGCCGAGCCGCACCGATCCTGCGATCTGCGAGCGGTGGGACATCTTCATCGGCGGCATGGAGGTCGGACCGGCGTACACCGAGCTCAACGATCCCGACATCCAGCTCGCCAAGTTCACCGAGCAGCTCAAGGGCGCCGACGACGAGGAGTCGACCTTCCGCACGCTCGACGAGGACTTCGTCGAGGCGCTGCGCGTGGGCATGCCGCCCGCGGGCGGCCTGGGCATCGGCATCGACCGTCTGGTGATGCTGCTGACCGACAGCGCCTCGATCCGCGACGTGATCCTCTTCCCGCTGCTGAAGTCGATGGGCGGTCCCGGCGCCGGCGATACCGCGACCGACGCGGAAGGAACGAAGGCCTGATGCGCCGCGCCGCCGCTGGTGCGATGCTGGCGGCGGCGTGCATCGCGCTCGGCGCGGCGCCGCTCCCGCTCGATGTGGTGCAGTCGGCCGCGGGGCCGACGGCGCGCGCGGAGTGGGAGCTCGTCGAGGAGTCGTTCTACGCGCTCACGCTCGGCGGTCATCCGTGCGGACGGACCTCCGAGCGCATCGAGCGCGCGGGCGACCACTACCGCACGGTCTCGACGATCGAGATGCGCTTCGTGCGGCTGGGTCAGGAGACGCGGATCGAGCTCGCCAGCGAGTTCGTCGAGGACGCGCGGGGCGAGCCGGTCGAGGCGACCGTGCGCCAGCGCGGGGCCGAGGCCGTGCGCTATGTGTTCGAGTCGCCCCGCCGTGCCCGCATGGAGCGCGGCGCGGTCCGCGAGGTGCGCGAGCTTGCCGGCGATGCCTGGCTGACGCCGCGCGAGGTCACGGCGTTCATCGCCGCGCGACACGCCGCGGGTGCCGCCGAGATCCGCTTCGCGACACTCGATGTGCAGAGCGGCTTCGTGGTGGCGGAGATCGCGATGCGGCGCGTTGGCGAGGCCGAGCGACGCATCGCCGACCGCGCGCTCAGGCTGGTGCAGTACGAGGTCCGCAACAGCATCCAGCCGGTGGTGGCGCGCGACCTCTACGACGCCGAGGCGAGGCTCTGCGAGAGCACGACCTCGATCGGGCTCGGCGACCTCGTGTCGCGCAGGTCGACGCGCGCGGAGGCCGACGCCTGCTACGCGCGCGCCTCGTTCGACCTGCTCGCGGGGACCTTCGTGCCGTCGCCGCGCATCGCGCGGTACGAGGAGCGGACGAACCTCGAGCTGCGGCTCGAGGCGACCGCCGGCGAGATGCCGGACCTTCCCACCGAGGGGTCGCAGGCGTTCCGACGGATCGACGCGCGCACCGCGGTCGTTTCGGTCGACGTGCTGCGGGCGAGCGGCGAGAAGCCGGGCGACCGCTCGGATCCGCGCTGGCTCAAGCCCAGCGAGCTGATCGACAGCGACAGCGAGGCGGTGCGCGGGTTGCTCGCCAAGGCCCGCCTCGGCGAGGGTGTGTCGCCGCGCGAGCGGGCCAATGCGCTGCGACTGCTGGTGTCGCGCCACCTGCGCGACAAGAACATGGCGACCGCGTTCGGTTCGGCCAGCGAGGCCGCGCGTACGCGCAGCGGCGACTGCACCGAGCATGCGGTGCTGCTCGCGGCGCTGTGCCGCGCGGCGGGGATCCCGGCGCGCGTCGCCAGTGGGCTCGTCTACGTGCCCGACCTCGGCGGCAAGGGGCCGGGCTGGGGATGGCATCTCTGGACCCAGGTGCTCGTCGAGCCGCCGTTCGTCGCCGGCGGCGGCGGCCTCGGCTGGGTCGACTTCGACGCGACGGTGGGCTCCGAGGGCCGCGGCCATCATCCGGCGCACATCCTGGTCGCGACGAGCGACCTCTCGGGCGGCGCCACCGACCCCGCGTTCTCGCGCGCGCTCTCGCTGATCGGAGCGCTCAAGGTGAGCGTCGTCGACGGTGCCGGCGAGGCCGGCGCCGCTCCGGAAGGTGGAAAGTCGCCGTGAACGCCGTCGAGTTCCAGCAGGATCCCGCGCTGCCTCCGCGCGAACCGCGCGGGCACAAGGGCACCTTCGGGTCCGTGCTCGTCGTGGGCGGATGCGCGCACGCGCCGCGACGCATGCTCGGTGGCGCGATGCTCGCCGCGCGCGGTGCGTTGCGCGCGGGCGCAGGTCGGGCGATCGTCGCGGTTCCCGAGCCGCTCGCGGCCGATGCGCTGGCGATCCTGCCCGAGGCGACCGTGGTGGCGCTGCCTGTCGGACCGGATGGAGAGCTCGACGCATCGGCCGCCGCAGAGGCGATCGACGCGGCGCTCGCCGAGGCGACGGTGGTGGTGGTCGGTCCGGCGCTCGGTCGGAGCGTCGCGGCCGGGCAGGTCGTGATGCGGCTGCTCGCGATGGACGGCCCGCCCGTCGTCGTCGACGCCGACGCGATTCGGCTCTTCGCAGGCCATGTCGACGCTGCGCGCGACCTGCGCGGCACCGTGGTGTTCACGCCGCATCCCGGTGAGGCGCTCGCGCTTGCCGAGGCGCTTGCGCTCGACCTCGATTGCGTCGAGCGCGCGACCCGTCCCGCCGCCGCGATCGCGCTCGCGCAGCGGCTTGGCGCCGTCGTGGCGCTCAAGGGTGCGGGGACGGTCACCAGCGACGGTCTCCGGACCTGGCGCTGCGACCGTGGCAATGCGGCGCTTGCGACGGGCGGCAGCGGGGATGTCCTGTCGGGCATGGTCGCGGCGATGCTCGCGCAATTCGGCGCGAGGAGCGTCGGTTCCGACGCGATGCCGCCCGCCGCGCTCGCCGCGCTCGCGGTCGAGATCCATGCCCGCGCCGGCGACCTCTGGCGCGATGCGCACGGCGACGCGGGCGCGCTTGCCCACGAGATCGCCGACCTCGCGCCCGATGCGATGCGCGCGATGCGCGCCGGATGAGCGTGCCGTTCGCGCGTGGAGCGTGCATGCACGGCGCATCGGCCGTGCGGCGCCCGCTCTCGGCTACATTGCGCGGATGCTCAAGGATCACCAGCGCATCGCCACGCTCGAGGACCGCACCTACGTGGAGGGCGTCTACTCGATCGTGAACCCGCAGCTCGCGCAGACGCGCACGAACAAGCCCTACCTCAAGTGCATGATCCGCGATGCCAGCGGCGAGATCTCCGCCCGCGCGTGGAGCTTCGAGGAGCCGCAGTTCGAGGCAGTGACCGCGACCGGCTTCGTGTTCCTGCGCGGCTCGACCCAGGCCTACCAGGGACAGGTCCAGCTGATCATCGAGCAGATCGAGGCGCGCGAGGTCTCCGCCGACGAGATGATGGCGCTGCTGCCGTCGACCACCAAGGACATCGGCACGATGTTCGGCCGCGTGTCCGAGCTGCTGCGCTCGATGGCGCACCCCGCCATGCGCGCCCTCGCCGAGCAGTACCTCGGCGACGAGCGGCTCATGGAGGACTTCCGCCGCGCTCCCGCCGCGATGAGCGTGCACCACGCGTGGATCGGCGGCCTCCTCGAGCACACCCACCAGATGATGGAGCTCGCCGACCGCATGCTCCCGCTCTATCCGGCGCTCAACCGCGACATCGTGCTGTTCTCGCTGTTCGCGCACGACCTCGGAAAGACCGTCGAGCTCGACTGGGAGCGCGGCTTCAACTACACCACCGAGGGGCAGCTCGTCGGCCACGTGGTGCGCGGCGCCGTGTGGCTGCAGATCAAGGCGGCCCATGCCGCGAAGGTCGAGAAGCTCCCGGGCGAGACGATGCGCGTGCTGCAGCACATCATCGTGTCGCACCACGCGCTGCCCGAGTTCGGCGCGGCGAAGGTGCCCGCGACGCCCGAGGCGGTGTTCGTCGCCATGCTCGACAACCTCGACGCCAAGGCGCAGGCTGCGCTCACGGCGGCCAAGCGCGAGTTCGCCGGCGGCGGCGAATGGACCGACAAGGTCTGGGCGCTCGACACCAAGATCTACCGGCCCGATCCGCTGGTGTAGCGGCCGGACCGGCCGTTAGTCGACAGCGTGGTCGGAATTCGGCGCGGAGGCGGTAGGCGTGGCAAGGGCGAACGGCCACGTCCGGTCGGTCGCGAGCGCGTGGGCCGCGAGCGCCTCGCGGTTCGCCGCGATCCGCGTGCGGAGCGACTCGAGCTCGGCTGCCCGCTCGCCGCGCGCCCCGGTGATCCGTCGGCGCATCGCCACGAAGGCAGTCCGCTTCTCGGCGCGTGATCCCGCGATGCGGGCGAGCAGTGCGCGCTTGGTCGCACCGTCGTCGCCGAACGGATCCTGCTCGAGCGCGCGGAGCGCCTCGGGAGTCGCGCCGGCATCGAACGGCGGCACAAAGCGCGCCAGCGGCGCGTGCCTCGTGGCGGTCGCGACCAGCATCGGTGCGAGCGCCGCGCGCGCATCCTCGCCGAACGCCGCGCCGATCCAGCGCTCCATCGCGAGGTCGTAGCGCGCACCGCCGGTGCCGTGGATGAACACATCGCAAAGCGCGAGCCGTGCGAGCGCGGTGAGCGTCAGCGCGCGCGGGGCGACCTGAACGGCGGCATCGCCCTCGAGGAGCGGCGCGCGCGACGAATCCGCGCGATCGAGCTTCCAGAACGGCAGTTCGTCCGCGGCGACCGGAGCGATCCGCTCGCCCGCGACCGCCTCGTTGTAGGCGTCGCGCAGCGGGGCGAAGCCCGCGCGAATCGCCGAGGCGAAGCCCGTGGCGGCGATCGCGGTGGCGGCGATCGTGTGGTCGACGCGGGCATCGGGCGCGAGCAGCGCGTTCGCGGCATGCGCCATCTGTATCGCGAGGTTCTCGCGTCCCCGCTCGGCGGCGATCGCGCGCTCGATTCGCGCGAGCGAAGCCTCGATCTCCTCGGGAACCTCGTGCGCGCGCTCGGGCCGCATCGTGCGCACGGGCTTCCGCAGGGCGTTCGGCGCGCCCGTGCCGGCGCGCGGCGACCGCTCGAGCGCGAGCCTGGCGAGCTTGCCCTGCACCAGCCCGGGAAACGCCACCAACGACGCATCGTTCAGGTCGTGGTCGACGACCACATGCACGAGCACGCCGCCGCGCTCGGCCGCGAGCCTCGCTCCGACGACGAACTTCTCCGCGATTCCAGCGTGCCAGATGCCCGCCTGGTGCCCGGTCATGACCACCGGCCGGTCGGAGGGAATCCCGAGTTCCTCCCGCATCTCGCGCCTCCAGGCGTCGAGCGGCCGACCGAGGATCCGAAGGTCGCCGCTCATCCGAGGCCATCCATCGCCCGCACGGGAAGCCGGCGCGCGCAGCGGCGGATCTCCCGGTGCATCGTCTCGCGGTAGACGGCGAGGCGCCGATCCGGCACATCGAGGCCGCTGCCGAAGGTGCGCGTCATGTCGACGTAGATGCGGCGCACCGCGAGCTCCTCGATGCGCAGCCCCGCCGCGCACGCCTGCACCCAGAACTGCATCGGGAACTCGTAGCCGTTGGCATCGAGGCGCAGCCGTGCGCACACGCTGGCGCGATAGGCCTTGTAGCCACAGAAGGCGTCGGAGATGCCGAGGCCGAGCCGCTCGTTGATCTCGCGCGTGAGCAGCGCGTTGATGCGGCGCCGGTCCTCGGGTGCGGGGTCGCCCGGCAGCGACTCGTCGATGTAGCGCGAGCCCGACACGATGTCCGACGCGCCGCGCTCGATCGTGGCCACGAACCCCGGCAGGCTCGCCGGCTCGTGCTGCTCGTCGCAGTCCATCGAGATCACCCAGTCGTAGCCGCGGAAATCCGCCCACTCGAGCATGTCCTGCATTCCCCGGCCGTAGCCGCGGTTCTTTCCGTGGCGGATCACCTCGACCGGATGGCGGGCGAGCGCCGCCGGCGTTCCGTCGGTCGATCCGTCGTCGATCACCAGGATCTCGCCGCCGAAGCCCGCGGCGTGCCGGGCGACCTCGGTCAGCACGCGGTCGACCGACTTCTCCTCGTTGAAGACCGGGATGGCGATCAGGATGCGCGGACGGGCGCGGGGGGGGCTCGGATCCGTAAGCCTCGGATCCGCAAGCCTCGGATCGGTCGTCCGCTCGTTCGTCGGGGCGTGTGTCTGATCGCTCATCGCGCGGCGCCCTTCGTGGGTTGGATCACCAGGGTTTCGCGGCTGTTGCGGGGAATCAGCCCGAGGATCAGGAGCCGCTCCCGCCATTGCTCGGCCACGACGCCGCGGTCCGCCACCACGAAGAGCTCGCTCACCCGGCGGGCGGTCGCGGCGTCGAGCTCGGCGACGAACTCGACCTCGACCACCGTCGCGCGCAGCCGCTCGCCGTGGAGATCGATCTCGGCTTCGCCGGTGATCCGCAGGTTCCGACGCGCGGTGCCGCTTGCGCGCGGCTTGCCGTTGGAGAGCAGCGTGACCTCCATCGGCGAATCGCAGGGATGCTGCTCGCCCGACGTGAGCCGCGCGGGCGCGAAGAGCAGGGGGCGTGCGAAGACGCTCCGCGAGTCCTCGCCGTAGGTCTCGACCATCGAGATGGCGTAGCCACCATCGCGGGGCTCGAGCACGAACCGCTCGGACGGGGCGCCGTCATGCTCCTCGATCGCGAGCCGGCCCTCGCCGGCATCGACCGTGCGTTGCACGACGACCTTGCCCTTGCGCGCGCCCGCAAGCGCCACGAAGCGGCGTTCGGAGCCGACGGGGGGTACCAGCGTCTCCACGGGGACTGCGGCGGTGCGCTCGGCGACGGCGTCGTGGCGCGACACGATGGCGAAGCGCGGTTCCGCGCCACCCTCCGTGCGCAGCGCGTCGGTGCTGGTGCAGGCGACGGGCGCGGCGCACAGCACGACGGCCGCGGAGATGGAGGCGAGGCGGCGCATCAGTCGACCGGGAGGCCCTTCGACTTCCAGAGCTTGCGGAGATCCTCGAGCTCGATCAGCTCCGTCACCGAACCGTCGATGTCGACGCGCCGCACGCGCTCGCCGCGGGCGTCGAACTCCTGCACGATCTTCGCGGGCGCCGAGCCCTGCTGCGTCTCGAGCCGCCAGCCGCCCTCGATCGGCGTCCAGGTCTCCTTGCGCTGGGGGAGCTTCTGGTCGCGCTGGTCGAACGCGTAGTCCTTGAATTCGATGGTGCCCGCCGCGGGATCGCGCGGCAGCAGCTCGCCCAGCACAATCAGCTCCGCCTGCGACAGGTAGACCGGCGGGACAGCCCATTCCTGCGGCTCGCGGGTCATGCCGTCGCGGCTCGAGGCGATCACCTGCAGCTTGGGGCGCGGAGCGCCCGTGGTGGGCGCGAGTCGGATCCCGGTCTGCGCGCTGGAACGGGTGGCGCGCTTGTGACGCTCGGTCGAGCGCAGCGACCACGACTCGCTCGAGCGGTCCCAGCGCACGAAGTAGCGGCTCTGCGCGTCGAGCGTGTGCTGCGGGTCGTCGTTCACGACCACCCGCGCGTCGATCAGCGCCAGGAGGCCGGTGTCCTTGTCCTCGCCCTCGAACTTGGCTGGATTCTTCGACGCGTCGACCTCGCCGAGCTGGCCTTCGCGCACGCGCACCACCATGTAGCCGTAGTCCTTCCTGCCTCCCTCGCCGTCGGGACGCCACATGCGATAGACCCTCGGCGCCGCATCGACCGTCGCGCGGAGCGCTTCCGGCGTGATCGCCGCGACGATCTCGGCGCCGCGCACCATCAGATCCGTGTTCTCCACCAGCGACTTCGCGATGTCGCGCAGCGCGATGGTGGCGAAGCTGCGGTCGAGCAGGCTGCGCGCCCGCGCGAACTCCGAGTCGACGATCAGCAGCGAGAAGACGAGGTACGAGTCCGGCGCGTTCGGAACCACGAGCATCCCCATGATTCCGCGGCCGCCGGCCTCGAGCGGGACGCCGAGATAGACCAGGTGGGAGTCGGTTCCGGCGATGCCGCGGGGCTCGTCGGCCACGACATCGAACTTCTGGTCCCGCTTGCGGAGGTCGGCGATGTAGTCCTCGCACTGGCTGCGTGCGGTGGTGCCCACCTTGGAGGCCCGGACCGTGGTGGCGCGCAGACGCCAGGCCGACGCCTCCGCCCCGTCCGACAGCAGGTAGCTCACCGTCGGCGCGCGCTCGACCCGGACAGCCGTGCCCACGGGAACGCGCATCGTGAAGCCGAGACCCTCCGCCTCGAGGGGCGTTTCGGCGAGCCCGTCGGCAGGGGGAGTGGTCGCGGGAGCCTTCGCGGGGGCAACGGGGGCGCGCGGGGCGGTGCGCTGCGCCGAATCCACGCCCGAGAACCTCGCGGCATGCAGCTGCCGGACCCCAACCAGGGTCGCAAGTGTGGCGGCGAGGATCACGGTCGCGCCCAGCGGGCGGCATCCACGGGATGAGGAGTGGGCGTGCGGCACGGCGCGGATGGTACGGTGGAGAGGCTTCGCGGTCGAAGAGAACCTCCGCGGCAATTGCCTCACGGTGCGACCAATAACGCAAATCATCGGAACTCGCTCAAGTTGCACCCGCGGACCGCATTGACAGGAACGGTGGATTTGCTATCTTCGCCGATTCGCGTCGCTTCGGCCGTGTTGCCGTTGCGTGTGATCGTCTCTGCATTTCGCCACTGCGCGCGATGCGGCAGACGGGTTGGCAAGTGAGCGGCGTGCAGGCGATTCGAAGCCGGCACGCACCGACAGCAGTGTGAAAATCGGCTTCAAAACCCGATGCGCCCGCGACCCCCGATGGAGCCGCGCGGCGCGTGAGTCAGAGTCAGACGAAACACCGAACACAAGAACGAGGCGACACTCAATGACTGGCGGCAAGTTCCGGATTCGCATGGAGGCCTACGACCATCAAGCTCTCGACGCTTCGGCGCGCGAGATCGTCGACCAGGCCAAGCGCACCGGCGCACGCGTCGCGGGACCCATCCCGCTGCCGACGCGCCGCGAGATCTACACGGTCAACCGTTCTCCGTTCATCGATAAGAAGTCGCGCGAGCAGTTCGAGATCCGAACGCACAAGCGCGTGATCGACATCACGGACTGGAATCACCGCACCACCGACGCGCTGCAGCGCCTCGTGGTTCCGGCGGGTGTGTTCCTCCGCATCAAGGCCTGACTTCACGCCTGCGGCCAAGTGCTGGCCGCGGGCCGAGACAGAGATTCGAGACTGAGATTCGAGACTGAGATTCGAGACTGAGATTCGAGACTGAGATTCACGGTTGCGGCCGAACAACGGTCGCAGCAAGAGCAGCAAACACGAGCGTCATGTGCGGCCCGGAACACCGGTGACCGAACCCCTGACGGAACTCAAGAAAGCGAACTGGACATGAGCGCAACCCCCAGCAAGATCGCGATCCTCGGCCGCAAGATCGGCATGACGCGTTACTTCCTCGAGGATGGCAAGAACATCCCCGTCACGGTCATCGAGGCCGGTCCCTGCGTCGTCACGCAGGTCAAGACCGCCGACCGCCACGGCTACTCCGCGATCCAGATCGCCTTCGACGACATGAAGGCGCGCAACTCGACGATCCCCATGATCGGTCATGACGCCAAGGCCGGTTCGGCCCCGAAGCGCATGCACCGCGAGGTTCGCGTTGCCGACGACGCTGTTGCGAACGGCTTCCAGCTCGGCCAGGTCATCGACGTGAGTGCCCTCGACGGCACCTCCTACGTCGACGTGATCGGCACGAGCAAGGGTAAGGGCTTCGCCGGCAACATGAAGCGCAACAACTTCAAGGGCATGTCGGCCACCCACGGCACCGAGCGCAAGCACCGCACTTCGGGCGGCATCGGCTCGCACGGCACCGACCGTGGCCATGGCGCCAAGATCAAGAAGGGCAAGCGCATGTCCGGTCAGCTCGGCAACGAGCGGATCACGGTCCGCAGCCTGGATGTCGTCAAGATCGACGCCGAGAAGAACCTGCTGCTCGTCAAGGGCCCGGTTCCCGGTGCGAACGACGGATACCTCTTCATCCGTCCCGCCACGCGCCTCTTCAAGCGCAAGGCGAAGAAGCTCGGCAAGAAGTAAGCCGCGCAATAGAGGGTTTCTCATCCTGGCGCGGGAGCCAGGACGAGCGTGTGTGAGGTGAAGACAAGGCCTGAGACCTGCAACAAGGAACTCAGGCGCCAGCAAGGCCCGCAAGGGAACCAGTTGGCAAGACAAGTACCGGGTCAAGGTTTGTCGAAGACCGGCCAAGACCCATTCACCGAGTTGAATCCTGCCCCGTGCCGCCAACAACAGGCACGCGGAGGATGAAGCGAACAGCGGGCCGAGCCCGCGAGAGGCGAAGTTTATGATCGATCTGCCGATCTACGATTCCACCGGCAAGAAAGTCGACAGCCTGAAGATTGACGAGCAGTCGCTCGGCGGAGAGATCCGTCACGCGCTCCTCAAGCAGGCGTACGTCATCACCCACGGCAACCAGCGACAGGGCTCCGCGCGCACCAAGAGCCGCGGAGACATCGAGGGTTCGACCCGCAAGCTCTACAAGCAGAAGGGCACCGGCAACGCGCGCGCCGGCGCCGCCCGCACGCCGATCCGCAAGGGCGGCGGTGTGACCTTCAAGAAGACCCGCACCCGCGAGGACTTCCGCACCGAGCTTCCCAAGAAGATGCGCCGCCTTGCCAACCGCAACGCGCTGCTCGCCAAGCTCGTCGACAACGAGGTGAAGTGCTTCGCCGCGCTCGACTTCAAGGCTCCGAAGACCTCGGACTTCGCCAAGATGATCGAGTCGGTCGGCGTGAACCGCACCTGCCTGGTCGCCACCGACAAGTCGAACCGCAACGCCATGCTGTCGGCGCGCAACGTCGCCAACGTCGACGTCTGCCGCATCGACCAGCTCAACGTCTTCGCGCTCCTCAACCACCGCTTCCTCGTGGTGGACAAGGCCGCGCTCGTCGCCTTCCTCAACGAGACCTGCTTCGAGGCCGCGGACGCTGACGCGACCGCCGTCGAGAGCAAGCCTGCCAAGGCCCCGAAGGCCAAGAAGGAGGCCAAGTAAATGGACCCCATCCATATCATCGTTCGCCCGCTCGTGACCGAGAAGGTCACCTGGGGTTCCGGCCACCACAACCGCTTCGCGTTCGAGGTCTCGCGTCTCGCGACCAAGACCGACATCAAGAAGGCCGTTGAGTCGCTGTACAAGGTGCGCGTCGTCGGAGTCGCGACCCAGAACCGCCACATCCGCGCCCGCGCCTACCGCTACGGCATCGTCGAGGGCAAGGTCTGGAAGCGCGCCGTCGTCAAGATCCACCCCGAAGACAAGATCGAGCTCTTCTGAGCCTTGAGGTAAACCACCAATGGCAATTCGTGTTTACAAGAAGGTCACCAACGGACGCCGCAACGCGTCGGTGAACCTCCACTCGGAAGTGACGAAGAAGAGCCCTGAGAAGAGCCTTCTCGCCCCGCTCGTCCGTGGCTCCGGCCGCAACGTCCAGGGCAAGATCACGATCGCGGGTCGCGGCGGCGGTCACAAGCGCCGCTACCGCAAGATCGACTTCCGCCGCAACAAGGACGGCATCGCCGCCCTCGTCGTCGGCATCGAGTACGACCCCAACCGCTCGTCGCACATCGCGCTGCTCAAGTACGCCGATGGCGAGCTCCGCTACATCCTCGCCCCGAAGGGCCTGAAGGCCGGCGACACGGTCATGAGCTCCCCCGAGCCCGTCGATCCGAAGCCGGGCAACAGCATGCCGCTGAAGCACATCCCGACCGGTCTCGCGCTCCACAACGTGGAGGTCGAGCCGGGCGCCGGTGGCCGCATGTGCCGCGGCGCGGGCATGTACGCGCGCCTCACCAACAAGGAAGGCCGCTGGGCGACCCTCGTGCTCCCGTCCGGCGAAATCCGGCAGGTCTCGATGGAGTGCCGCGCGACCGTCGGCGAAGTCGGCAACGCGGATCACGCGAACGTCGTGATCGGCAAGGCCGGCCGCAACCGCTGGAAGGGCCGCCGTCCCACGACCCGTGGTATCGCCATGAGCCACCATGCCCACCCGCACGGCGGTGGCTCGGTGTCGAAGGGTGGCCGCGAGCCGTCCAACTACTCCGGTACGCAGGC
The DNA here is from genome assembly GCA_945870915.1 of Candidatus Kuenenia stuttgartensis. Classification (GTDB taxonomy): domain Bacteria; phylum Planctomycetota; class Phycisphaerae; order Phycisphaerales; family SM1A02; genus QWPT01. The sequence continues at coordinate 24,089 of CAMBUI010000001.1, read as the reverse complement.
CAAGGGTGGTCGCACGCGTCGCTACGGCAAGTCCAGCGATTCGCGCATCATCCGTCGCCGCAAGAGCAAGCGCTACGGCCAGCTCAAGCTTTGAGTCGCATTCCGCGGGGTACCCGCGGAATGCTGAAAGGGTCGAGTCGCATTCCGCGGGGTACCCGCGGAGTGCTGAAGAGGCCAGTAGGAAGTCAGAAAGATCCACGCCGCGAGTGCGGCGAGAACCAGCAGAGAACACACCATGTCTCGTTCGCTCAAGAAGGGTCCCTACGTCGTCGAGAGCCTGTACCGCAAGGTCCAGAAGCAGGAGGCGAGTTCCAAGCGCACTCCCATCAAGACCTGGGCCCGCGCGTGCACCATCGTGCCCGAGTTCATCGGCTTCACCTTCCAGGTGCACAACGGCCGTCAGTTCGTCGACGTGTACTGCACCGAGGACATGGTCGGCCACAAGCTCGGCGAGTTCTCGCACACCTGCACGTTCCGCGGCCACACGAACAAGAAGGAAGAACTCAAGTCCTGAGCCCCGGCTCTAGCCTTGTGAGGTAACCACCATGGCATTCCAAGCCAGCCACCGATTCGCCCGTATTGCGCCCCGCAAGGCGCGCCTGGTCGCGGACATGATCCGCGGCAAGCGCGTCGACGAGGCGCTCGTCGCGCTCGACTTCTCGAAGAAGCGCGGCTCGGCGTTCATCGCGGTCGTGCTGAAGAGCGCGATCGCCAACGCCGAGGAGAAGAACGCGGACCCGACCAAGCTCGTCGTGAGCGAGTCCCGCGTCGACGAGGGTCCGACCCTCGACCGTTTCCAGCCGAAGGACCGCGGTCGCGCCCACCCCATCCGCAAGCGCACCAGCCACATCCACATCGCAGTCGAGGAGCGCGGGGCGTAATCGCTCCGGAGATTCACTATGGGACAGAAGGTCCATCCATTCGGTTTCCGCGTCGGTATCACCGAAGCCCACCGCTCCCGCTGGTTCGCACCGAAGGCGCTGTTCGGTAGCCTCCTCGTCGAGGACTACAAGATCCGCCAGTACGTCGACAAGCGGCTCAACCGCACCCCGCCGTTCGCGGCGGTGAGCGACATCCTGATCGAGCGCACGCGCGACGAGCTCACGGTGATCGTGAAGACCGCGCGTCCCGGCCAGGTCGTCGGCCTTCGCGGCGCGGGCATCGAGTCGCTGACCAAGGATCTCCAGACCCTGACCGGCCGCAAGGTCGTCCTCAAGGTCGTCGAGATCAAGAACCCCGACCTCGACGCCAAGCTCATCGCCGAGAGCATCGGCGAGCAGCTCAAGAAGCGCGCGAACTTCCGCCGCATCCTCAAGATGCGCGCCGAGAGCTCGATGCAGAACGGTGCCAAGGGCATCCGCATCCTGCTCGCCGGCCGTCTCGGCGGTGCGGAAATGAGCCGCACGCTCGATACCCGCCTCGGCTCGATCCCGCTGTCGACGCTCCAGGCGAACGTCGAGTACGCGATCGCGCACAGCTCGACCAACTACGGCGTCATCGGCGTCAAGGTGTGGGTCTTCAAGGGCCTCTACACCGAGCACGACGAGGACCAGACCCACTCGAGCGCGGCCGGTGGCCGCGCCCGCGCACGCGGTCGGCGCTGAGCCGGTCCGGGCGTTCCCGCCTGGTCCCGCGTCCGCGCTGGCCTCGGCGAATCACGTGACATCAACCGTGCCCCGCGCATGCGACGGCACGAACAACCAGACAGAAGACAGAAGAGGACCCCATGTCCAACCTGATGCCAAAGCGAGTCAAGTTCCGCAAAGAGCAGCGCGGCAAGCTGAAGGGCAATGCCACGCGCGGCAATTACGTTGCGTTCGGCGACTACGGCCTGCAGACCCTCGAGCCGCACTGGCTCACCGGTCGCCAGATCGAGGCCGGCCGTATCGCGGCGCAGCACTTCCTCCGCCGTCAGGGCAAGATCTTCATCCGCGTCTTCCCGGACAAGCCCATCTCGAAGAAGCCGCTGGAGACCCGAATGGGTACCGGTAAGGCCGACGTGGACTACTGGGCGGCGCGCATCAAGCCGGGCACGATCCTCTTCGAGATCGCCGGTGTCCCCGAGGACCTCGCCAAGCAGGCCATGGCGCGCATCGCCTACAAGATGCCCGTCAAGTGCCGCTTCGTCGGTCGCCGCATCGCCGTCTAATCAGGATGTACATCGGACCCGGACGACAGCGTGCCGGATCCCGAGAAGCAGAAAGAGTCACCCATGAAGCCCGCAGACGTCCGCAAGCTCTCCTCCGACGACCTCAAGGGCGAGGCCACCCGCCTCCGCCGCGAGCTCTTCGACCTCCGTTGCCAGTCGACCACCGAGAAGATCGCTGACAACTCCCGCATCGGCAAGGCTCGCAAGGATCTTGCCCGTGTGCTCACCGAGCAGAATTCCCGCGCGAATGGCGCCAAGGCGTAAGCGCCTCCAAGAGGCCAGGAACTGAACCATGCCGACGAACACTGAACTCGTCATCCCCGAGACTTCCCCGCGCCGCATCGGCATCGTCGAGAGCGACAAGCGCAACAAGACGCGCAAGGTCGTGATCGCCTACTCCGGCAAGCACGCGAAGTACGGCAAGACGATGCGCAAGCGCACTGTCCTCCAGGTGCACGACGAGAAGAACGAGTCGCACCAGGGCGACCGTGTCGAGGTGGCCGAGTGCCGCCCGATCTCGAAGACCAAGTCCTGGGTTCTCGTCCGTGTCGTCGATCGCGCCCCCGAGGGCGGAGCGATCAACTTCGGCGAGACCGCCTGATCAACGTCAACTGTGAATGAACGCCGGACCAATCCGGCGATGGAGCCAAGCAATGATCCAGAAGGAATCACGACTCGAGGTCGCCGACAACAGCGGCGCGAAGGAAGCCATGGTGATCGGCGTCCTCGGATCCTCGACCGCCACCGGCCGCTTCACCCGTCTCACGATGGGCATCGGCGACCGCGTGGTCTGCACCGTCAAGAAGGCGCTGCCGAACGGCGACGTGAAGGCCGGCGACAAGGTCCAGGCCGTCATCGTCCGCTGCAAGTTCCCGACCCGCCGCGACGACGGCTCGTACGTGCGCTTCGACTCGAACGCCTGCGTGCTCGTCGACAAGGACGGCAACCCGAAGGGCACCCGCATCTTCGGCGCCGTCGCCCGCGAGCTCCGCGAGAAGAACTTCATGAAGATCGTGTCGCTCGCGACGGAGGTCATCTAATCATGCCACGCCACATTCGCAAGGGTGACACCGTCATCGTGACCCGCGGCGCCTCGAAGGGCGTCGTGGGCGAGATCCTCCGCATCGTCGACGAAGGCGACCGCGTGGTGGTCAAGGGTGTCAACATCCAGACCAAGCACGTGAAGCCGACCCAGTCGCGCCCGCAGGGCACCATCCTCAAGGAGGAGGGTCCGATCCACGCCTCGAACGTCAGCCCCGTCGTCGACGGCAAGGCGTCGCGCGTGCGCTTCGTGACCAAGCCCGACGGCTCCAAGGTCCGCGTCGCGGCCCGCGGCGGCAAGGAGCTCCACGTGCTCCACGGCCCCCGCAAGACGAAGAAGTAATCGCGGGCCAGCGCCCGCGAGCACCAGTCGGTTCCGCAGCGTCGGCAACGACGCCGGATCCGAGAGACAGCCGGCAAGAACGAGCCAAGGTCGCGGTCCCCGCGACACAGCAGAAAGCACCGATCCATGGCACACGTCACCCGCAAGTACCCCCGACTCCAGCAGGCCTACATCGACACCGTCGGTCCGAAGGCGCTCGCTGAGTTCGGTCTCGACAACGTCCACCAGCTGCCGCGCCTCACGAAGATCGTCGTGAACGCCGGCATCGGCAAGTACCTCGACAACGCCAAGCTGAAGCCCGAGGTCCGCGACCAGTTCATCAACAACTTCGCGACCATCACCGGCCAGAAGCCCATCATGCTGAAGGCCAAGAAGGCCGTCGCGCAGTTCCGCGTCCGCGAGGGCATGCCCTCCGCGTTCATGGTCACCCTGCGCCGCGACCACATGTGGCACTTCATGGACCGCCTGATCAACCTGGCGATCCCGCGTATCAAGGACTTCCGCGGCGTCAAGGACCGTTCCTTCGACAAGGGCGGCTCCTACTCGATGGGCCTCACCGAGCAGGCCGTGTGGCCTGAGATCAACATGGCCAACGCCACCATCACCCACGGCATGCACATCACCTTCGTGTTCGAGAACTCGAATCCGAAGATGAGCCGCTTCGTCCTCGCGGAGCTCGGAATGCCGTTCGTGAAGCCCGAGGAGCGCAAGGCGAAGAAGGCGTGAACAACCACGCCGGGGGAGTACCTCCCGGCGCAAGCGAATCACCGCATCGGCGAAGTACCCCCCGATGCTGAGACAGCACCAGAAAGCACGGATCAAACCACATGGCCAGCACGCGTACCTTCAACAAGATGAAGCGCAAGCCGAAGTTCAGCACCCGCAGCGAGGTGCGTTGCGAGATCACGGGCCGCAAGCGCGGCGTGTACCGCAAGTTCCGCATCTGCCGCCACATGCTCCGCGAGCTCGCGCTCCAGGGCATGATCCCCGGCATGCGCAAGGCCAGCTGGTGAACCGAGCACGGTGACCCAGCCCGGTGCGTCGGACTCGGTGACCCGAGTGCGGCCATCCGAGGCAGGGGAGCCGAAACCACACGAACCGAATCGATCGACCCGCCCCGCGGAACGCCGCGAGGGACAGGAGCCAAAGAAATGTCCGTTCAAGACCTCACCGCCGACATGCTCACCCGAATCCGCAACGCCGTGCGGAACCGCGAGAAGTCCGTCGTCGTGATCAGCAACAAGCTCAACCGCGGCGTCGCCGGCGTCCTCAAGGACGAGGGCTACATCAACGACTTCGAGTGCATCGCGGATGGCCGCCAGGGCATCATCCGCATCGGCCTGAAGTACGGCGCCCGTGGCGAGATCATCATCAACGAGATCCGCCGCGTCTCGAAGTCGGGTTGCCGCACCTACTCGGCCGTCGGCGAGCTGCCGCGCCCGCTGCAGGGCCTCGGCATCTCGATCGTCTCCACGAGCCGTGGAATCATGTCCGACCGCAAGGCGCGCGAGATGCGCGTCGGCGGCGAAGTGGTCGCGACCGTCTGCTGAGCATCCGCCCAGCACGTCCGCGAGCCGCAAGTGAGTCGGCCCCGCGAGTCGTATCCGGCGAAATCGTCGCCGGGTCCGCCGAACGGGGCCCTGAGAAGAAGCCTGAGAAGAAGCAAGTCCGACAGGAGTCAACCATGTCGCGCATCGGTAAGAAGCCCATCCTCGTCCCCGGCAACTGCAAGGTCGCCGTGAACGCCAATACCCGCGAAGTCGCCATCACCGGCCCCAAGGGCGAGACCCTCAAGGTCGCGTACCGCCCCGAGGTCTCGGTCGCCTGGAACGAGAAGGACCGCCACATCGTGGTCTCGACCGACATGGCCAAGCTCGAGGAAGGCAACCGCAAGGCCTTCTGGGGCACGACCCGCGCCAACATCAACAACTGCATCAAGGGCGTCACCGACGGGTACTCGGAGAAGCTCGAGGTCATCGGCGTCGGCTACTCGGTGAAGGTCGTGGGCAAGAACCTCGATCTCAAGCTGGGCTACGCCAACGTGATCTCGCTCGCGATCCCCCAGGGCGTCAAGGTCGACATCGCGACCGAAGGCGGCATCTTCGTGACGATCAGCGGCGCCGACCGCCAGCGCGTCGGCGAGTTCGCCGCCGCGATCCGCTCGCAGCGCAAGCCGGAGCCGTACAACGGCAAGGGCATCAAGTACGCCGGCGAGACCATCATCCGCAAGCAGGGCAAGGCAACCGGCGGCTGATGAAGGGACCCGTGGCCGCGGCGAGTCGCTCGCCGCAGCCTGAGGAACCCGCATCGGGCCAGCAAACGCCAGCATCAGGACAGAAGGCAGCACCACATGAACCGCACGACCATCAAGCGCGTCCGTCGAGCCCGCCGCAAGCAGGGCATCCGCAAGGAGATCCTCGGTCTCCCCGACCGTCCGCGTCTCTCCGTGTTCCGCTCGCTCAACCACGTGTACGCGCAGGTCATCGACGACCTCACCGGCAAGACCCTCGCGTCGGCATCGACGCGCGACAAGGGCTTCGCCGAGAAGGGCGTCAAGATGTCCGAGGCGACCGCCGTGGGCAAGCTCGTCGCCCAGCGCGCGAAGGAGAAGGGCGTCTCGAAGGTCGTCTTCGACCGCAACGGGTACCTCTATCACGGCCGCATCAAGGCGCTCGCCGACGGCGCGCGCGAGGGCGGACTCCAGTTCTGATTGAGTTCAGATCGATTTGACACGCGGTCCGTCGCGCTGAGCGGCATGACCGACTGAAGACAGGCTTCACTATGGCAGAGATCATCGACGAAACCTCATCCATCGAGTCGACGACCGTCGGCGTCTACCGCACCTCGTCGACCGTCGCAGGCGGTCGCCGCTTCAGCTTCTCGGCGATGGTCGTCGTCGGCGACCGTCACGGTCGCGCCGGCGTCGGCTACGCGAAGTCGAACCAGGTGCCCCAGGCGATCGAGAAGGCGCAGAAGGAAGGCCGTCGCAAGATGAACGCCTTCCAGATGCAGGCCAAGACGATCCCGCACATGGTCATCGGCCGCTTCGGCGCGACGACCGTGAAGCTCATGCCCGCCGCTCCCGGTACCGGCGTCATCGCGGGTGCCGCGGTCCGCGCCGTCCTCGAGATGATCGGCGTGCAGGACTGCCTGACCAAGGTCTACGGCTCCAGCAACCCGAAGAACGTCGTCAAGGCGACCATGGATGCCCTCGGCACCCTCCGCTCGCGCCAGCAGGTCTCGGCGCTTCGCGGCGTCGAGCTCCCCGAGACGGCCGTCGAGGAGGCGATCAAGCGCGGAATGGCCTTCATGCCGCAGAACAAGGGCGGCGAGAAGATGGCCGCTCCGAAGAACACCGTCGGCGATGAGAATCGCCGTGGTGGCCGCGGCGGACCCCGTGGCGGTGGCCGCGGTCGCGGCGGCTTCGGCGGCGGTGGTGGCGGCGGATACGGCGGCGGTGGCGGCGGTTACGGCGGTGGTGGTGGCGGCGGCGGTGGTGGCGGGGGCGAGGCCCCGGCTGCTGCGGCTCCGGCCGCGCCCGCTGCGGACGCCCCGGCGGCCGGCTGATGACCGCCTCGAATCAGTGATTGCGTAGGTTGCGGCGGAAGTTCACCCGAACGGCCCCCGCGGAACGACAGAGATCGATACACAACGAAGTGCTTCCGGCGGACCCATCCGCCGTTCTGGAGAGCTCCAGTCATGATGATCCACGACATCACCGCCAAGGTCGGCCCGCATAAGAAGATCAAGCGCCTTGGTCGCGGCGAGGGCAGCGGCAAGGGCGGCACCTCCGGTCGCGGCCACAAGGGCGCCAAGAGCCGCGCGGGTTGGAACAGCCGTCCGGCCTACGCCGGCGGTGCGACGCCGTTCGCGCGCCGCTTCCCGAAGCGTGGCTTCTCGAATGCGGGCTTCCGCACCGAGTACTACGTGATCAACGTGCGCGATCTCGACAAGAACTTCGAGTCCGGCGCCACGGTCGACATCGACACGCTGGTCAAGCTCGGCCTCATCCCGAACGCCAAGCTCGGTCTCAAGGTGCTCGGCACCGGCGACCTCAAGAAGAAGCTCACCGTCGTCGCCGCCGCGTTCAGCGCGACCGCGAAGTCGAAGATCGAGGCCGCCGGCGGCTCGTGCTCCGAGCCCACCAAGAAGTGAGCGGCAGGCAGTGAACGGCAGGAAGTGACCGCACACGTCGTCCGTCCGCCCGATGCGGCTGAAATGTTGGCCCGGAGTATGGGTAGTTCGATGCTCGTGGCTTCGCTCCGAACCTGAATATCCGAGTCCCTGATGTTTCAAGCCTTCGCGAACATCTTCAAGATCCCCGAGCTCCGCCGCCGCGTCCTGTTCACGCTCGGCATGCTCGCCATCTACCGCATCGGTTTCGTGATCCCCCTGGTCGGCGTCGACCAGAGCGCGCTCAAGGAAGCGGCGGACAAGGCGAGCCAGGGTGCATCCGGCTTCGGACGAATCCTGGAGTACGCGTCGATCTTCTCGGGCGGCAGCCTGCAGCAGTCGACGATCTTCGGCCTCGGCATCATGCCGTACATCACGGCGTCGATCATCTTCCAGCTCCTGAGCACGGTGTGGAAGCCGCTGCAGGACCTGAAGAAGGACGGCACCTCGGGCCAGACCAAGATCAACGAGTACACCCGCTACGCGACCGTGGCGCTCTGCTTCGTGCAGGGCATCATGTGGCTCTCGTACCTGCGCCAGTCGGGCCTCGTCCAGCCGGACTTCCTGTCCGGCGGACGCATGATCACCTTCTACGCGGCCGGCGTCGCCGGTCTGACCGCAGGCAGCCTCTTCCTGATGTGGCTCGGCGAGCAGATCGACAAGTACGGCATCGGCAACGGCATCTCGCTCATCCTGACCTGCGGCATCCTTGCCCGCATGCCGGACGCGGTGGGTTGGGTCGTCACCAACTTCGATCCCTCGATCAACGCCGAGGCCGGCAAGCTCAGCCCGATCGGTCTCGTGCTCCTGCTCGGCGGATTCGTGTTCGTGGTCGCCGGTGCGATCATCATCACCGTCGCCCAGCGCCGCATCCCGATCCAGCAGGCCAAGCACACCCGCGGCCGCCGCGTGTTCGGTGGACAGCGCCAGTACCTGCCGCTGCGACTGAACCACGCCGGCGTCATGCCGATCGTGTTCGCCAGCTCGCTGATGATCTTCCCGTCCAGCATCTTCGCGTGGCTCCAGACCCGCGCCATCCAGGGCGGTTCGCCCGACTGGTGGAAGCTGACGACGGGCTTCCTGGCCTTCAACAGCCAGATGGGCAAGTTCCCGTACATCTTCCTCGAGATCGTGATGATCTTCTTCTTCAGCTACTTCTGGACCACCGTGCAGTTCAGCCCGGATGAGATGTCCAAGCAGCTGAAGCAGAGCGGGTCGTTCATCCCCGGCTACCGTCCGGGTCCGCGCACCGCGGAGTACCTCGAGACCGTGATGGAGCGCATCACCTACGTCGGCGCGGGCTTCCTCTCGGCGATCGCGGTCATCCCGACCGTCGTGAGCTCGAGCATGGGCATCCCGCCGTTCGTGTCGCAGTTCCTCGGCGGCACCGGTCTCCTGATCGTCGTCAGCGTCGGTCTCGACCTGATCCAGCGCATCGAGGCCAACCTGCTCATGCGCAACTACTCGGGCTTCCTCGCGCAGGGCGCGAACGATGGCAAGGCTCCCCGCATCAGGAGCCGGACGAGTTGACATGACAGGTGGCGCCACCATCGCCCCCGCGCGCCAGGCGCGCAACCACCGCGGTGCCTCCCGAGTCTTGAACGGAGGGACCGCGGTTTCGCCACGCGCTCCGCTCGCCCTCCGCTCGACCGACGATGTGGCCGGCATCCGCAGGGCAGGGGAGCTGGTCGCGCTCGCGCTCGAGGCCGGTCGCGCCGCCTGCGTGGCCGGAGCGCGAACGCGCGACATCGATGCCGCGATCGACGCGGTGATCATCGGAGCCGGCGGCGAGGCGCTGTTCCGCGGGTACCGCGGGAGCGCTGGCGGCGCCGAGCGTCCTGCGTATCCCGCTGCGAGCTGCATCTCGGTGAACGAGGAGCTCGTGCATGGCATTCCCGGCGGACGGGTGATCCGCGACGGCGACATCGTCTCGATCGATGCCGGCGCCCGGCTCGACGGCTGGTGCGCGGACAGCGCGGTCACCGTCTGTGTCGGCGAGGTCGGTGAGGAAGCGCTCGCGCTCGTTGCCTGTGCCGAGCGGATGCTCGCCCACGCCGTGCGCGCGGCCCGTCCCGGACTGCGTTGGAGCCAGGTCGCCGCCGAGATGGAGCAGATCGCGGTGGCCAGCGGCTTCACGGTCGCGGTCGACTTCGTCGGCCACGGCATCGGCCGCGAACTGCACGAGCCGCCGCAGGTGCCGTGCAGCGTGTACGCATCGTTCCTCGAGGGTGGCGACTTCACGCTGCGCCCCGGGATGGTGCTGGCGATCGAGCCCATGATCGTGGTCGAGCGCGCGCGGCGCAACGACCGCGGCGAACTGCAGAACCCCGAGGTCACGCTCGCGGCCGACGGCTGGACGGTGGTGCTGAACTCCGGCGCCCGCAGCTGCCATGTCGAGCACACCGTCGCCGTGACCCGCGATGGCGCCGAGATCCTGACCGTCTCCGCGCCGCGTGGATCGGTCGCGGACGCCGCCACCGCACCGCCGGTCCGCCGCGCCGGCTGACACATCGCACGAAACAACCCACCTACGCACCCAGACCAGAGAACCGAATCCCGAACGAAGGCTCCCAGCACAGATGGCCAAGGAAGACAAGATCACCCTCGACGCCGAGGTCACCGAGGCGCTCCCCGACGCGATGTTCAAGGTTCGTCTTCAGAACGACCAGGAGATCATCGCCTACGTGAGCGGCAAGATGAGGAAGTTCTTCATCCGCATCCTTCCGGGCGACCGCGTGACCGTCGAGATGAGCCCCTACGACATGACCAAGGGCCGCATCGTCTACCGCTACTGAGCTGGTACCTACGACCGAGAACCAAACCAAAGCGTCAGAGAACTGCAGACAGGAGACCACCATGAAGGTTCGCTCGAGCATCAAGCGCCGTACCCGTGACTGCCAGATCGTCGTCCGCAAGGGCAAGCGTCTGGTCATCAACAAGAAGAATCCTCGCCTGAAGCAGCGCCAGGGCTGACTTCAACGGGAATTTGGGTACAATCGCCCCTTCCCCCTCGGTCGGTCGACCGGGGTGGAGACATCGGAATCAACCGCGCCTCCGTGCAGCACACCGCTGCGGGGCGCATCAAAGTGTGGAGCGCTGCAGCGAGCCTGCAAGCGCTGACCGGAGCCTGACATGCCGCGTATCGCTGGTATCGACATCCCTGAGAAGAAGAAGATTGGCGTCTCGCTGCGCTACGTGTTCGGCATCGGGCCGAAGGTTGCGCTCGACATCCTCCGCGAGGTCGGCATCGACCCGGAGCGTCGTACCAACGACCTCAAGGAGCAGGAGATCGCGCAGATCGCGGGCATCATCGACGCGAAGATCGTCGTCGAGGGCGCGCTCCGCCGCCAGATCCAGCAGGACATCCAGCGCCTGAAGGACATCAAGAGCTACCGCGGTGACCGTCACCGTCGCAGCCTGCCGGTGCACGGCCAGCGCACGCGCTCGAACTCGCGCACCCGCAAGGGCAAGAAGAAGACGGTCGCCGGCAAGAAGGGCGTGAAGGGCTGATGATCCGCGCCTGCGGCGATGCATTCGCCGCTGCGTGAGATCCTGCCTTCCCCGCCAATCCCATGCCTGCGGCCAAGTACTGGTCGCGGGGTGGAAACGACAGAACACGAGATACACCAATGAACACGCCTACCCCGGCATCATCTGCTCCCAAGAAGAAGCTTCGCAAGAACGTGCTCCGTGGCATCGTCCACGTCAACGCGACGTTCAACAACACGCTCGTCACCATCACCGATGTGAACGGCGAGACCATCGCGTGGGACTCGGCCGGCACCGTCGGCTTCAAGGGCGCCCGCAAGTCGACTCCGTTCGCGGCGAGCCGCGCCTCGGAGAAGGCCGTGGGCAAGGCGAAGCGCGTCGGCCTCAAGGAGGTCGAGGTTCGCGTGAAGGGTCCGGGCCCGGGCCGCGAGAGCGCGATCACCGCGCTCCAGGCGAACGGCCTCCGCGTGACCGCGGTCGAGGACCACACGGCGATCCCGTTCAACGGGTGCCGTCCGCCGAAGAAGCGCCGCGTCTAAGTCTCACGGATCCCGCGAAGCACTCGCGGGATCCTGGGTCTCACGGATCCCGCGAAGTACTCACGGGATCCTGAGAGTGGGTTGCACGGATCCCGCGAAGCACTCGCGTGGTCCTGAGAAGGCGCTTGGCGAAGCACTCGCCCGCGCCGAGAGCCGATTCGAGATTCCCCGTTTGCCCGACGAAGGTCGGGCGAGCGGATTCCAGTGGATCCGTTGCACAGAAGGCACCCACCGATCGACAGCGGTGGTCATCCGAGCTGCAGCGGTGACGAACAGGGCGGAAGCCCGGATCTGTCGAGAGCCCTGAATGGGCACTAGGAGTTCCTGATGCATCTTCGTTGGCGCGGGCTCGATCTTCCCGCGAATGTCCAGACCGACCCCAAGAGCCGCTCGCAGACCTTCTCCCGCTTCATCGCGGAGCCGTTCGAGCCGGGCTTTGGCACGACCATCGGCACCAGCCTGCGTCGCGTGCTGCTCTCCTCGATCGAGGGCGCCGCGATCACCAAGATCAAGATCAAGGGCGTGACCCACGAGTTCTCGACGATCCCCGGCGTCCTCGAGGACGTCGTCGACATCATCCTGAACATCAAGGGCATCGTCGTCGCGATGGAGGGCGATGGTCCGCGCACCATGAAGCTCTCGGCCGAGGGTCCCGGCGACGTGACCGCCGAGCTCATCGAGTGCGACGCGTCGATCGAGATCATCAACCCGGACAAGGTCATCGCGACCCTGACCGACAAGATCGACTTCGACATCGAGTTCACCGTCGAGAAGGGCCGCGGCTACATGCCCGCGAGCGAGCAGATCGCCAAGGACGCCACCAAGGGCGGCGACCAGGTGATCGGCGAGATCCCGATCGATGCGATCTTCTCGCCCGTGCAGCGCGTGCGCTTCGCGACCGAGGACACCCGCGTCGGCCAGCAGACGAACTACCAGAAGCTCATCCTGGACGTCTGGACCAACGGCACCGTGACGCCCGAGATGGCCGTCGTCGAGGCCGCGAAGGTCCTCCGCAAGCACCTGAATCCGTTCGTCCAGTTCGACGAGCTCGGCGACACCATGGTGTCGGACGAGGTCGCCGACTCGAACGCGCAGGACGACGAGATCATCCGCAAGCTCCGCATGCCGGTCTCCGAGCTCGAGCTCAGCGTCCGCGCGTCGAACTGCCTCGAGACCGCCAAGATCCGCACGGTCGGCGAGCTCGTGCAGCGCAGCGAGGACGACCTGCTCTCGGTGCGCAGCTTCGGCAAGACCTCGCTCCGCGAGGTCAAGGAGGAGCTCGAGAAGCTCGGACTCCACCTGGGCTACCCGGTTCCGGAAGGTCTGGTCAACGGCTGAGTCGACGTTCCGCCGAGAGCGGAACCGCGAAGGACAGAACTGTTTCGAAAGCACATTTCGGGCACGGCCACGAGGGCCGGACCCATCAAGATAGGAACGAGTCATGCGTCACCGTGTATTTGGCAAGCAACTGTGCGTGAAGGAAGACCACCGTCGCGCGATGCTCCGCAACCTCGCCGCCGGCCTCTTCGAGCACGGCCAGATCGAGACCACGCTTCCCAAGGCGCGGGCTGTCCAGCCCTTCGTCGAGAAGCTGATCACGATGGCGAAGCGCAGCGGCCTCTCGGCCCGCCGCGCCGTCGAGTCGCGCATCAACGACCGCGCGGTCTTCGCGTGGGTCGCTGATCCGAACACGAAGGACGAGAAGAAGAACATGCACCAGCTGTGGGATCTCCCCGCGGCCGATGCGATCGAGTTCAACCGCTACGGCGAGCTCCGCAAGGCCCCGCGCCTCGTGCAGCACCTCATGTCGCGCGTTGCGCCGCTCTACGCCGACCGTGCGGGTGGCTACACCCGCATCGTGAAGCTCGACAAGCGCCGCGTGGGCGACCAGACCGACCTCTGCATCCTGCAGCTCGTCGGCAAGGAGGACGGCGCGCAGGTTTCGGGCCGCCGCTCGAACCGCCGTCGCACCGCCGACAAGCGCACCGCGTACGCCGCCAAGGCCCGCGACAACGGCGCCGCGAAGGCCGCCGACGCTCCGAAGGCCGAGTGAGGCCCGCGCCGGCTCAGGCCGTCGCCTCTAGGGCAGGGCTTCGACGCCCTCCCGAAAGGCTTGCGGCTGGTGCCAAGCGCGACATCCGATGCATCTCCGCGACGCCCCGGTCTTCCGGGGCGTCGCTGCTTTTTCGCTAGACTGAATCGATGCTCTCCGAACTCGACGCGATGGAACGCGAAGCGCTCACCGAACTCGCCGGCGTGGCCGATGCCGCGGCCCTGGAGGCGTTCCGCGTGCGCTGGCTCGGCACCAACGGCAGGCTGCGGGGCGCCATGGACGCGCTCAAGTCGGTGCCGAAGGAGCAGAAGCCCGCGGTCGGCAAGCGGATGAACGAGCTCAAGGCCGCGATCGAGGCCGCGTTCGCCGCCAGGAAGGAAACGACGGCGGCCGCGCCCACGGGGCCGTCGGTGGATGTGACCGAACCCGGCATCGCGGTGGGCGAGGGCGCGCGCCATGTGCTCACCAAGACCATCGACGAGATCGTCGATGTGCTCGGCCGCATGGGCTTTGCGGTGGCCGACGGCCCCGAGCTCGAGGACGAGTGGCACAACTTCAACGCGCTCAACATCCCCGACAGCCATCCTGCGCGCGGACCCGCGGACAACTTCTTCCTCGGCGGCGAGGTCGCCGGCAAGCTGCTGCTCCGCACGCAGACCTCGACGGTGCAGATCCGCGCGATGGAGACGATGAAGCCGCCGCTGAAGATCTGCGCGATCGGGCGCGTGTACCGGCCGGACGCGCACGACGCGACGCACTACTCGATGTTCCACCAGGTCGAGGGCCTGTACGTCGACCGCAAGGTGTCGATGGTGGACCTCAAGTCGACGCTGGTGCAGTTCGCCAAGGCGTTCTTCGGGCCGGAGGCGGAGATCCGCCTGCGTCCGAGCTTCTTCCCGTTCACCGAGCCGAGCGCGGAGCTCGACATGAAGATGCGCGTGATGCGCAACGGCGTGCCCGAGTGGCGCTGGATCGAGCTCGGTGGCTGCGGCATGGTCGATCCGAACGTGTTCAAGTCGGTCGGCATCGACCCCGAGGAGTGGACGGGCTTCGCCTTCGGCCTCGGCATCGAGCGCGTCGCGATGCGCAAGTACGGGATCGGCGACATCCGGCTGCTGTTCGAGAACGACGCCCGGTTCCTGCGGCAGTTCTGATGCGGCTCAGGCCGCGAGTTGGAAGCGCGACACGCTGCGCTTGAGTGCGTCGACCTCGTCGGCGGATTGCCGCGCGGTGGCGGCGACCTGCTGGCTCTGGCCCGCGGCCTCCTGCGTGGTGCGGGAGATCTCCGCGATGCCCTGGTCGAGCTGGGTGATGCCCGAGAGCTGCTCGGTCTGCGCCTGTGCGATGGACTCGACGGCCCGCGCGACCTCGGTGGAGCCCGCGATGATCTGCTCGAGCGACTCGCGCACGTGCTTCGAGAAGGTCACGCCGCGACCGACGCGGTCGCTCGCGCTCGACACCAGTTCGGTCGTCTTGCGGGCGGCCTCGCCGGAGCGTGTCGCCAGGGCGCGGACCTCCTGGGCCACGACGGCGAAGCCGCGGCCTGCCTCGCCGGCGCGTGCGGCCTCGACGGCGGCGTTGAGGGCGAGCAGGTTGGTCTGGAAGGCGATCTCGTCGATGACGCGGACGATCTGGCCGATCTCGCGCGCGGCGCGGTCGATCTCGTCCATGGAGTGCTCGAGGCCGTCGACGGCCTTCTGCGCGGCGGCGGCGTCCTGCGCGCCCTGTTCGGTGCGCCGCTGGGCGCCGAGGGACTCCTCGCTGGTCCGTGCGGTCTGCTCGCGCAGCTCGGTGACGGCGGCCGACATCTCCTCGATGCTCGCGGCCTGGCCGCTGGCGACATTGGAGAGCGACTCGCTGGCGCTCGCGAGCGTCGACGCCTCGCCGGCGAGCTCGTCGGCGCTGTGGCGCACGCCGCGGATCGAGCCGGTGAGCTGCTCGCCGAGGCTGTTGACCGCGATGGCGATGGCGCCGAATTCGTCGGTGCCGTCGTCGGTGATGCGTGCGCAGAGGTCGCCCTTGGCGAGGCGCTCGAGTGCGGCGACCGTCTGGCGTGCGCGGCGGCCGATCGAGCGGGCGAGCGGGATGGCGAGGCACGAGACGACGATGACCGCTGCTGCGGAGACGCCGAGGATCCACCAGGCGAGGACGCGCACGGGCGCGAGGACCTCCGCCTCATTGACGGCGCACAGGATGGCCCAGCGCTGGCCGAGGTAGTCGAACGGACGGTAGGCGACGATGTGGGCGTGGCCGTCGCTCTCGGTGGCGACGAAGCCCGAGCCGCCCGCGATCGCGGCGGTCGCGAGCGTCGGGAACTCGCTCTCGCGACCCACCGAAGTGCCTTCCGTGAGCCGCAGGTTGTTGCGCGTGCGGCCGTCGGGACCGACCAGCGCGACCTCGCCGGAGGCGCCGAGGCCTTCGGGAAGATTGCAGATGCGGTCGATGCGCTCGATGGGGATCTGGACGGCGATCACGCCGACCGTGGCACCCTGGTCGACGATCGGGGCGGCGATGAATCCGGCGGGGGCGCCGTAGCTCGGCGTGTACGGCTCGAAGTCGCAGGCCTGCGCGTCGGTCGTGGTCGACGAGGCGAGGGTGCTGCGGACGAGCTTCATCAGGTTCGACGAGGCGTAGGGTGCCGCGTTGGCGTTGGTGGCGAAGTCCGTCTCCTTGAAGACGGTGTAGACGGCGTTGCCGGCGGTGTCGAACAGGAAGATGTCGTAGTAGCCGAAGCGCTCGAGCAGCGCGCGGAGGCGCGGATGGTGCGCGGCGTGCGCGGCGTCGTAGGCGGTGCCGTTGCCGAGGCTGTCGAGCTTGTGCTTCGAGCCGACCGGGTTGGTGTTGGCGACGATGTAGAGGTCCTGCAGTGCGCGGGCGTTGGCGTCGCCGGGCGTGATCGCGGCGCCGCCGGTCCAGGCGAGGCCGCCGTCGCGGAAGCGCCCGGCGAGCTCGGCGTCGTGGTGCTCGGTGATGCGGGCGGCGGCCGATTCCGAGGCGCGGCCGGCGCTGGTTGCGTCGGCGGCAGCGGTGGCGAATCCCGCGGTGAACTGGCGGAGGGCCTCGCGGGTTGCAGGCTCGTCGGCGAGCGAGGCGACATGGCCGCGCAGCGTCCCGAGGTACTGGTCGAGGCTGGCGGCGCGCGCGGCGAGGGTTGCCTCGAAGACCTTGCGCTCCTCGTCGCGCAGCGCACGCTCGGCGAGGGTGGTTGCTGCGTAGCCGATGGCGGCGCTGGTCACCACGATCGCGAGCACGCTGCCGGCGAAGGTGCGGAATCCGATCGAGTCGGTCCGGCGGGCGAGGGGAGTGCGGCGGTTGCGGGAGGGCGTGGCGGCGGAAGCGTCGGTCGGCATGGAGGGGGACCCTTGGTCGCGCGGAGTGCGCGGAACAGGGGTCGGTCAATGCCCGACGCCACAGCAGGGCCGCTGTGAAACGGGACGAAAACGGAATCCGATTGGGGTGCGCGCCTGAGCCGCGTCAGGTCGTGTAGTCGGCGTTGAGGCGCACGTACTCGGTCGTGAGCCCGCAGGAGAGGAACGAGTCGGAGTTCACTTCCGCCTCGGAGCCCTCGGTTGCGCCAAGCGAGATCACGATGTCGACATGCCCGCCGTTGAAGGCGGCGCGGACGGCGCCCTTGTCGGCCTCGACCGGCTGGCCGTCGCGGAAGATCAGGATGCCGCCGACATGGAGCTCGAGGTCGTTGGCGCGGAAGGCGACGCCGGCGCGGCCGGCCGCCGCGATGATGCGGCCCCAGTTCGGGTCGCCGCCGGTGATCGCGGTGCGCACGAGGAGGCTCGAGGCGACCGTCTCCGCGACCTTGAGTGCGTCGGCACGCGTCGCGGCGCCCGTCACGCGCACCGCGAGCGAGCGCTCGAAGCCCTCGCCGTCGCACACGATCATCCTGGCCAGGTCGCAGGCGACCTCGCGGAAGGCGGTCGCGAGCGCGGCCTCGTCGCAGGGACCCGCAAGGCCCGAGGCGAAGGCGAACACCGAGTCGTTGGTCGAGGTGTCGCCGTCGACCGAGATGCGGTGGTAGCTCGCGTCGGCCGCGTGGCGCAGGATGCGGTCGAGCGTGGCGGGCGCGACATCGGCGTCGGTGGCGAGCACGGAGATCATGGTCGCCATGTCGGGACGGATCATGCCCGCGCCCTTGGCGACGCCCGAGACCCGCACCGTGCGGCCGCCGGCGCAGGGGACCGTGCGCGACGACATCTTGGGCTGGGTGTCCGTGGTCATGATCGCGCGCGCGAACGGCTCGAGCGGGCCGCCGTCGGCCGCGTGCGCCAGGCGCGCGGCCATGTGCGGGATCTCGGGCACGATGCGGTCCATCGGCAGCTGCACGCCGATCACGCCGGTCGAGTTGACGAGCACGCCCTCGCAGGCGCAGCCGAGGGCGAGCGACACCGCATCGACCATCTCCTGCGCGTTCGCGACGCCGCGCGGTCCGGTCGCCGCGTTGGCGCATCCAGAGTTGAGGATGAGCGCCGAGGCGTGCCCGCGCGAGTCGCGCAGGTGCCGTCGCGAGACCTCGATGGGCGCCGCGGCGAACAGGTTCCGCGTGAAGATCGCCGCGGCCGTCGCGCCCGACGGCATCGAGAGCAGCGCGAGGTCGTCGCGCCCGGCCTTCTTGATGGCGGCGGCGCCGACGGCGGCGCGGAAGCCGCGCGGCCAGTCGAGGGACGCGATCGCGATGCCGGACGGGGTTGCGCCGGCGGATGGAGCGGTGGCGGTCGTCGTCGGCGTGGTCGTGGTCGTCATGGCGGAACTCACTTGCCCTGGTCGGGCAGGAGGGTGTCGTGCACGAGCGCGATCTCGTCGCAGCAGGTGTTCTTCGGGCAGTTGGCGCAGTCCTTGAGCACCTTCTCAGGGAGCGAGTTGATCGACACGCGGCGGAATCCGCACTTCTCGAAGAAGTCGGGCGCGCGGGTGAGCACGAAGACCTTGTCGATGTGCAGCTGGCCCGCGAGCGCCTGGAAGTGCCGCACGATTCCCTGGCCGATGCCGCGGCCCTGGTACTCGGTGTGGATGCCGAGCGAGCGGATCTCCGCGAGGTCGGGCGTGTAGATCCACAGCGCGGCGCAGCCGACGACCTTGCCGTCGATCACGGCGACGCCGAAGTCGAGGATCGCCTTGGTGATGTCCTCGCGCGAGCGGGGGAGGTTCTCGCCGTGCTGCGCCCAGTAGTCGACGAGGGTGACGATCGAGTCGAGGTCGTCCATCCGCGCCTGGCGGAACTCGACCTCGCCCGCGCCCGCGGGCACGGCGCGCTCGCGCAGCAGCCGGCGCACGCGCTCGATCGCGCTCTCGACGGCCTTCGGGCCGGTGCCGCCGGTCACGCCGCGCTTCTCGAGCGTGGCGCTGACGGTGAGCTGGGTGTAGACATCGTTGTTCGCGCGCGGGGCCTGCTCGCGGATGACCTCGAGCGAGAGGTCCTCGAGCGCGCTGTCGCTCTCCATCGCCTTGCGGACGAGGCGGCCGGCCTGGTGATGCGCCTCGCGGAACGGCACGCCGAGGCGCGTGAGGTAGTCGGCGAGGTCGGTGGCGTTGGTGTAGCCCTCGGCCGCGGCGACCAGTGCGTTCTCGCGGTTGACCTTGATGCCCGCGACCATCGGGGGAAGGATGCGCAGGCACATCGAGAGCTGCCGCATCGCGTCGAAGAGCGGCTCCTTGTCTTCCTGGAGGTCCTTGTTGTAGGCCATCGGCAGGCCCTTCACGGTGACCAGCAGCGTGACGAGGTTGCCGATCTGGCGGCCGGTCTTGCCGCGGAAGAGCTCGAGCGCGTCGGGATTCTTCTTCTGCGGCATGAGCGAGCTGCCCGAGGTGAACGCGTCGGGGAGCTCGATGAGCGAGGCCTCGCTGGTCGAGTAGAAGATGAGGTCCTCGGCGAAGCGCGAGAGGTGGACTGCGCAGAGGGCGCAGGCCGACAGCGTCTCGATGACGAAGTCGCGGTCGCTGACGGCGTCGAGCGAGTTCGCGGTGGGCGCGCGGAAGCCGAGGTCCTTCGCGAGCAGCTCGCGGTCGATCGGGTAGGCGGTGCCCGCGAGGGCGCCCGAGCCGAGCGGCGAGAGGCGCACGCGCTTGAGCGCGTCGGACAGGCGCTCCGCGTCGCGGCGGAACATCTCGACGTACGCGAGGCACCAGTGGGCGAACAGGATGGGCTGCGCGCGCTGCAGGTGGGTGTAGCCGGGGAACGGCGTGGTCTTCTCGCGCTCGGCGAGGTCGACGAGCGCGTTCATCGCGGCCTTGAGCTCGGTCTGGCGCGACTTGAGCTGCCGCGCGGTCCACAGGCGCAGGTCGGTGGCGACCTGGTCGTTGCGGCTGCGGCCGGTGTGCAGCTTCTTGCCGAGGTCGCCCACGCGGGCGATCAGCTGGCGCTCGACCCAGGAGTGGACGTCTTCGTCGTCGGCGTCGAGGATCGACGAGGGGTCGTCCTGCGCGAGCGCGAGGATCTCGCCGAGCGCGGCCTCGATCTGCTGCTGCTCCTCGGTGCCGATCACGCCGGCGCGCATGATCGCCTTCGACCACGCGACGGAGCCCTCGATGTCCTCGCGCACGAGCGCGCGATCGAACGGCAGCGAGTCGTTGAACTCGCGGAAGAGGTCGTCGGCCTTGCCTTCGAGTCGGCCAGCCCAAATGGCGGTTGTCATCCGTGTGTGCTTTCTGTCTGAGTGCGGTCGGGAGCGGGAAGGGCGGCGCTCCCCGTCAAGGGAGCGCCGCAGGTCGGTTGCTGCGGATCAGGCGTGCTGCTTGCTGCTGCTCGTCGCGCCGGGCTTGTTGGCGGCGGCGAGCTGCTTCGACTCGGCGTTCAGGCCGAGCAGCGCGCGGATGCGCAGCGGCAGGCTGAACAGGCGGATGAATCCCTCGCTGTGCTTGTGGTCGTAGACCTCGTCCTCGCCGAAGGTGGCGAAGCCGTGGTGGAACAGCGAGTTCGGCGAGCGGCGGCGGCACGCCTCGGCGCGGCCCTTGTAGCAGCGCACGACGACATCGCCGTCGAGCGACTGCGCGATCGCCTCGAACGAGGCCCACATCGCCTCGCGCGTCGGGCTGAACCAGGTGCCGTTGTAGATGATCTTCGCGAAGTCGAGCGCGAGCTTCTCGCGGAAGTGCAGCGTCTCGCGGTCGAGCACGAGCTGCTCGAGGCCGCGCACGGCCTCCATCAGGATCGTGCCGCCCGGGGTCTCGTACACGCCGCGGCTCTTCATGCCGACGAGGCGGTTCTCGCAGATGTCGACGCGGCCGACGCCGTTGCGTCCGCCGATCCTGTTGAGCTCGGTGAGCAGCGCGACGGAATCCATCGCCTTGCCGTTGAGGTGCGTCGGGCGGCCCTTGGAGAAGGTGAGCATGACGTCCTCGTGGGCGTCGGGCGCGTCCTTCGGGCTGACCGAGATCATCCACACGTCCTCCGGCGGGGCGTTCCACGGATCCTCGAGCTCGCCGCCCTCGTGCGAGATGTGCCACATGTTGGCGTCGCGCGAGTAGATCTTCTCGGCGCTGGCGGCGCAGGGGATGTTGCGCTCCTTGAGGTAGCCGAGCATCTGCTCGCGGCTCTTGAGGTCCCAGATGCGCCAGGGGGAGATGACGGCGAGGTGCGGCGCGAGCGCCGCGTAGGTCGACTCGAAGCGGACCTGGTCGTTGCCCTTGCCGGTGCAGCCGTGGCAGAACGCGTCGCAACCCGTGCGCAGCGCGACCTCGACCTGCGCGCGCGCGATGATCGGGCGCGCGATCGAGGTGCCCATCAGGTAGCGGCCCTCGTAGACCGAGCCCGAGATGCACATCGGGAAGACGAACTCCTCCATGAACTGCTTCTTGAGGTCGACGACGTGGCACTCCTTGGCGCCGGTGCGGATCGCCTTCTCCTCGATGCCCTCGAGCTCGCGCGCGCCCTGGCCGACGTCGGCCACGCAGGCGATGACTTCGCAGCCGTAGGTCTCGACGAGCCACGGGATGATGCAGGAGGTGTCGAGGCCGCCGGAGTAGGCGACGCACACGCGGGTGGGCTTCTTCATGGTGGACATTGCTTCGTGCTTTCCTTCTGGAAGTTGCTGGCGGATGTCAGCGGTGGTGCGTGAGGATCTCGACGGCGTTCGCGGGAACGCCGCGGGAGGAGGGGATCGCGCCGAGCAGCGCGAGCAGGAGCGCGTTCTGCGCGTGCATGCGGTTCTCGGCTTCGTCGTAGACGATCGACTGCGGGCCGTCGATGACGGCGTCGACGACCTCCTCGCCGCGGTGGGCGGGGAGGCAGTGCATGAACCTGGCGTGCGGGCCGGCGATCTTCATGATCTCGGGGGTGACGGTGAGCTTGCGGAGCGCCGCGATCTTGTCGGGGCAGTCCTTCTGGCCCATCGAGATCCACGCGTCGGTGTAGACGGCGTGCGCGCCCCTGATCGCGGCGGGATCGTCGGTGAGCGTGATGGTCGCGCCGGACCGGGCGGCGATCGCGTCGATCTCGGCGGCGAGCTTCGCGCAGGGGCGGTGCGAGGCGGGGGTGACCACGGTCATCCGGCCGCCCATGATGGCCGCGAGCTCCATGAGCGAGAGACAGACGTTGTTGCCGTCGCCGAGCCAGGCGAGGTGCATGGACTCGAGCTCGATGCCGTGCTCGAGGAGCGTCTGCGCGTCGGCCAGCGCCTGGCATGGGTGGGCGATCTCGCTGAGCGCGTTCACGATGGGCACGCGGCAGTTGTCGCGCAGGCCGGTGAGCGTCTCGTGCCTGAACACGCGCGCGACGATCACATCGCACCAGCGCTCGAGGTTGCGGCCGTAGTCGCCCACGGGCTCGCGCGCCCCGATGGGCTCGTTGCGGTGGTCGAGGAAGGTGACGCAGCCGCCGAGCTTCTGGAAGCCGATCTCGAACGAGACGCGGGTGCGCAGCGACGGCTTCTCGAACAGCATGACGAGCGCGCGCTGCGCGAGCGCGCCGCGGAAGGCGGAGTAGTCGGCCTTGAGCGCGCGGGCGAGCGCGAGCAGGGAGGTGATCTCGGCCGCCGACAGGTCGGTCAGGCGCAGGATCGAGCGGCCCCGCAGCGCCTCGAGGCAGCGGGTGTCGAGGGGGCGCGCGTCGGAAATGGAACAGTCGATGTTGCGTGCCATCGTGGCTTCGGCTTTCTGCGGCGCCGGTCAGGCAAGCGCGGGTTCGTTGGTGCGGGCGAGGACGCGCGTGCCGGTCGAGCCGGTGGCGATCGCGGCGGGATCGCGCCACGACGCGATGGTCGCGGGGCAGCCGGCCTGGTTCGCGGCGTCGAGCGCGTTGCGGACCTTGGGGATCATGCCGCCGGAGATGGTGCCGTCGGCGATGAGCTCGTCGATGCGCGCGGCGTCGAGTTCGGCGATGAGCGCCTTGGTCTGGTCGAGCACGCCGGGCACATCGGTCAGGAGCACGATGCCTGCGGCGCCGACCACGCGCGCGATGGCGCACGCGGCCTCGTCGGCGTTCACGTTGAGGGGCTCGCCCTTCGCCGACAGGCCGATGGAGTTGACGACGGGCATGAAGCCCGCCGCGAGCAGCGTGCGCGCGACGGTGCCGTCGCCGCCGGTGATCTCGCCGACCTCGCCGGCGTCGAACGCGTACCTCGTGGTGTGGCGGCACTCGCAGAGGCCGCCGTCGGACAGCGTGAGCCCGACCACCCGCGCGCCCTGCGCCGCGAGGATGCCGAGCAGGCGCACATGCGCGCTGCCCGCGAGCACGGCGACGACCTGGTCGATCGCCTCGCGGGTGGTGACGCGGATGCCCTCGATGCGCGGGGTCTCGATGCCGACCAGCTTGAGCTGCGCGTCGACCTGCGCGCCGCCGCCGTGGACGAGCACGATGCCGCCGGGGTGCGCGCGGTGCAGCGCGATGAGGCCGGCGAAGGCCTCCGCGTGGCGGTCGGCCTGCTCGAGGAGTGCGCCGCCGATCTTGACGACCAGCGGGGATGCGGTGCGGAGCGGCTGCGTCACGCGACACCTCCGGCGACGGCGGTGGCGCCGTGCATCGCGAAGCCCGCCGTCTCGTCGAACCCGAAGCGCAGGTTCAGGCACTGCACGGCCTGGCCCGCGGCGCCCTTGACGAGGTTGTCGATCGCGCTCTCGACGATGAGGTGCGTGCCTTCGAGCATGAAGCCGATGTCGCAGAAGTTGGTGCGCTCGACCGCGGCCACGCTCGGCCAGCGTCCGGACTTGAGCACGCGCACGAAGGGACGGCCCGCGTAGGCCGCCTCGTAGGCCGCGCGCACCTGCGCCTCGGTCGTGCCGGGCACGAGCTCGAGGTGGACGGTGGCCAGGATGCCGCGCTCGTAGCAGCCGAGATGCGGGGTGAAGATGGTCGGG